>NZ_JBHYZP010000051.1:0-51327 GCF_042752355.1 Streptomyces sp. NPDC059255
ACCCGGAACCCCGGGTCGGCGCCAACGCCGTATCGGCCGTGCCGTCACGCCTGCCCTAGTGGGCCGCGCCCGCGTCGGCTTCCGTGCCGGTGCCCGCTTCCGTGCCGGTCTCCGCCGAGGCGGAGGCGGAGCTGGACGGGGAGCCCGACGGGGACCCCGCCGCATCCTCGCCCGGCGCACCGGCCCCCGGGGACGTCGAGCCCGACGGCGACGGCAGCGTGCTGGGGCCGACGCCCGTGAAGAAGCTCTCCGACGGGAAGACGAAGGCGCGCAGCCCCACCTCGCCCGTCTTGCTGAACGAGAACACGACCTGCTGGGCGTCGCCGTTCTTCGCGGCCTCGCGGCCGTTCTCGACCACCGCCGAGGCGTTGCCCGAGCCGCCGAGCTGGACCGAGCCGAGCGCCGGGACGGTGATCGGCCCCGAGCCCTTGGCGGGCGCGAGCTTCACCGTGGCGCTGGTGCCGGGGAGCTTCACCGAGTCGAGGGTCTGCGCGCTCGTGTCGTTGTTGAAGACGGTGCCGGTGACGACCGCGGGACCCTCGGCGCCGGCGTCGGGCTGGGTGAGCACCGTGATGTTCTGGAGGCTGATCTTCTCCACGGTCGTGGCGGCATTGTCCGGCTTGACGCCGAGCGTCTGCGCGTTGTTGCCGGCGCCGCACGCGGAGAGCGAGGCAAGCGGGAACACGAGGGCAGTAGCGGCGAGGACGCCGCGTCGAAGGCTGCGGCTCACGGCGGCGGCAACTCCTAGGACGTACGGACGGACGGAGGCTGGGGCGTGCGGTGCGCTTCCGCGTACCGCGGTGGTGCGTGGAGCGGGCCGAGAACCTCCGGGCGGGCCAAAGGTGCGTCGGCGCCCTCAGGTTACCGAGCCTCCTCCGACGCCCCGCACCCGACCCGCCCCCCCGGCGCCACCGGTGCGTTTCCCGCTCGCTCCCGGTCGTCCCGCCGCCACCGCCGATGATCGATTAGTGGCGAGGAACGGCACGTCGTTTCGCGCGCCGTTCACATAAATCCGGTGATCAATTCTCCGGACCGTCCCGCATTCCTTACGAATACCGTCGCGCGTGCGATGGTGATCGAATTCGGATTCCCTCACACTTCCGTCGTACTTCCGCCGCGCCTGCGCCGTACTTCCGTTCGTACGAGTGACCGACGTCCGAACGCGGGACGGGAAGTTCCGCCGCCGGAAACCGGCAAAACGGGACGTTAGTCCTCTTCTGAGGGGGTCGCGTGGTGCGTAACGTGGGCGTTTCGGCGCCCCCGCGCAGCGGCTCCGACCTGCGAATACCCCCTTCCGGAAGTCGCCCGCAGCACGTTCCTGGCGCTGTTGTCAAGCCCCGAGATGCGCCCTGACCTGCGAAAACGCCATTCAGAAGATGCCATTCTCGTGTTACCCTGGATAGCCACGGAAGGGGTACCTGTCACATGACGTTCAAGGTTGGCGACACCGTGGTCTATCCCCATCACGGGGCCGCGCTGATCGAGGCCATCGAAACTCGCCAGATCAAAGGCGTGGACAAGACCTACTTGGTGCTCAAGGTCGCCCAGGGCGACTTGACGGTGCGTGTACCGGCGGACAATGCGGAGTTCGTCGGCGTGCGCGATGTGGTTGGTCAGGACGGGCTGGACCGGGTCTTCGAGGTGCTCAGGGCGCCGTACGCGGAAGAGCCGACGAACTGGTCCCGTCGCTACAAGGCAAATCTCGAGAAGCTCGCCTCCGGCGACGTCATCAAGGTCGCCGAAGTGGTCCGCGACCTGTGGCGCAGGGAGCGCGAGCGCGGACTCTCCGCAGGTGAGAAGCGCATGCTCGCCAAGGCGCGGCAGATCCTTGTCAGCGAGCTGGCTCTCGCGGAGAACACGAACGAAGACAAGGCCGAGGCTCTGCTCGACGAGGTCCTCGCGTCCTGAACCGGATAAGTCCTGAACTGAACGCGACGCAGGCAGCACGCACCCGGTACGTACGCAGCAGTACGTACGCAGCACGCGCGATGTGAAGTGAAGCAGTGAATGCCGTGGTGCCCGTTGGCCGGCTTTGGGGGAAAGCTGAGTCGTCGGGCACTGCGGCATGTTCGTGTCTCCGCGTGCCCGTGGATGTCGCATCGCGCGTCCTGCGCGGCGCGTCGTGCGTGCGCAATGTCCGACCGAAATATCCGACGCCGAAGCCCCCGGGCGGCCGGGGCGGCGACCGTCTCGACCATCGGTCACGGAAGGGTCCGGTCAAGGCGTCGCGCCCGGCTCGCTGAGCCCCTACCCATGTCGGCCGCGGAAACAAACCTGCCGGAACAAAGACCCGATCAAACACCGATCAAACGCCGGTCACACACCGGAACGAAGAGCCGGAACGAAACCCGCCGGAGTGCATAGCGATGTCTGAGGAACCCCTCGCGATGTCCGAGGAACCCCGCCCCCACCGCACCGCCGCGGTGATCCCCGCCGCGGGCCGGGGCGTACGGCTCGGCCCCGGCGCCCCCAAGGCGCTGCGCGCGCTGGGCGGCACACCGATGCTGATCCACGCCGTCCGCGCGATGGCCGCCTCGCGCGCCGTCTCGCTCGTCGTCGTGGTGGCACCGCCGGACGGCGCGCCCGAGGTGAAGCACCTGCTCGACGCGCACGCCCTGCCCGAGCGCACCGACTACCTCGTCGTACCCGGCGGCGAGACCCGCCAGGAGTCCGTACGGCTCGGCATCGACGCCCTGCCCGACGCCATCACCAGCGTGCTCGTTCACGACGCGGCCCGCCCGCTGGTCCCGGTCGAGACCGTGGACACCGTGGTCGAGGCCGTACGGGACGGGGCACCCGCCGTCGTCCCCGCGCTGCCCCTCACCGACACCGTCAAGCAGGTCGAGCCGCGGGAGAAGGGCGAGCCGGAACCGGTCGTCGCCACGCCCGAGCGGGCCCTGCTGCGCGCCGTACAGACCCCGCAGGGCTTCGACCGCGCCACGCTGGAGCGCGCGCACCGGACGGTGGCGCAGGTGGGCGAGGGGGCGACGGACTGCGCCGGTATGGTCGAGCGGCTCGGCGCGCCCGTGGTGGTCGTGCCAGGACACGAGGAGGCGTTCAAGGTGACCAGGCCGCTGGATCTGGTGCTGGCCGAGGCGGTTCTCGCCCGGAGGAGGCTCACCGATGGCTTCTGAGCGCCCCGAGGCTTCCGAGCGCCCCGACGAAGCGGCTGCCCCCCTGCCCCCCACGCGGCCCGCCGCGCCCGTGCCGCCGCTGCCGCAGGTGGGGATCGGCACCGACATCCACGCCTTCGAGGAGGGCCGCGAGCTGTGGTGCGCGGGGCTGCTGTGGGAGGGCGAGGGCCCCGGCCTGGCCGGCCACTCCGACGCGGACGTGGTCGCGCACGCCGCCTGCAACGCCCTCTTCTCCGCCGCGGGCCTGGGCGACCTCGGCGCGCACTTCGGCACGGGCCGCCCCGAGTGGTCCGGAGCCCCCGGTGTCACCCTCCTCAAGGAGGCGGCCAGGATCGTCCGCGCCGAGGGCTTCACGGTCGGCAACGTCGCCGTTCAGGTCGTCGGCACCCGGCCGAAGATCGGCAAGCGCCGGGACGAGGCGCAGCGGGTGCTCTCCGAGGCGGTCGGCGCGCCGGTCGCGGTCTCGGCGGCGACCTCCGACGGCCTCGGCTTCACCGGGCGCGGCGAGGGACTGGCCGCGATCGCCACGGCGCTGGTGGTCCGTACGGGCCCGGCGGACTGAGGGCACGGACGGGGACGCGGCCGGCCCGGCGGACCGAGGACGTGGACGGGGGACGCGGACGGTCCGGCGCAACGAGGGCGTGGACGGAGGGCGCGGCCGGCCCGGCGGGCCGAGGACCCGAACGGAGCGAAATACCGGCGCGGGTGGCCGGGTTGGGCGATGATCGTCCGGCATGCGTCAACCGAATGGCAGCAGCAGGCAGCAGGAAGGCAGTCATGACCGCTGAACTCTCCGAAAACCTCAAGCAGCTTCTCGACACCCCGGTATTCGTCAACATCGCCACCATCCAGCCGGACGGCAGCCCACAGGTTTCACCTGTATGGGTGAAGCGCGACGGGGACGACGTACTGATCTCCACGACGGTCGACCGCCAGAAGGAGAGGAACCTGCGCCGGGACCCGCGGGTGACCGTCGTCGTCCAGCCCGCCGACGCCCCGTACACCTACGCGGAGATCCGCGGCGCGGCGACCCTCACCACCGAGGGCGGCCAGGAGCTGATCAACGAGCTGTCCCTGAAGTACACGGGCAAGCCGTACGCCGACTTCAACCCGGACTCCGCGAACGACGCCGAGCGCGTCGTCGTCCGTATCACGCCCCGCAAGGTCGTCGGCAGGGTCTGAGCCCGCCGCGGAGGGTTCCCGCCGGACGCCCGCGGAGGTCCCTCCCGGACATTCCCGGACGTTCCCGGACGTCGTGACATGGAGCCGACGGGTCATCAATGTCACGCTTCGGTGTCCCGTCGGCCCAAAGGGTCGCGGGGCACTGCCCCGGGCGCACTACCCTTGTGGGGTGACTATTCGGCTGTACGACACCGGTGCCCGGCAGATCCGTGATTTCACCCCGCTCGTCCCGGGCTGTGTCTCGATCTACCTGTGTGGCGCCACCGTGCAGGCCGCCCCGCACATCGGGCACATCCGGTCGGGACTGAACTTCGACATCATGCGCCGCTGGTTCGAGCACCGCGGCTTCGACGTGACGTTCATCCGCAACGTCACGGACATCGACGACAAGATCATCGCCAAGTCGGCCGACCAGGGCCGCCCCTGGTGGTCCATCGGCTACGAGAACGAGCGCGCCTTCAACTCCGGTTACGACGTGCTCGGCTGCCTGCCGCCCACGTACGAGCCGCGTGCCACCGGCCACATCACCGAGATGATCGAGATGATGCGCGGTCTGATCGAGCGCGGTCACGCGTACGAGGCCGACGGCAACGTCTACTTCGACGTCCGCTCCTTCCCCGGCTATCTGGAGCTGTCCAACCAGGACCTGGACGATCTGCGCCAGCCCTCCGGCGACGGCGAGACCGGCAAGCGCGACCAGCGCGACTTCGCGATGTGGAAGGCCGCCAAGCCCGGCGAGCCGTCCTGGGAGACGCCCTGGGGCCGCGGCCGGCCCGGCTGGCACCTGGAGTGCTCGGCGATGGCCCACAAGTACCTGGGCCCGGCCTTCGACATCCACGGCGGCGGTCTCGACCTGATCTTCCCGCACCACGAGAACGAGATCGCGCAGGCCAAGGGGTACGGCGACGAGTTCGCGAAGTACTGGGTGCACAACGCGTGGGTCACCATGAGCGGCGAGAAGATGTCCAAGTCGCTCGGGAACTCGGTGCTCGTCTCCGAGATGGTCAAGCACTGGCGCCCCATCGTGCTGCGCTACTACCTCGGCACCCCGCACTACCGCTCGATGATCGAGTACAGCGAGGAGGCCCTGCGCGAGGCCGAGTCCGCCTTCGCGCGGATCGAGGGCTTCGTCCAGCGGGTCGTGGAGAAGGCCGGGGGAGTGGTGGAGCCGGCCGCCGAGGTGCCGCCCGCCTTCGCCGAGGCCATGGACGACGACCTGGGCGTTCCGCAGGCCCTCGCGATCGTCCACACCACCGTTCGCCAGGGCAACTCCGCGCTCGCCGCCGACGACAAGGAAGCAGCCGTCGCCCGGCTCGCGGAGGTACGGGCCATGCTCGGCGTCCTCGGACTGGACCCGCTCGACCCGCACTGGGCCGGCGAGGCCGACCGCGGCGAAGATCTGCACGGCGTCGTGGACACGCTCGTACGCCTGGTGCTGGAGCAGCGCGAGGCGGCGCGGGGCCGCAAGGACTGGGGCACGGCGGACGGGATCCGGGACCAGCTCCAGCAGACCGGGCTGGTCATCGAGGACGGGCCCTCGGGTCCGCGGTGGACTCTGGGACCGCGCTGACCTGCTGAAGTGTGCCGCCCGGTGGTCCGGGCGGCACACTTACGTACCCTGACATAAAACGTATGAACGCCGCGCAGCTGAAGCGCCGCGTAGCCGCGTAACGAAAGCAATGAAACAGGTAGGTCATGGCCGGGAACAGCCAGCGCAGGAACCGCCGTACGTCCAACAAGAAGGGCGCGCAGGTCGGCAGCGGTGGCAAGCGACGCCGCGGCCTGGAGGGGAAGGGCCCGACGCCGCCCGCGTCCGCCCGCAAGGGGCACGTCCAGAACCGCGCCGCCAACGCCAAGGCCAAGCAGACGGCCCGCCGCCAGGTCGCCCGGCGCGGCGGCAAGGGCACCAGCGAGATGGTCGTCGGCCGTAACCCGGTCTTCGAGGCGCTGCGCGACGGCGTGCCCGCCTCGATGCTCTACGTGCAGCAGTTCATCGACAACGACGAGCGCGTCCGCGAGGCGCTCCAGCTCGCGGCGGACCGCGGCGGCATCCACCTCATGGAGGCGCCCAAGCCGGAGCTGGACCGGATGACGAACGGCCTCAACCACCAGGGGCTCGTCCTCCAGGTCCCGCCGTACGAGTACGCGCACCCGGACGACCTCGCCGCCGCGGCCTTCGACGACGGCGAGGACCCGCTGATCGTCGCGCTCGACGGGGTGACGGACCCGCGCAACCTGGGCGCCGTCGTCCGCTCCGTCTCCGCCTTCGGCGGCCACGGCGTCGTCGTGCCGGAGCGCCGCGCCGCCGGGATGACGGCCGGTGCCTGGAAGTCCTCGGCGGGCACGGCGGCGCGCACGCCGGTCGCCCGCTGCACCAACCTCACCCGGACGCTGGAGGCGTACCAGAAGGCCGGCATCACGGTCGTCGGTCTCGCGGCGGACGGCGAGGCGGAGGTCGGCGACCTGGAGGCGCTCGGCGGCCCGGTCGTGATCGTGGTCGGCAGCGAGGGCAAGGGCCTGTCCCGGCTGGTGGGCGAGACGTGCGACTTCCGCGTACGGATCCCGATGCCGGGCGGCGCGGAGTCGCTGAACGCGGGCGTCGCCGCGGGTGTGGTGCTGTACGAGGCGTCGCGGCGCCGGGTCTGAGACGACCGCCGGAGCGGGACGGAGCCGGAGGGGGCCGAGGGGCGTCCGGACCGGCCTGGGACGGGTCCGACGAGGCGGGCGCGGGGCGGTACGGGAGCCTCGTGCCGTCCCCCGAACGGCCCCGCTTGATGATCTTGACGGGTCTCGGACATATCGCGCGCGTCAAGGCAGTGTCCTAAACACAAGTCACTCGGTTAGATGAGTGTGGACACCAGAACGCCCCGGCCCGGGTTCGACGATCAGCCCCCGCTGAGCATGCTCAAGGTGGACTGCGATCCCGCGCAGGTCATCGTGAACCACGCCAGCTTCCGGGTGAAGCTCGCAACGCCTCAGCGCCCCAGCCCCCTGCGCATCCCCACCCTGACCGGTGCGGCGCCCGCCGCGCCGGGCCGGTCGCCACGGAGGCGGGCCCCCGTCGTCTGGAGCGGGAAGTCCGCGCCGGGCGACCCCGGCGCGAGCGGGCTGCTCCAGGCCGTACGGAACTCGCCCCCGGCACCGGCTCCACCGGCGGGGGGCGCCTACCGCCCCGCCGGGAAGCGGTACGAAGCCGGCGCCACGCAGGTCATCCCCCGGCTCAGGCCGGGCGCCGACACCGAGACGACCGTGCCGACCCCGGTCGTCGGCGGCCCCCGTACGGAGGCCACGCCACTGCTGCCGCCCATGCGCCAGGCGGTCGGCGCGTACGACCTGCCCGAGCAGAACACCGGCCCGGGACCGGGCGCCGGCCGGGGCGGGGCCTACGCTCCCGGGACCGCCGTCGACGACGCCTACGCCGACGACGCCGACCTCGGGTACGACACCGATCTCGGGTACGACACCGACGAGCGCCCGCGCACCCAGCGGAGCGGCGCCGACTCCGTCCGGCACGCCTACTACCCCGGCCGCCGGATGAACCTCGGCGTGGTGCTGCTCCCGCTCCGCGTCTTCCTCGGCTTCATCTCGATCTACGCGGGCATGGGCAAGCTCTGCGACCCCGTCTACTTCGACGGCGGCGAACGCGGCTCCATGGTCAAGTGGCTCAGCTCGCTGCACCCGTGGGCGCTGGCGGAGCCGCTGCGGGACTTCGCGCTCTCGCACCCGGTCGGCGCGGGCCTCAGCGTCGCCTTCCTCCAGATCGTGGTCGGCGTCCTGACCGTGCTCGGCCTGTGGCAGCGGCTCGCCGCCTCCGTCGGGACGCTGCTGTCGGCCGCGCTGCTGCTGACGGTGAGCTGGCGGACCGTACCGGCGTACGACGCGCCCGACATCATCTATCTGGCCGCCTGGTCCCCGCTGATCATCGCGGGCGCGCCGGTCTACTCCGTCGACGGGCGGCTCGCGAGCGAGGCGTGGCGCACGCTCGGACCGCGCTCCGAGCTCTGGGACCTGCGGCGGCGCGTGCTGCGCAGGAGCGCGATCGTGGCGAGCGTCGTCATCGGGCTGACCTTGCTGATCGGCTCGATGCTGGGCGGGGCCGTGCGCTCCTCGGACCTGGTGCGGGTACCGGGTCAGGGCGTCGACCCGGTCAACCAGCTCCCGGGCGTACCGCTGCCGCGGAACCAGCGCGGCGCCACAGCAGGCGCGTCCGGCTCGCCGAGCAGCGCGGGCGCCACCAGCGGCACGTCGTCGGAGCCCTCGGCGACCAGCTCCGGGAGCCCGTCGGCGCGGCAGTCGGAGCCGGGCGGCGGTACGACGCCGGAGAGCGGCGGCGCGACCACCGGGGCCGGTACGGCGGGTACGGGGACGGGCACCGGGCAGACGCAGCGGCAACAGCAGCAGCCCAGCCAGACCCAGGGCACGGTCCAGGAGCCGCCCGGTACGGCCGAGCAGGCCCCGCCGCCGTCCAGCAGCCAGGGACCGTCCTCCACGGGCGGTTCGGGCGACGGGAGCGGCGGGGGCGGCGGCGACGGGGGCGCGCCGGCCACCGGCGGCTCCTCCGGAGGCGGGAGCGGCGGCGGAAACCGTAACCCCATCGGGGGACTCCTCGGCTGACGGCCCCGACGAGCCGACGGCTCCACGAGGGGGCGGCCACCCGGACCGGGTGACCGCCCCCTCACGCATGCCCCTCCTGCCTGCCCGCTCGCTTCCGCGGGGGCGCGTCTCTCAGCGCGCGCCGCCGGACAGCTCCTTCGCCGCCTCCGTGAGGTCCTTCGCGGTGTCGATGGCGCGCCAGTACGCCCCGTGGGGCAGCGGGAAGCCCGCGAGACGGCGCTCCCGGGCCAGCCGGGGGAACGTGGTCCGCTCGTGGTCGCCGCGGTCCGGCAGCAGCTCGTGGAAGTCCTCGGAGAACACGTACACACCCGCGTTGATGAGATACGGCGACGGCGGGGACTCGATGAAGTCGAGGACATGGCCGAACTCGTCGGTCTCGACGGCCCCCCAGGGGATCCGCGGCCGGGCGAGCGCGAGGGTGGCGGTCGCATCGCGCTCGAAGTGGAAGGCGGCCATCTCGCGCAGCGAGAAGCGCGTCCAGATGTCGCCGTTGGTGGCATACCAGGGCCGCCCGGGGTCCGGCAGCCCGGCCGCGGCGTGCTTGAGGCCGCCGCCGCGCCCCAGGGGCTCCTCCTCCACCACGGTGGTGACCCGCAGGGGGAGATCGGCCGAGTCCAGCCACTTCTGGAGCACCTCGGCGAGATGGCCGCACGAGACGACGGCATCGGTCACGCCCTCGGCGGCGAGCCAGGCAAGCTGATGGCCGATGATCGGGGTCCCCGTCCCGGGGATCTCGACCATCGGCTTGGGGCGGTCGTCGGTGTACGGCCGCAGCCGCGACCCCTGGCCGCCCGCGAGTACCACGGCCTGCGTCGGATACGTATGCATGCCGTGAACGATAGGCGGGCCGGCCGGCCGGTGTGCGGGCGGCCGGTGCGCGGGATCAGCTCCCCGTGGCCTGCTCGGAGACGCCGTACGCGAAGGACGTGTCGCACACGGGGCGGGAGAACGACTGCGCGCGGGTCGGGCCGTAGGCGGCGACCGCGGCGCGTCCGAGCGCGCGGGCGATGGAGACGCAGTGCCGCGCGAGCGACGGACGCTCCTCGACCTGCCGCTGGAGGTGCGTCAGGGCGATCCCCGGATCCTTCTCCTGTAGCTCCGTGAGCAGCTGGTCACGGAGAATGTCCTGGGGGGCACGGGACTTGGCCTGTACCGAGGCGGTGTCCGAGGAGGCCGTCAGGACCTGCGAGTCGGTGGTGCTGGTCGCCCACGGAACACGGGCGACCGCGAGGGTCCCGGAGAGCACCAGGACGACGGGCAGTACGAATGCGAGAGTTCGGCCGATACGGCGGGCAGTGTGGGTCACGCAGGCGAGCGTAGCGGTCAGTGATGATTTGGCGACATTTAGTCACTCGCTTGAGGGACGGTTCGATCGGTTTTTTCGAATTGAGGGTTGACGCGGCCGATCTGAAATGCCCGGTATGCAGAGGTATTTGTCGTCGGACGGCAGGATACGCCGACGGCCCCGTACCGGAGTACGGGGCCGTGCGGAGGAAATCGGGCCGGAGCCCGGCGCGGGCGCGCCGAACTCCAGGCCTCTGTGGCCGGATCGACCGTTCGACGGGATCAGTCGGTGAGGCGCTCGCCGGTGGAGGTCGAGAAGACGTGCGTCTCGCCCGCGCGCGGCACGACGTGCAGCTTGGCGCCCTTGTCCGGCACGGCACGGCCGTTGACGCGGACGACGACCTCCTTGGCCTCGCCGCCGAGGTCGGCGGTGCCGTACACGTAACCGTCGGCGCCCAGCTCCTCGACGACGTTGACGGTCACGGCGAGACCGGCCGGGGCGTCCTTGGAGAGCGCGCCCGCGGTGCCGCCCTCCTCGACGATGTCGAAGTGCTCGGGGCGGACACCGACCGTGACGGTCTTGTCGCCCTTCTCCGACGCGGCGGAGAGCGCCTCGCGGGAGACCGGCACGACGCTGTTGCCGAACTTCACACCGCCGTCGGTGATCGGCACCTCGACCAGGTTCATGGCGGGGGAGCCGATGAAGCCTGCGACGAAGAGGTTGTTGGGCCGGTCGTACATGTTGCGCGGCGAGTCGACCTGCTGGAGCAGCCCGTCCTTGAGGACCGCGACCCGGTCGCCCATGGTCATGGCCTCGACCTGGTCGTGGGTCACGTACACCGTGGTGATGCCGAGGCGGCGCTGGAGCGAGGCGATCTGCGTACGGGTGGAGACACGGAGCTTGGCGTCGAGGTTCGACAGCGGCTCGTCCATGAGGAACACCTGCGGCTCCCGCACGATGGCCCGCCCCATCGCGACACGCTGCCGCTGACCACCGGAGAGCGCCTTCGGCTTGCGGTCCAGGTAGTCGGTGAGGTCGAGGATCTTCGCGGCCTCTTCGACCTTCTTGCGGATGTCCGCCTTGTTCACGCCGGCGATCTTGAGCGCGAAGCCCATGTTGTCGGCGACGGACATGTGCGGGTAGAGCGCGTAGTTCTGGAACACCATCGCGATGTCCCGGTCCTTCGGCGGCAGGTGCGTGACGTCACGCTCACCGATACGGATGGCGCCGCCGTTGACGTCCTCAAGACCCGCGAGCATGCGCAGGGAGGTCGACTTGCCACAACCGGAGGGACCGACGAGGACGAGGAACTCGCCATCCTCGATCTCGATCTCCAACTGGTCGACGGCGGGCTTCGTGGAGCCCGGGTAGACGCGGGTTGCCTTGTCGAACGAGACAGTAGCCATGGCGATGTGGTCCCCTCACCGGCAGGAACGTGCCGGACGATCCGAGTAAAGGAATGGGTCTCCCGCCGGGGCGGAAGATGGGTCTAGTCCACGTGGGTGAACTTCCCGTGACGCTACCCGCCGTTCCGCGATCTGTCAGCACTCCCGTACGCACGAAATTTCCGGCGGACCGGTGATCGGGTCCGGTTACACTTCTCGGACGCGCCTCCTTAGCTCAGCTGGCCAGAGCAACGCACTTGTAATGCGTAGGTCGTCGGTTCGAATCCGACAGGGGGCTCCGAGGAGGCCCAGGGCAGATGCTGTCTGACCTGGGCCTTTATGATTCTCCCGACGAGTCCGCGCCCGCACGCGGCTCCGTTCCGGGCCTCGTGACCGCCGCCGGTGGCCGACCGGTGGCCAAACGTGTAAATGGCGTGCAGCAGCGGGGGCCGAGGACGATGATGGGGCGGGCGTACGGCGGTCTGGTCGTTGTTCCGTCCCTACAAGACGTGGCCTCGTCTCACGGCGTTAGGGAACATCGGTACAGAGGTCTGCCTGGTGTTCGCGCAAGAACACCGGTATCTGCTGGAGGGGACAGATGACCAATCAGACTGCACCGCAGGGCCCCGACGAGCCCGAGGGCGACGCAGAGCAGATCCCGACGCCGGCGACAGTGCCTGACCAAGGCGTGGAGAAGGCGAAGCGTCCGTCCCCGCGGCCGGATGTGTTTTACACCCCCGTGTCCAACGGCATGGACTACCTGGTTAGTGTCTTCAAAAGCCTGACGGAAGGTGCGACGCCTCCGAGCGCCCGAGACCTCAAGTACACAGTGCTTCACCTGCAGGCGGCTACTGAGGTGCTGCTCAAGGCCCGTCTCGCACGCGAGCACTTCAGCCTCATCTTCGTCGACCCCCTCCAGGCGACTCACGAGGCATGGCAGAAGGGCGATTTCAAGAGTTGCGGCACCTTGGAGGCGTTCGACCGGCTCTGCAACATCGGCGGCCTCCCGCTGAAAGGGGAAGACCGGAAACGGATCAAAGAGCTCTCGGACCACCGCAATGCTCTTCAGCACTATGGGCTGAAGCACAACGCGCATGCCATCGAATCTCGTGCGGCGCGGGTGCTCGACTTCCTGATCACGTTCATCCACAAGCACCTCATCCCCGGGCTCGGTCCCGCCGAAGCTGCGGGTGTCGAGCGGAACATGGACTCGTTGCGGTTGAAGCTCAAGGGCATTGAGACACTGGTCAGGCAGCGCATGAATGACCTCCGGAGCGAGCTGACCAAGGTCGCTGACGTGACGGTGAAGTGCCCCGACTGCGAGCAGTGGGCCATGGTCGCCGACGGCAGGGACGAGGGGCCGGCCTGCCTGTTCTGCCACCAGGTATGGACAGAGGCCCCAGAGTCCGCAGCCGCCAATTACGCGTGGATCATCCTTGGGCTGGACGACCACTCCACCATTCAGGACGGCGGAGACCCTCCGGTGGCCGAGTGCCCGGACTGCGAAGTGTGCGCACTGGTGACTGAAGCGGTGACCGCAGCGGGCCGGCCCGGCGCAACGCCCTTGTGCTTCTCGTGCGGCACAGTCTTCAAAAACCTAACCGACTGCGATGGTGGTTGCGGGACTGTCCTGGACATCGCCCCCGACGGCGAGTCGATCCCTATGTGTTCCAACTGCATCGACACCCGTTACGCCCGTTTCTGAGGTCTAGTTTCAGCCGCCGGCCATTCGCCCCCGAGGGGAACCATGGCTCGGTGGTCGCATGAGGCGGCCCGGAGTGAACGTGTGCTCTTGCCGAGACTGGTGCCGGGGGCGGGAGATGGTCACGCTGGGCGAGCGCTTAGGTTCGCCACTTCCGATGCGTGACGTCATCACATGCCGGAGCCCCGGTCAGATTCCCGCTGACCGGGGCTCCTTCGCGCCTTAATCAGGCGGATCGTTCTTCTTTGGCCTCGTCGCTCTTGCGCGGAGGCTTCATCCTCGGCCGTCGGCGAGAGGCCGTCGGCTCCTTCTCCTTCACCGCCGCCAAGGGCCTGCGGGCGTGCGGTACGAGTTGTACGACCTTCTCTGCGGCGTCGCGAGCGAGATCGTCCAGGACCGACTGGTAGATGTCCCGGGTGATCCGGGTGTCCGAGTGGCCCAGCGTCTCAGAGACCACCTTGACATCGACCCCGGCGGTGAGCATCAGTGTTGCTGCGACGTGGCGAAGATCGTGCAGCCGGATCGGAGGAAGCCCGGCTGCCTCCACCAGACGTTCGAAGAGGTCGCTGACCTTGCCGGGGTGGAGGAGGGAGCCGTCCTCCTGGGTGAAGATCCGGCCGGTGTCCTGCCAGCCTTCGCCCCACGCCTTCCGCTCCCGTTGCTGGCGGGCCTTGTGTGTGAGGAGGTCCTGGTTGGTCTCCTCGTCGAGGGCGATCAAGCGGATGCCGCTGTCGGTCTTCGGGGCGCCTTCGCGGACCTCCCAGCCGTCCTGGACGAGCTGGGTAGCGATGGCCAGGGAGCGAGCCTTGGCCGAGTGATCTTCCCAGCGGACGCCACAGCCTTCGCCACGTCGTGTGCCCCGGAAGGCGATGAGCCGCCAGAGCACGTAAAGCCGGTCCTGCTCGACGAAGTCGAGGAACGTCGCGGTCTGCTCGGGGGTCCAGACCATGACCGGCGAAGGCTTCTCGCCGGTCTCTTTCCAGCGCGCGATGCGCTCGTCGCTCCAGACGAGGGCCTTCGGCTTGGCGCCCGGCAGCAACTCGACGTGCGCCGCCGGGTTGAAGGCGGGCATCACTTGCTGGGCGATGGCGACGTTCAGCGCGGCGCGCAGGGTGTCCCGGATATGCGGCTGGGTGTTGAGTCCCGTGATCCGCCGAAAGGGAGGCATCGCGCCGAGCTGGGCACGCAGCCAATGGCGTCGGGCGCGGTTCTCGGCACCCTTGTTCGGCGTGGCCTTGAGGTCGTCGCGCACCACACACCGCTGGGCGTTCTGTTCCTGCACCTCGATGTTGCGCTCGTTGATCGCGTCGAACATCGAATCGATGTGGTGCACGCGGAGCTTGTCGAGGCGCAAGTGGCCGAGGTGCGGCTTCAGGTGGATTCGGATATCGCACTCGTAGCGGGCCGCCCCACCGCGCCGCAGACGCTTGCGCCCCGCCAGCCAGGTGTCGAGCCACTCCGCCACGGTGACCTTGGAGTTCAGAGACTGCCCTGTCTTGAAGCGGCGGCGGGTCTCGTCGTAGTCCGGGATCGGGGCCTTGTCCTTGACGCAGTTCTCCAGGAGGTCGCTGATCTGGGTCTTGCCCCAGGCGTCGTCCTCCTCGGGGATGGCCATGAGGGCACGGACCTTGTCCAGCTCCTCCTGGGCCTTGGAGGAGGTCTCGAAGCCGCCCCGACGGAACCGCCTACGGTCGCCGTTCTGGTTGGGTTCGAGTTCCTGGACAGCGGTCCAGGTGCCGTGTCGGCGCGAAGACTTGAGCTTGGGGCAGGAAGCGCCGTACTCCTTCTTGGCCTTCGGGTCCGTGCAGCGGCACCGTCGTATGAGGCTGCCGTTCTTCACTCGCTGTCCTCCGAGCGGGTTGGTGTTTCGGGCTGGTCGACGAAGGCCAGCTCGTCAGGCAGGGCCGGAGGCGCAAGGTCGCGGTCGCGCATCCGGCCACGGAACGTGCGCAGTTCCTGGCAGTCCTCGAACGCGTGCTCCTCGTAGCCCTCGGCGCGCTGCAGGAGGGTGGCTCTGCGGGCCCGGTCCAGGGTGGTGCTGGCCGTTCGTCGCCGTTCCCTGGCCAGGGCGTAGGAGGACATCGCGGCAGTTACCAGGTCACCGTGCTGACGGAAAACGTCGAGGACGTCCCGTGCGGAACCTTCGGAGGGGGGCTCGTCCAAAGAGGACTCGCCGGTGAACCACGCGACCGCGTCCCAGGTGGACACCTCGCAGCCCGGGAGGACTTCGACCGACGCCGAGGAGCCGAGCGGAAAGAGGAGAGACACCGGCGGGACTCCCAGGACGGCAGCCAGCACGACGACCTCCGCCACGGTGATGCTCGTTTTGCGCCCGGACTCCAGGTTCTTCATTGAGTGCTCGGTGAACTCCGGAAAGCCGCGGTCGGCACAGCCCTGGGCGACTTCGGCCATGGTGAGGCCGGCGGCCTTGCGTGAGTCCCGCAAGCGCTGGGCGATCCGACCGGTGAACGCTGTCGGCCATTGGTGAGGTGTCATGGTGACACTTTATGCATCCAGAAGGCGCTGCTGCAACTCCGTGATACATCTATGGCGTCACCATGACACGCTAGATTTCTTGGAGGGCATCATGACGGCATCTGGCTCGTCCCGTGAGGCGCGAGGGCTGACGGGCGATGACCTGCTTGCCCTCCCTGCTGTGATCGACCTTGATACTTCGAACCGAGCGCTGATGATCGGACGATCCACGGGATACGGACTTGCCAAGCAGGGGGAGTACCCGGTCAAGGTGCTTCGTCTCGGCAACGCATACCGGGTGGTTACGGCTGACCTGCTGAAGTTGCTGGGCCTGGAGCGCCCGCAGACGGGTGGAGATCAGGGCGACGACAGAAGCGAGCGTCACGGCCTCGCCGCCTAGAGGCGTCAACCGAGCAGTGCACCTGTATGACGACGGGCCCCCGACACTTGTCAGGGGCCCGTCGTTGTTGGCGCTCACACGAGCCGCCGATCAGCGGGAAGATCTACACGTCGCTCGTCCGGATTTGCGCCCCGTGCTCGTTCCGCTGGTACGTACGACGCGTGTTCTTCTCGATCTTCCGGGCGACCTCGGAATCCAGGTCCACGCCGTTCATCTCCGCCAGGGCCGTCAGGTAAAGGAACACGTCGGCCAGTTCCTCTCCGAGGTCGGGCAGTCCCTTGCGCCAGGCGGTGAAGGCTTCGCCGACCTCTGCGGTGAGGAGGCCGAACTCCAGCGCGACGTCGGTGGTGTTGAACCCCTTGAGGGTCTTGTTTTCCCAGGCGAGCTTCTGGGCGGACCCGATCTCCAAGACTCCTCCAGCGGCGGTACAGCAGGTGCCCCCGAAGCCTAGCGGGAGCAGAGTGCCGGCGTGCTGGCTTCGGCAGGCCGTCACCGTGCCGAAGGGAGTTCGAGAGTTGTGGTGTCGAGGGTGAGCACGCGGGTGTAGTCAGCGAGGGTGGAGAAAACCCTCTCGTACCCCGTCACCAGCGCGGAGACCTCCTCCAGGCTGACCGCCTCGCCGTCGCGTGAGAGAAGCCGCTGGCGGATGACGGCTGGTGGTGCGGTCAGGTGCACAAGCACGCCGGATCGCTCGATGACGCTCTCGGCGAGGTCGATCGCCTGGCTCCAGTTGATCCGGGACCGGCCCCGGTGAAGTGGGCCGTAGACGAGTTCGCTGATGAAGCACCGGTCGAAGAGGATCCGCCCGGTCCCGGCGAGGATGTTCCTGTAGCGGCCGGCCAGGTCGAGGTGGTCGGGAGTCTTCGGGGAGTGCACGACGACGAAGCCGTGGTGCGTCGATAAGCGTTCACCGAGCGTGCTCTTGCCGACTCCGTCGCAGCCTTCCAGGACCAAGGTCTGGTACTCGCCTGCGATCTCGTCGAGATTCATGCGGCCAGCCACGACAGGACGGCGTCGCCGTCGTTGAGGTGAGCGTCGGCGGCGTACTGGACCATGAGGTTGCGCCAGTTGGGCTCGCGGCCGTGGGCGTGCGTGAACGTGGGGCGCGGCTGGAAGGCCGCGATGCGTACGCCGCTGGCCACAGCCGCGCCGATGAGCAGGGCGGTTCCCGGCGGCGTTTCCGGGCCGGAGACGTCGGCCAGGAGCCGGGGGGCCGAGCACACCGCGGTCAGGTCGCCCAAAGCACCTGCCACGGGGTCCGGCGCAGTGAAGCGCTGGGGCACCATCACGGTGTGGCCGGCGTCCACACAGACTTTGGCCAGGTGATCTCGGCCCCATGCCGTGTACGGCGACGCCTCGACGTAAACGGGTGCCCCGATAACCGCAGGCGAGCCCACAAGGCGGGGAGCACGATCCGGGAGGTCGAGCAGCGCGTCGACGGTCACGCCGAGTGCCGTGTTCGTCTGGGCCATGTTGCGTGCTTGGAAGCCCCGGAAACGCGACTGGGCCGGAGTCGACGGCAGAGTCGGTGGTCCGAGCTTGGTGACGCGCACGATGCGGGTAGCCACGGCTTGGAGGAGGGGGTCGGGGAATTCGAGGCGAGCGCCGGCCTCGGTCAGCGAGTAGGTCTGAAAGTCGGTGGTGAGCACGATGACCGGAACGCCCGAAGCAGCGGCGTGTCCGATCTCCATACAGACCCCGTCGTCAAGGCTCGGGCCGTGCAGGATGGCGACCATGGCGTCGAGGCGACCGAGGCGTTCGCGGTCCAGCTCGAACAGGCGGCGCCCCTTGACCTCGGTGACCAGGTTCTCCTCGTCGGTGTCGCAGAACGGCAGAAAGACGTGATCGGCACCGACTTTTGCGGCGAGTCGCTCGGCGAGGTCGCTGGCGAGAGCACGGTCGTGTGCGGCAAAGAGCCGGTGGGCTATGTAGACGGACACCGGGAGAGGCCCCCAAGTCGGTTAGGTCAGCCGCGTCGGGGCGCGGGGATCGGAAGGGACGGGGCTGCGACGTACCTGGCTGCGGCTGCTGTCGCCTCTGCCAGGGCCGGGGCGGTTGACGCACCCTGCGAGCGATGGGCCAGGAAGGTGCCGGCCAATGTGTCTCCAGCGCCGGAGACCTCGCGCGGAGGATGCTGCGGCGGAACGGCGGAGGCGACCTGACGCCCGAAGCGGCGAACTACTGCAGCCTGGGGGCCATCGGTGATGACGACCTCGGGGAGCGTGTCGGAGTCGATCACTTGCTCCAGAAGCCGGTACTCGGCAGCGTTGACGAACAGGGTGGTCGCCTTCGGCAGCCAAGGGGCGGCAGCCCGGATCATCGCTTCTGCGCTCGGCAGGAAGAAGTCCACGCTGAAGTCGGCCGCGCTTCGCGCGAGTCGGTCGAGCACCGCCGCCACGTCAAGCGGGCGGCGGCAGCAGACGTGGTAGGTGCCTCGCGGGTGTAGGTCCACGTGTCTGAGCGCATGCTCGGTCAGGCCCTCGGCCACGCCGTAGTCCGTGCCTACCCCCACCAGCTCGCCTTGCAGGTCGTACTCCAAGTCGAAGGTGGTGGACACGCCGTCGACCTGGATCCGTGCCGACCAGTCGAGCGTGTCCAGACCCGGTGCCTCTGGAAGATGAGCGAGGTCGTTTCCGAGAACGCAGACCGGGGCCGCCCGGCGGCCGACCTTTACCGCCGCCAGGGACAGGAACAGAGCCGCGCCGCCGAGCCGTAGTCCACCACGCTCGTCGGGATAGCGGGTCAGGTCCCGGCTGATGTTGCCGATCACGTCGAGCCGTTCCACAGGCTCCCCCAGGAGGTCAAGCACGGCGGGTGCGGTGTGCACAGTCGACGACCTTCGAGCAGACCGGTTGCCGACGGCAGAGCTGCGGGGCGGGACCGTTGAGGTACAGGCGCTTGAAGTAGATCAGGACGAGGTGTACCCACCAGGTCGGCTCCACCCCCTCGGGGATGGTGACCTGATACTCGTTGTCGGTGGCCAGCGAGCGGAACTCGGCTGAGCGGGCGTGCACGGCCGCCTCAAGGACGTGCCGCATACGCTCGTGAGCCACAGCCCCGGACGGAAGGGCGAGACCCAGTGCTGGTGCCAGCTTGGTGACCATGCCGGAATCCACCGGGATGATGCCGCAGTGATACCCGCGGGCGGTGAGCAGTGCGCACTGGGCGACTTTGTAGGACGCACCTCGCACTCGCGCGGCGAAGTCGAGGATCAGGGCATCGCAGTCGGCTGACTCCCCAGTCGGGTCGGTCCCCTCCTTCTCCCAGCCACGGAGAAGCTCGGCGAGGGAGCGCAGATAGTCGATCCGGGTCTGCGGCAGACCGATGGGACGTACCAGCGAGGCCAGTTTGGCGTCTGTGGCCGCGACGAGGCCGTCGAAGCCTTGGGCATCGGCCGATGTGATGACTCGGGCGTATGTCTCCACCATCCGGTAGGAGACTCGGGTGGACCAGCCGGCGGCGAGCATCCGTACCCGTGGATCGCTGATCGACGTCGGCCACCACCGGTTCTCGTCGTGGTTCGCCTCCACCTCGGCCTGCACGTTCGGCAGGCCGGCGGCGCTGGCGACCAGCCGGTGGACACGACGGACCTCAAGCGGAGTCGCCTTCACACGTTCGATCGTCATGACCCGACTCCAGCACGGGCTCGGGTGGCCAGAAGCGCCATGGCGAGGTTGGACGAAAGCACCGGCTTCCCGAACCGGTGCTCCAGATCAGTGATCACCGGCAGGGTGTGCCACCCGGTGCACGACAAGACCACCGCTTCGGCAGATCCGACTGCGTCCTCGGGTAGCTGCCCCACCAGGGCGAGGATCTGTTCCGGGGTGACCTCGGGATAGCCGTCGGCCAGGCCCAGGCTCGCATGGGCCAGGACCTCCACGCCAGCGTCGGCGAGCGCCGCGGCTTCCGCTTCGGTCACCGGTGCGGGGTAGGGCGTGACCAGTACCACGTCGGCCACGGCTGCCTCGTTGAGAGCCTGCACAAGGGCGTCGAAGGCGGTGAACACGCCGCTCGGCAGCGGCGGACCGTCGGTGAACCCCGCCGACGTGCACGCCAGCATCACCGCGTCGAGCGGAATATGGGCCAACGAGTCCAACGCCTGCGCTGATGCCTCACGCAGTCCGTGCCAGAACGAGGCGTCGATCGCCGTCGTCCTGGACGCGGGTACGAGCCGCGCGTGGTGGAAGACCGTGTGGCGCAGGCCGAGGCGGGCCAATTCGGTCTCCACGGCGACGTTGGCCCAGGGCAGCAGCAGCCCCGCACGGGCGGTGTGGTCCGCCGCCGCGTCCAGGGCCGCCAACGTCGTGAGCATCCCGTCAGGAAGCGGATGCAACACGTTCTCCGTAGATCAAGCGAGGTGCATGCCCGGTGACCACCAGGGCGCCGGTCGTACCGAGCGGCACCGCCGCGTCGCGCTCGACGATCTGGATGGAGTACGAGCCCAGCCGTCGCCACCAGGTGCCGCCCTGACCGATGAAGTAGGAGTGGAGACCGGGCACGCGCAGACCGGTCGGGTAGACCCGCTCCTTCATCGGCTGGTCCCAGGTGAAGTCGATGTCCGCCTTCCAGGAAAGGAAGTGTTCCGCCGAGGGCAGCGGCGTCAGCTCGCCGAGCGCGGCCAGCGGGGTGCCGGGGAAAGCCCTCGCCAGGCGTACGTTCGTGCGGTGGCACAGCAGGCCGGCATCGAGAATTCCGGCCAGGCCCCGGAGGTTCGCCACGTGGGTGCCGTGGGTCTCGCCGGGCAGACCGTAGATCAAGTTGAGTCCCGGCAGGAGCATCGGCAGACCACCGGGACCACGGGCGGCACCCGCCTCGTTCACGTGCTCGACGGCGCGCGTCAGGATCTCGGGAGTGCAGGTGAGGGTGTTCCTCTCGATGACTGCCGCGTCGAAGCTCTCGATGCCCATCGGCGCGCAGTTGCCCTCGGTGCAGTAATCCGCCACCAGCTTGGCGATGCGTAAGCCGACCGGTGCGGCCACAGCGAGTGGGTCTGCGTTGTCGATGTGGAGCACCTCCAGCTCGGGGCAGCGTTCCCGGATGCCGCCTAGCAGGGCGCGGATCGCGTCCTCGTCCCGGTTGCGGTACGAGAAGAAGCAGGTCTGCTGGCCGAGCCGGAAGTTCCGCACTCCGGCCGCGTACAGCTGGGCAGCCTCGGCGACGACATCCTCGACCTCGCGGAAGGCGACGAGGGGAGATTTCGCCGGCTCGTTGCAGAAGTCGCAGAACTTGCGGCGGGTGCAGCCGCGGTACAGCTCCAGCTCGGCGATCGGACGCCAGGGCATCTGCTCGACGAGGCCGGTGAACGAGTCACGCTCGCGCTGCATCTGCCCGTAGTCGGCCGGGCGATGGCTACCGAACAGAAGGTCGCCGGACGTCACGGTGTGGGTATGGACGGCGTCGAACAGCCCTGCGTACTCCGCAGGAGTGGTCAGGGCGTAAGCGGACAACGGTCCGAGTAGGTACCGGCGACCTCGCGCGCAGGCGAGCGCGCGAGCGATCTCCTCGAACGACCCGTTCACGGCGTGCAGATGGACGGACGGAACCGCGTCTCCGGCGATGGCGACCACGATCTCGGCATCCCGCAGTAGCTGAATGGCGGCGTCCCGGTTGACGGTGGCCGAGTACGTGAACGGATCGCTCTGAGGCGGATCGACGGTGGGCTTGCCGCCTGCCAGACACCAGCGGACATCGTCGATGGTCACGTACCGAACGTCCGCCTCCGGCCGTGCCCGGCGCAGTGCGGACCAGGCGTTCCGGACGTAGGTCGACAGATAGGGCGGCACGCCGAGACCGCTCGGTTCGACGGTAAAGCAGTCCAAGATCACTACTGGCTGCATGGGAATCTCCCTCCGGTGCTGAGGGCATGGGCGACGCTCCGGCGGCGTCCTCGCCGCAGAGGGCCATCGGCCCGCAGCTCTCTCAGTCTCGGTGCCGACGGGGCTCCGAGGGAGGGGGCAGCGGGGTTGTTCGGTTGTACGGGGGTTGCACTTTCATGGCTCAGCGTCGAAACGCTGGGACGCAGGGTGATCCACACGGCATCATCTACGCATGGGCAGTGCAAGGGGGATCGGCGAGGCCAACGCAGCCTTCGCGGCTGTGCTTCTGGAGGCCGGTTGTTCGCACGCCGCGTTGGCGCGCAAGGTTAACGAACTGGGGGCGCTACAGGGCGAGGTATCGCGCTACGACAAGGCGTCGGTGACCCGATGGATGCAGGGAATGACCCCGCGTGGCCGCGCCCCGGAATTCATCGCCGCAGCACTGGCTGGTTTCTCGGGTCGTCCGGTTGCCCCCGTTGACATCGGCTTTTCCGAGCAGAGCCAGAAACCCGTGGTCGCAAGAGCTTTGACGTACCGTAAAGATGTGGGTGAAACACTGCACACGCTCGCGGAGCTTGGCTCGACCGACATCTCGCGGCGCAGTCTCCTCGGCGCGGTGCCGTACGTCGCGACCGCTCTCCTGGATCCGCAGCGGCAGTGGCTGCTATGGCTCCTTGAGGATGAACAGGCCCCTCGGCTTGCCGTAGTCGCCGGCAGCGGTCCTGTCGACCAGGTCCAAGCCATGATCGAGATGTTTGACGAGATGGACAACCGCTTCGGCGGTGGCGGGGTCCGGGCGAGCATCGTGCACTACCTGAGCACCGAACTCACCCCCATGCTGCAGCAGCGCAGCCTGCCCACGCACCAGCGCCGACTTCTCTACACCTCGGCCGCGAAATTGGCCGCGATGGCTGGCTGGTGCTCGTACGACTCAGCCGACTACGGACTCGCGGAGAGGTACATGATCCAGGCGCTGAGGCTGTGCGCCGAAGGCGGCGACCGCGTACTCGGCGGGCAGATCCTGGCCGGCATGTCTCATCTCGCCACCAGCCTCGGCAACCCCGCCGAAGGAGTCTCGCTGGCGCGGGTGGGAATCGCGACTGCCAAGTCGGCGGGCAGCCCGCTCGGACTCATGCGCCTGCATGCCATGGCCGCCCGCGGTTACGCCGTCCTCGGCGATTCCCGTCAGGCAACGGCCTCCCTGCTGACGGCCGGAGAAAAGCTGGAAGTCAGCCGGGGACCGGCTGAGGAATCGCCGTGGGTCCGCTTCCTGGACCACCACTATCTGGAGGCTGAGGCCGCCCTGGTCCACCGTGACCTCGGCGAGGCAACGCAGGCCGAGCGTTTGGCTATGGCGTCCGTCGAGGCGAACAGCGACCGCCGTCGTCGCCAGGCCATTAGCCGCTCGGTACTCGCGGCGGCGTTCCTCCAGCAGAACAGGCTGGACGAGGCAGTCGGCACCGCGAGCAATGCCGTGGACCTCCTCGCTGGAGTTCACAGCGAGCGGTCCGTCCAGGCCCTACGAGACTTCCGTGCGCGTCTTGCTCCTCACAGAGGCGAGGCAGTGGTGCGCGACTTCGAACGGAAGGCACGGCCGATACTTGGCACAGCGGTCTGATTCTCTCGGTCAGTACCCTTCCGGGGTCGGCGCGTTCTGCCCCTTGTCGACAGGAAGATTGATTCCAGTCACTCCTCGCGATTGGTCCGAGAGCAGGAAGGCGATTACGTCCGCCACCTCCTCCGGCCGCACCAGCTCTCGCCCCGGGAACTCTGCGCGGAACCGGTTGAAGGCCGGCGGGTCCTCCCGGCGCATCCGGTCCCACCGCTTGCCCGGGATGAGCATCGATCCGGGCGAGACCGCGTTCACACGGATGCCGCCCGGGGCCAGCTCCCTCGCCAGGGACGACACCATGTGGATCTGGGCCGCCTTCGCCGCGCCGTACTGAGCCTGTGGCCCCGGCTTCCAACCGGAGACCGAGGCCACCACGACGATCGATCCGCCGCCGGTTGCCCGCAGGTGGGGGGTGCTGGTCGAGATCAGCCGGGCCACATGGCCGACGTTCATCTCCCACGTCGCCGACCAGTCCTGGGCCGTTGCCTCGGTGATGCCCCGGCCCCGCGCGCCGCCCGCACACGCGACGACGCCGTCCAGGCCGTCTAGCGCTGACGCGGACTCCTCAACGAACCGCTCCAGCAACTCCGGCACCGAGACGTCCAGGGACTGAGTGAACAGCGTGTCGGGCGAACCAAGCGAACTGCGGAGCGCCTCCAGCGGCTCTCTCTTCCGGGCACACGTCGCCACGCGCGCTCCTTCCATCAGAAGCAAGCGCACGACGTGCTCACCCAGCCCTCTGGAGCCGCCCGTCACCACAATGCGGCGGCCCGCGAATCGTCCCGTCACCGCTTGTTGTCCGTGGTCATGCCCTGCGCTCGTCATCCGTACAACCCTTCACCAACCGTGCCAACCCGCGTGGTCGGAGACATCCTCCATGCACCCTTTCTACCGGGACGCCGGACCGGTTCTCTTGTGGACGTGCCCGGTCCGGGGACAACCGTGCAGTCGGCGAACAGCCGGCACCGACTCTGCGGATCCGGGTGACGGCGCGAACCCCGGGATGTCTGTCTGCCACTGTTCAACCGCCGAATCCGGGTCCGGCGGTCCCCGCCACGAAACGAGCGAGAGCCAGCGAACGCACCCCGCGCTCCCTCTCCCCACTCGGGAGGCACACCGTGTCCCAGGCACCACACCTGCGTAACAGAATCATGCTGGCCGACACGCCCAACGCTGTGGGCTTGGCACGGCTGCACACCGCCGATGTCCTCTCCTCCTGGGGCGTGCCCTCCGACATCGTGGAGACGGTGCAGCTCCTGGTTTCGGAGCTGGCCACCAACGCCGTGCGGCACCCCAAGGAGTGCGAGGAGAGAGCCCTTCTGTTCCCCTCGCGGAACGAGGTGCAGACCTTTGAGATCTCGCTGGAGACCACCGGCGATGCAGTCAGGGTTTCGGTGTGGGATCGCGACACGAGGCCGCCGGTCCTGAAAGAAGTCGGAGTCGAGGCGACGGGCGGCCGGGGCATCTTCATCGTCGCAATCATGAGTAGAAACTGGGGCCACTATCCGGCTCGGGGCATGCCCGGCAAGGTGGTTTGGGCCGAGGTCGGCCTCATCCCTGCGAGTCGAGTCGGCGAAGGCGAGAGATCGTCGCGCTCCCCCGGCCAGCCTCCAGCTGCCGGACCCGGCGTGCCGAGGGCTGGGCGAGCCGCCCCGAACGTGCTCAGCCGCGTGCTCGTTGGCGTCAGGAGCCTTTGAGTATTGCCCCAATGGCACCAGAAGCGGTCGGCCGCTGCCGCTGGTACGCCGAGTGAAGGGAACTCCCATGCAGCAGAAGCCGTCGGATTCAACTTCCTCGGCCACCCCATTGCCCGCCGTCCCCGGCCTTGGTAGTAGCAGCTGGCTCATCTCGCCCGGAACGTCTCCCGGCAGGTTCGCAACGGCTGCTGCCTCGGGTGCTGAAGTCTCCCTGCTGAATCTGAAGGACTCGGTGCCGCGCCCGTTCAAGGAGGATGGGTTGGCACGTTTCGTTCCGCAGCGACGGTGCAGCGCGTTCGAGGTGGTATTCGCCCCCGACCGCGCCCGCGTCGCGCATATGCGCCGGATTGTCATGGCCAATCTGCGATGGTGGAATGTCACCGAGCCGCTGGCCGAGGAAGTCGTCCTCGCTGTTTCCGAACTGGTCACCAACGCCGTCCGGCATGGTGCCGGGGCTGTCGGACTGCGGGTGAAGTGCGCTGAAGATCTGCGCGTCGAGGTAGCTGACGGAAGCCCGGTCCCGGCCACGCTCCACTGTGCGGGCGAAGCCGACGAGTCGGGGCGGGGACTCTTCATCGTCGCAGTTCTCGCACAGGACTGGGGTGTCAGCTCCGACGGCACGACGACATGGTGCGAGTTCTCCCTTTCCGAGGGGAGCCCGTGATGGTGGCGGTAGCCTCCGAAGCCTTCGCAGCGCTCGGTGGGCGGTGCTCCACGAGCGAAGCGACGGTGGCAGCGGTGCTCACCGGCCTGCGCCGCTCGGCTCTCCGCGATGCCGTCGGCGAGGACCTGTACGACGACCTCGGGAGCCTCTACGGCGAACTGAACATCGTCCTTGATGAATACGCGCGCCCCACCGCGGACGAGATCGGGAGCATCGCGGAGCAGTTCCGGAGGCGAACTACTCAGCTCGCCAAGGCGGTTCCGCATCTCATCAGGCCGTACCCGGACGACGAGATACGGCGTCTGATCGACCTGCGCAGTGAGCGGCCGGCCGCCGAACACGCATACCGGCATGCCCTCCGCTTCGCCATGGCCATCGTCGAACTCCTCGATCTGATGGGAGATGACGCCCCGTGACGCGCTCTCCCCGACAAGACGTCGGACCGGCCCCGTACCGCGGTGAATCCTCGGGACAGCAGGCTCCGACCACGTGCCCGGTGCCGAGAGGGAGAGGCTTCAAGCGTCGCTCTGGGAAGTTGTCGCACCCTCGGCGCCGGGCCACCTACGACAGCCCGGCCGAGCGCTGCTCGCCGCGCTTGCCCTTGTTTCCGTAGGACGCGCGCGGCGCCGCCGGCCCGCTCTCGTCGTACTCCCCTGACGGCCGCGGAGGGGTAGCGGTTCGCCGAGGTGAGCCATCAGACCACCCACGCGCAATATGGAGGAGAGCAGTGACCACTACGACCACCTTCGCGAAGATCATCCTTGCGCCGAGGGAGAAGCAGGTCGTCGAGGGCCTGGGCGATGGCAGCACGCTTCATGAGGTCGCACTCGGGCTCAAGATTCGGGAAAGCACGGCTGCGGGATATCTCCGGCTGGCCAAGCGCAAGCTGCACGGGACGAGCGAGAACGCCGCGATGCTCGCCGTTGCCTACGCCACCGAGAGTATCGCGCCGCCGGAGACCTTGGATTCCGAGGAGTTGTCCGTTCCCCGGGAACAACTCGACCTCGTCCCCCTGATTGCCCAGGGGATGAGGGGCCCGGAGATGGCAGCCGAGCTGAAGCGCCACCTCGATCTCGTCCGCCGAGACGGTCGCCGCCTGATGACGAACCTGCGGGCGAGGAATCCGGCCCACATCACCACGCGCGCGTGGCAGTACCGGTTCCTCACTGCGGAGCAGGTGTTCGCGTGGCTTCCGTGAGCGCTGGTGTCCCCGACGAGGTCGAGATGGTGGACCTCGTTGGCACGGTCCTCGGCTGGGCCCTGAACGGTGGAAAGGCCGGGAACGCCGTCGTCGCCCCTGCTGCCCTCTGCCTGCGAGGAAGCCCTCGATAGGGACTGCCCCACCGAAGGCGGACAGGCGTCCGCCCAGCAGACCGGTTGCCACAAACCTGGACCGTTGAGCGGCGGGAGAGCGGTCCGGCGCGGGACAGGCGGCCCGCAGCCTCCCCGTATCGCGGGCATGGCTTCTCGCGCTCTGCTCCCTGATCAACAGCGTTCCGAACAAGGACGTTTCTGCCGGTCAGCGTGCCAGAGCTGACACCTACATCGACGGAGGAACAGCCCGATGGACTTATGCATGAATCGCGTTGTCGTAGCACCTGGCACCAGGCCGGCCGAAGTCGTCCGGGCTGCCCACCGGGCAGGCTTCCTCTACCTGGAGATGTCCGCTTCCCGTCTGAAGAAGGCGCTTGAGGAGGACCGCCACCTCGGTGGGCTGATGGGCTCCGGAGGCATCGTCCCGGTCCATGGCGGCTGGTCGCTGCGTCTGGGCTGGGAGCGGGAACGTTTCGCGAGCGCCCTCGATGCGGTGGAGCGCGAGATGGAGTTCGTTGCCCGGCTGGGCAGCCGAGGCGGCACGCTGGTGCTTCCCCGCCAGGCCGCCTTGGACCAGCCGCCGATCCCCTGTCTCGGGGAGTTGGGCGAACGCGTCGGCACGGTAGCCCGGCTTGCCGCGCGTTACGGTCTCGACCTGGTGCTGGAGTTCATCGGTACGGGACCGGACACCGACGACGGGTACCTCACGCTGGACGATGCGCGCGGCCTGATCGCGGATCAGGGGCCGAACGTCGGGGTCCTTCTGGACACCTGTCACTGGCATGCCTCCGGAGGCGTCGTCGCGGATCTGGCCTCGCTCGCGGACCGGCCGCTGTTCGTACACCTCAACGACGCGCCCGACGCGGAACGAGCGACGCTGACCGACACGATGAGGCTGTTGCCGGGCCACGGAGTCATCGACCTGACTGGATGCCTGGGCGCGCTGGCCCAGGGTGGCTACAGAGGGCCCGTCTCCATCGAACTGAAGAATCCGGCCCTGCACGCTCTCGCGCCGGCTGATGCCGCACGCGCGGCGTACGCGGCCGGCGCGGCGCTTCTGCGGTCGATCGAAGCGGACGTGGCGGAGGAGGCGCGATGACCGGTGGGCTGGTCAGACTGGGGGTGGTCGGGTGCGGATGGATCGGCGCCCAGCATGTGAAGGCATGGGAACAGGTAGCCCGTGCCACCAGTAATGCTTTCACCATCGCGGCGGTGTGCGACTCCGATGTCGAGCGGGCGCGGAGCTGTGCTGCCGCCGTGAGCCGCTGGCAGGAGCGCCCCGTACGTGTCCATACTCAGTTGGCCGCGCTGCTTGGTGACGGGGTCGACGGCGTTGACATTTGCGTGCCGACCCATCTCCATGAATCAGCGGCACGTGCCGCGCTCGGCGCCGGGGCGCATGTCCTGATCGAGAAGCCGCTCGCCCCGTCGATGGACGCGGCGGTCCGTATCGCGCGGGCAGCCGCGTCAACGGACCGGATCGTCTCACTCGGCGAGAACCACCGCCGGACTCTGACCGTACGCACCCTGCGCTGGCTCCTCCGGGACATGCAGCTGCTCGGTGTCCCGGAGCTGGTCCAGGCGCAGCGGGTTCGGTACGAAGCACCGTCGCGCCGGAGGGATCAGTGGCGGAGCAGGCGGGTGACCGGTGGCGGGGGCTGGGCGATCGACAACGGCGCGCATCTGCTGGACACCCTCACCTATGTCCTGGGCTCCGTCGAGTCGGTGACCGCGCAGGCGAAACGGCTGCGGGTCCGACCGTGTGCGGGGGGTCCGACGGAGGTCGACGAGCGCGAGGACTTCCTGACGGCGCTGCTGCGGTTCGAGTCCGGTATCACCGGTGTTTTCTCGTGCGTCAGCTCGCTTCCGGGCGCCGATGACTTCCGCTTCGCGATCCGCGGTACACACGCCGCGCTCATCGACAACGGGACGGCGAACGGCGAACTGTTCCACGCGCCGGAGCCGACCGCACGGGTACACGAGCCCGGGGAGTCTCCCCGGCCGCTGGCCGGGTACTTCGACGACTACCGGCGGAGCCTGTCCGACGCGGACCGGGAGCGGTTGTTCCCGTACGGGCTGACCGATGATTTCGCGATCGAGTGCGCGGAGTTCCTGCGCGCCGTCCAAGGCGGCGGAACTGTGGAGATCGGGCCCGACGCGGCGATGCGCACGCTCGCGACATCGCTGGCGTTCTACGAGTCCGCCGCGGCCGGGCACACCGTGTGCGTCGCGGATGTGCTGGCGGGGACGGTGCACGCCTACCAGGACACGATCCGTCCTGGGCCGCTCAGCGGTGACTTCGCCGAGCACTGCACTGTCTGGCCGTTGGCAGCCGGCGTTTCGACGTGGGGGCCGTCGTGAAGGGGTGGCCGGGGGAGCCCGCGTTGGGCGGCAGCTACACCGAGGCCGAAGTGGACGCGGTCATGGAGGCGTTGCGGGAGTCGATGGACCCGAGGGTCGGTTTCCGGGCGAAAGAACGGGAAGTGGCCTTCGAGGACGCCTTCGCCGCGTACACCGGGGCCCGGTTCGCGGTGGCGTACAACGGCGCTGGAACAGCGCTGGACATGGTGCTCCGCTGCCTTGACCTGGACGAAGGCGACGAAGTGATCTCCGGGGCACTGAATTTCGTCGGTACGCACGTCAGCGTCCTGGGGCAGGGAGGCCGGCTCGTTCTCGCGGAGGTCGAGCCGGGCACCCTCAACCTGGACGCGGCCGACGTCGCGCGGCGCAGGACCACGCGGACCCGTGCGGTCCTCGTGACGCATATGAACGGGCTGCCCGTTGATCTGGACGCGTTGACCCGAGCGGTGTCCGCCCCCGTTGACCGCTTCGAAGGGCCACCGGTGCTCATCGTGGATGCCGCTCGCGCCTGCGGGGCGACCGACAGCACAGGGCCGGCCGGCGCGTCTGCCTGGGCCACGGTGTTCAGCTTCCAGTCCAAGAAGCTGATGACCACGCTCGGCGAAGGCGGCATGGTCACCACCAACGACGCTGACCTGACAGAACGGTTGAGGCGGCTGCGGTCATTCGGCAAGAACACCGGGTGGGGCTCCAACTACAAGATGACCAAGCTCCAAGCCGCCGCCGGTCTCGTCCAGCTCCGTCGCCTCGACGCGATGAACGACCGCCGGATCGCACTCGCCCGCCGGCGCAACCAACTCCTCGTCGGTGTACCCGAACTGACCCTTCCCCCGGAGCGCCCCGGCCGCGGTCACCTGTACTACCGGTACGTGCTGCTCGTTCCGGCCGACTGGGCCGGCGCACGGCGCGACGCCGTGATGCGGCGCCTGGCAGACGAGCACGGCATAGGCAGTGTCATCGCCGACCCGCCGACGTACTGGACACATCCAGGTATCCGCGAACACCTGGGAGGCCGGCCGTCCTTCCCGGTCGCGGAGCTGACCGCCCGCCGCATGTTCTGTCCGGCCCTGCACCCGCTGATGAGTGACGACGACAACCGGCGGGTCGCCCGAGCGATCCGAGAGAGCGTCCAGTACGTCGCCACCACTGTCCGCGCCCGCTGACCGCGCCCCATCTCTCGCTATGACCGCCGGAGGGTTGATGCCGTCACGCCTCCACACCATCATCGCCACCACCGACATCCACTCCCGACTCGACCGGGCTGACGGCCTGATCGCCGAGTTGCAGTCACGGGCCGGCCACGGCCTACGTGTCGACGCGGGGGACTTCTTCGAAGGCACCGGCTACTACCAGGAAGGAGCGGGAGCCCTCGAACGCCGTCTGCTCACCGGCCTGTACGACATCATCGCGCCCGGCAACCACGGCTGGCAGCACTACCTCCAACCAGACCTGCACGCCATCACCGTCAACGCGAACACCACCACCCTGGACACCGACGAGCCGTTGTTCAGACCCTTCCGTACGGTCCGTCTGCACGGGCGCCGTGTCGCCGTCACCGGAGTCATCGGCGAGGAAGCCTTCGACGCCATCCGGGTTCACCACCGCGCCGGACACCGATGGAAGGACCCCGCGACCGTACTTGCCCAACTGGTCTCCAGCCACCATGACATCGACGATTGGGTAGTCCTCAGCCACTCCGGGTTCGACACCGACCTCGCGCTCGCCACCACGGTCCCCGACATCAGCGTGATCTTCTCCGGACACTGCCACAGCCCTCGCCCAGGCCCTATCACCGTCGGCCGCACGCTGGTGGTCAAAGGCCCCGAACACGCCGTCGGCTACGCCCTGGCCCACCCCACACCCTCCGGCTGGACCGCCACCACCGCCCTGTTCCCCACCGACCAGCCCGTACCCGCACCGTGGCTCCCCTTCACCCGCGATCTGGCGGCAACCGCCGCACGCCTCGACCAGCCCCTGGGGCCCGTCGCCGCACCATGGCGCGGTATCTGCCCCGACCGGCACACCCTGGTCAAGGCCCTGGCGGAGAGGCTCCACCGGCTCACCGGGATGCCGGTCCTGCTCAACGACACCCTCCTCCGTCCTCACCCGCTCGGTGAGCAACTGCGGGCCGGGGACCTGCTGGCGCTGGAACCCTTCGCCAACCGCCTCGTCATCGCGCCGACCACCGGCCTGGACGACCCACGCGCCTGGCAGACGTGGCTCACCCGGCATGCCCACCCCGATCTCGCAGGCCCTCTGGTCACCGCACCCGCCCTGAACCATGCGCCCCCAACCTTGCTGACCAGCGATTACCTCGCCGACACCTTTCTGCCGCCCGGCCACCGGGAGGCGCCCGTATCTCTCACGCACGCCCTGCGCGACGTCCTGCTCTCCCGGCCCCTCTCCTGAACCGGAAGGCCCCCGTGTCCCCACTCGATGATGAGATCGCCCGGATCACCGCCACCGAAGTGCACCTCGGCCCGCCGCACCAGCACGCGGCCAAGCCCACCGACCGGCTCCGTGTGGTGTTCCTGCTGCCTTACGGCCATCCGTACTCACTGATGTGCCTCGGCCCCCTGGCCCTCTATCACCTGATCAACACCGACCCCGATCTGCCCGCCGTCGCCGAACGCGCCCTGCTGTACGAGAGCCTCCTGCCGGACGATGGGAACCGGCTGAGCCTGCCGGACGGGCCCGGTACGTACCGGTCGATCGAGAACCCCGCGCCGGTGGCCGAGGCGGACATCCTGGGGGTCTCCATCACCAACGCCGGTGACCTCGCCTCCGTGTTCAAGCTCCTCGACCTCGCCGGCATCCCCCGCCGCACCGCCGACCGCGTCCCCGGCCTGCACCCGCTGGTCATCGGTGGATCCGGGGGCTTCGCCAACCCGGAGGTCCTCGCCGACCACCTCGACGCCGTCGTCCTCGGCGAGGGCGAACAGACCATGACCGCGGTGATCCGAACCATCCACACCAGCCGCCACCTGAACGCCGACAGACCGGCCCTCCTGCAGAACCTCGCGCACATTCCCGGCCTCTACATTCCCGCGCTTTACGAGGCCACACTCCGCCCCGGTGGGGGCGTCCTCGCCATCACGCCCCGCGGCGGGACGACCCCCGCCCGGGTCCGTCCGCAGTATCTCGACACCGCAGGCTTACCCGCCGCGCACTTCACCGCCCTGACCATCGACGGCGAGACAGCGATGATCGTGCCGACCCTCGGCTGCCGCCACTCCTGCGACTTCTGCACCCTGGGCGTACCGCCGTTCCGCCAGGCGCCCTACCGGATGCTGATCGACTACCTGGAGCGGTGCGAGGCCGCAGGCGTCAGCCGCGTCGTCATCAGCTCCCCGACCTTCACCCAGTACCGTGATGGTGCTGCCCTGCTGGAGCACCTGCGGGGCTGGTCGCGTCGCTCCGCCAACGGCGTCAGCGTCATCATCGGGTCTGTGAGGGCCGACGAACTCACCCCCGGCTACCTCGACGCGGTCGCCGGACTCGGCGACGTGAGGCACTTGTTCACCGAGCAGAACCTGACCGCCCCGGCCCGGGGAATCATCACCATCGCTCCCGAGTGGGCCGCCCCCGACCTCGTACGGATCTTCAACAAGACCCTCACCCCCGAGCGGGTCCACAAGGCCGTCGAGCTGTGCCGTACACACACCGACTTCGGCGTGATCATGGCCTACTTCATCCTAGGCGCCCCCGGCGAGACGGAAGCGGACCGCCTGGCCATCGCCGACTACGCGGCCGACCTCCACGCCCGGCTCGGACGCGACGACGGCGCCGTGATCATCAAGATCCAGCAGTTCATGCCCAAACCCGGCACCACCTCCCAGCGCCTGCCCATGGCCGATCCGGACCTCACCGACCAGCACGTCGATGCCATCCGCGCCCGCCTCAAGGGCCTCGTCGGCGCCGAAGCGTTCGCACGCCACTTTCGTGTGCTGTGGGGCGAATCAGCCCGCCTGCACCTCGAAAGTATCTGTCTGCGCGGTGACCGCCGCATCGGACATGTCCTGGAAGACCTCCACGACTCCCACCTCGACCTCACCTCCCTCACCGCCGACCAACTGCATGCCGCACTCGCCCGCCACGGACTGCGACACGACGCGTATCTGCGCGCGATGGACGACGACGTACTGCCCTGGGAAATCGTCAACACCGTCCAGCCCGAAGCCGAACAACGCCTGCGAGACGCCCTCGCCCACCGCACCGCCATCGCCGCGCCACAGGCCGCCCGGCAAAGCCTCCCGGTCATCCAGGCCGACTCATGACTGGCCGACACCCCGGCGCCCCATGCCGCTATCCCCACTTCCCCGGCAAATACCGGGGGACCGCCGTGGCCGAGCCGTCCGAGCACGCGGCCTACATCCGCTCCGGTCATCCCGACGCCCGCCTCGACCATCTCGACGGGGTCGTCCTCGTCTACCAGAACAGCCTCCTGCGCCGGGCCCAGGCCACCTACCAGCTCCAGCCGCTGCCCCGCTGGTGCAGCGCTGACCTCTTCGAACCGCGCCGCTCCGAGGCGCGGGTCGCGGTGTGCGGGGGACTGGGACCCGGCGGCGCCCCCGGCACCGCACTCGTCGTGGAACAGCTGATCGCACTCGGCGCCCGCGCCATCGCCACCGTCGGCACGGCCGCGACCCTGCGGACCACCCTCAGCCCCGGCGACCTTGTGATCGCCGACCGCGCACTGCGCGACGAAGGCACCTCGCACCACTACCTTCCGCTCGGCCGCTACACCCACGCCGACGCAACCCTCACCGCCCATCTCACCGAGGCCCTCACCGTCGGAACGGACCGCCGGACGGTCACGGGCGGCACCTGGACCACCGACGCTCTCTACCGCGAGACCGAGGCCGAAGTCGCCCACTACGCGGCCTGCGGCCTGCTCACCGCCGATATGGAAGCCGCCGCGGTCTTCGCTGTGGCATGCCATCGAGCCGTCCCCGCCACGGCCGGCTTCGCCGTCGCCGACTCCCTAGCCGACCGTCGTCCACGTACGGGCGACCACATGATCAATTCCGGACTCGACCACCTGCTCGCCGCCGCCCTGCTCGCCCTTACACGGAACGGAGCGGGCTCACGGGGACACTACGATGGGCCATCTTCCGCATGAAGCTTCGGCGACCTTGCAAGGAACAAAGGACATGAGCGGCGCTACTGCCACGACGGGACTCTTCCTCGTCATCGAGGGCGCGGACGGCAGCGGAAAGAGCGCGGCCGTCCGCCATCTCGCCCGCGTTCTCGCCGAGCAGGGCCACACCGTCGCCACCACCGACCGCGCACATCCGTACGGCCGACGGGAGTACGCCGATCTCGTCCGCGCCGTCGGCGGACTCTTCCACTCCGGTCACACTCTCGCTACCAGCTTCGATCTTCTGTCGCTGGCCGCCGCGACGCAGTACACGGCGATCCTCCACGGACAGGTCGAACCCCAGGTCGCCCAAGGCACCGTCGTCATCGCCGAGAGTTGGTGGGACAAGACCTGGATCCGCCTGGGGATCGAGGCGCAGCTGTGCCACAGCCACGACCAGCCCTGGCTGGACGGTTTCTGGTCCTGGCAGCAGAGCCTCATGCCCCCTCCCACCCTGCCCCCGCATCAGTACGTGACCGTGCTGATCGACACCCCGGAAGCGGACCGGGTGCACTGGTACGGAGCCGGCGGACGCCACGAACCCGTCTACGACACCCACGGAGCGGTCAGCCACGACCCTGCCGATTACGGAGCCTTCACCTCCCGCATCGCCGACCAACTCGCCCTCGTCGCATGCGAACGCGACTGGCCCGTCGTGGCCAACAACCGGCATCGCACCGTCCCCGAGGTGTCAGGCGACCTGGCCGTCCTCGTTGACGCGCACGTCGCTCGTACACGTACCGCGCCACAGGCGCACGCAGCGCGCCGCCACGATGCCCGTCTCACGGAGTTCCCATGACCACGCCCCGCTACGGCGCCGTCCTTCTGACCATGAACGACCGGCCCGAGGACTTCCCCCTCGCGCTCAAGTCCCTTCTCACGCAGACCGGAATCGACCTGGAAGTGGTCGTCGTCGGCAACGGCGTCACACCGGAGCAGGTTCCTGACGGCATCAAGACCGTGACCCTGCCTGAGAACGTCGGCATCCCCGAAGGCCGCAATGTCGGCGCACGGGCTCTGGAAAGTGCGCCGGACCTGTTGTTCTTCCTCGACAACGACGCGGTCCTGCCCGAGCGGGACACCCTTGCCCGCCTCGCCGACGAACTCGCCCACGACCCTTGCCGCGCCTACATTCAACCCCGCATCGCTGACCCCCACACCGGTGTCACAGTCCGCCGTTGGGTACCCCGGCTTCGCGCCTCCGACCCCACCCGTCCCGGAATCGTCACCGTCATGGCTGAAGGCGTCGTCGTCATCCGGCGTGACGCCTTCGAACAAGTCGGCGGCTGGCCAGGCCACTTCTTCCTCTACCACGAAGGGATCGACCTCAGCTGGCGCCTGTGGGATCACGGCCACACCGGCTACTACGCCCCTCACCTGATCATCCACCACCCCGCGTCGGACCCGGCCCGCCACGACCGCTACTACCGGCTCGTCGCTCGCAACCGCGTCTGGCTAGCCATGCGCCTCCTGCCGTGGCCCCTGATCCCGCCCTACCTGGCCACTTGGGTGCTCCTGACCCTCGCCCGTATTCACTCCCCGAGCGCGTTGCGCGCCTGGTTCAAAGGCTTCCGGGAAGGCTTCGCCGGCGGATGGGGGCCACGGACTCCCCTGAGCTTGCGTACGGTCGCCAGGCTGACACGGGCGGGGCGCCCGCCTGTCATTTGAGTGGCGAGGCAGCACCAGCGGCGCGTCTTGCTTATCAGCGGCTTCGTTTCCGTTTCTACGCCGCAGCACTTGTGGCTGCCTGGGGCCGCTGGGCGGGGATTTGCCCCATCGCCTTCTCTATCGAGATCCGGATGACTACCCGCTCAGGATCTGGGGTCGGCGTGCGCCCGTATCGCTCTCCGTAGCGCGCAACGGCGTCCTCGACCGCTGCAGCGTCCGTGCAGACCTCCGCCACACCTTCGAGTGTGGCCCACCGGCCACCGTCGACCTGGCACACCGCGACTCGGGCTGTATTGCCGCCCGCAAGGATGTTGGCGACCTTCCGACTGGATTTGCGGGTGATAATTCGGGCCACTCCAGTAGCGGCGTCGACCGTCACGCCCACGGGCACAACGTGAGGGCGGCCATCAGGCTGCAACGTGGTCAATGTGCACAGATGATACTCGTTCCAGAACTCATAGTAGTTATCGGCTTGGCCTGATATCGCTGTCGGCATGGCTGGAATCGTAATGGCGCTAGTTGCCCGGACTGTCCTGAAGTGACCATGGCCACACTCGGGCTCGGATGGGCAGTTGGCCCGATTGACGCCTATATGCCACGCGTCGTTCAAGCGTGAACATCTCGGATTCGTAACAGACTCGATGTTGGAGTCGAGAACTTGAAGCGTCCATGCCGGAGCGTAAATGGGCAGTTCAGGGGCGTGGGTCGGTGTGTCAATGGTCGATTTGGATCGCTTTGACGGGTGGGAATCACTTACGGGTCACGCGTATTGATCATGGTTTTCAGGCCATTTCTTGGCTGTGTAGTCACGTACTGTCCGAAGAGTTCCCGGAAGCTCCATCGAGGCAGCTCGTCAGGTGTCGCATCGCGTGTTCGCGTATGTGACATCCGTGTTGCGCGAGGCGATCTGGAGGCCAGGCATCCGGGCCCTTGAGGGGTTTGGTGGACCGCGCGGACATGTCCGACTGCGGTCGTTTCCAGCGCCGGGAACCAGACGTCATCGGCACGGGCGCGGTGTCGCCCGGCTCGGGGGAGCCATCACCTGCCGGTTGGAGAGATTACTCAGTGTGGTCAGAGAAGAGCGGTCGAGACGCGGCGAAGCCGACGGTTCCTGCACAGGGTGGAACCAGTCGTGGGCGCCTCGGGCGCTGGCGTACAGCTCCGAACCGGACCGTGGAGAGGGATCTGCACCGTCTGATTCGGCGTGAGCTGCAGGACCTCGGGATTACTCCCCCGCTCGACGTCGAAGAACTCTGTCAGGCGCTCAGTCGACGGCGTGGGCGCACCCTGTACCTGCGGGAGGCTCCGCTGCCGAAGCCGGGGCCCTCGGGGGTGTGGGTCGAGTACGAGGAGTGCGACGTGATCCTGTACCAGCAGGAGACGACCCGTCTGCATCAAGATCACATCATTCTCCACGAGGTGGGTCACATCTTTGTCGCGGAGAACGAAGAGGTCGCCGAGAAGACCGAAGGCGAGGAGGCGGCAGGGGTCTCCGCGGTCGAATCCGAGGAGGAGACGGCTGTTTTCGTCGAGGGCTGGGCCGCCATGCTGCCGGTCTTCGACCCCGAGACGATCAAGCGCGTTGCGCGCCGGTGCTCGTACGACGACGGCGAGGAGTGCTCCGTCGAACTGGTCGCCACCATCATCCTGGAGTGGTCGTCCCTGTTGGACGGCTCTACTCCGCTGTCGGACGACCCGTCGCTTCGGCGGGTGGAGTCGGCCCTCGGTGACCGGCGAGGATGGCTGTAACCCGTGGAACTGCTGCTCCTGGGGCTTGTCGCCGCTCTCGTCTGGAAGCTCTACCAGCTGAAGCGATCCCCTCATGACGCTCCCCTGCGTTCTGTCACCCTCTGCTTGGTCTGTGCTGCGCTGTCGTACCCCGTGGCCATGCCGGGCGGAGCGTCCGGCGTCGACACCGTCGCCGGCCACGGGACGGCGAAGCTGATCCAGAACGTGCTGCTGCTGTTGGCGGTCTACTTCTTGATGTGCTTCTACCTCTACTCCTCCGCCGACGAGGGGGCGGGCCGTCGCCGGGCGCGCAAGGAAGCCGGGGTCGTCGCGGTCGTCGCGGTCGCGATCACCGTGGCTGCGGAGTCGGTGCCGCGTGAAGTCTTCGCCGGTAGCTTCAGCACGGCCGACATGACGATTCCGCAGATCGCCTTCTTCTACGGCGGGGCCGGTCTCTACCTCACGTACGCCCTCGGCATGGCGTGCCGGTGGACTCGCCGCTACGCGCGCATGTCCCGGCGCCCGCATTCCACGGGACTCTGGATGGCAGCAGTCGGCCTGGGAGCGATGGCCGCGGCCTGCGCGATCCGTGCCGTCATCGTCGCCGTTCGCTGGGCCGACGTGGACGTTCCCGAGCCGCTTATGGCGGCCGTGGCCTTCCTGCTGGTGGCGTCCATTCTGCTGTTCGCAGTGGGCATCACGTACTCCGGTGCGCGAGCCCGGATCTCCTCCCTGCGGCTCTGGCTCCGACACCGGCGCGACCACCGTCGGCTTGCCCCGCTGTGGGAGCTGTTGGCGGAGGCGTACCCCCAGAACGTATTGCGGCCGGCATCCTCGGCTGCGCTGGACCGGTGGCGGGCCCGTGGCGTGCACCGGCGTTACCACCGCCGCATCGTGGAGTGCCGCGATGGCCTGGTGGACATCAGCCCCTACCTTCTCGACGAGGACGACAGTGCGGTCCTCGGTATCGACTCGGCGGAGCTGGCAGCCAGGCTCCGCCGAGCCTCGGCCCGGATCGGGGAGGGCCTGCCCGCACCTCGACGAGCCGTTCCCCTCGCCATGGCTATGGGAAGCGACCGGCAGTCGGATGTGACACAACTGATTGCGGTGTCCGACGCGCTGCGTGATGCCGCATGACCCGTAATGATCAAGGAGACAAGATGCTGATCACCGGTGGACGAGTGCTTGTCGACTCGGGGACCTACCTGGAGGACGGTGCCGTTCTCATTGAGGGTGACTCGATCACAGCTGTCGGGCCGCGCGAACAGATCGAGCCGCAGGCCGGCTCCGACGTTCCGCGCTTCGCATTCGACGGAACCATTCTGCCGGGGCTGATCGACGCGCACGTCCACCTCGCCTTCGACGGCGGCCCAGACCCGGTGTCCACTCTCCAGGACTCGACGGATGAGGTCCTGTTCGAGGGCATGCGACATCGTGCCGAACAGCTCCTGCTCAGTGGTGTCACCACCGCCCGCGACCTCGGTGACCGCGGTGGGCTGGCGCTTCGTCTGGCTGCGGAGATCGGCGATCGTCGTACGCCGGGGCCGAAGATCGTGTCTGCGGGCACACCCGCGACCACCGTGGGCGGGCACTGCCACTTCCTCGGCGGCGAGGTCACCGGTGAAGCCGAGATCCGCAACCTCGTACGCCGCAACCTCGCGGCCGGAGCCGGTGTCATCAAGGCCATGGTCACCGGGGGCGGCCTGACGAAGGACGGCCCCAAGAGCCATCAGTCCCAGTTCACCGCCGAGGAACTGACTGCCCTGGTCGACGAAGCCCACAAGGCGGGTGTACCCGTCGCTGCCCACGCGCACGGTGCCGACGGCATCTCCGCGGCTGTAGAGGCCGGTGTGGACACGATCGAGCACTGCACTTGGATGACGAGCGGTGGCCTCGACTTCCGGCCTGACGTGGTGCGGCAGATCATCGACCGGGGAATTGCCGTCTGCCCGGCGGTCAGCCCCCACTGGCAGATGCTTCCCCGCTTCTTCGGCGAGGAACGCGCCGCCGCGATGTTCGACCTGGTGCGGCGGATGGCTGACGCGGGCGTACGCCTGGTGGCCGGAACGGACGCGGGGGTTCAGCGTGCGGGCTTCGACGGCTTGGTCCCGGCCTTGTCGTTCTACTCCCACCTGGGCCTGGCGAACGCGTCGATCATCGACATGGCGACCTCCGAAGCGGCCACTGCCCTGGGGCTGGGCTCGACAACGGGGCGGATTGCTCCCGGCTACCGCGCCGACCTCCTCCTGGTTGATGGAGATCCGCTATCGGACCTCGGCGCGCTGAAGAACGTCCGGGCTGTGTTCGCCTCCGGCCTGCGCCACGAGCCCAACGCGGCGGCCGAGTAGAAGTTGCTGTTCAGTGCCCTGTTCCCGCGACTTCCTGAGTCCTGGGGACAGGGCACTACTCGTTGACGTCGGGGGCGGCCTTCTTCTCGAACTCGGTCGCGAGATCATTCAGGATCGAGAGAACGTCGGGCGGTAGACCCTCCGTGCCGAGACCGCGGGCCCGGACCCGGCCCACCTTCCCGCTCCGGGCGGCCGACATCAGGCGAAGTCCTTCGTAGACCTGCCGGGCGACAGCGTCGTCCGGCTCGAAGTACAGGCGTGTAACGCCGAAAAAGTGGGCGAAACCTTCCAAAACGACCGGGGTGGGTGCTTCGGCTTCGTCGGCGCCCGTTCGAAGGGCCTCCACCTTCGCGGCCGTGGTGACCTGCGATCCTGCGTAAGCATTCACGGCCTGGGCGATCTCCTCGTCCCCCGGCGCCGCCCCCGGCGGGTACGAGCGCCCCAGGAGGAGGGTGATCTTCTCGGCGAGCGTTCGGGGCGGCTCCTCGCCCTCCGCGACGGCGGCGGCCTCGACCTCCACCTCTTCGCCCCGGGCCTTCGCCATGGACCGCTCCTGCGCTCGCTTCACCTCGTCTACGGTGACGCGATAAGCCTCCGCCAGGTCAGGGAGGTACCTGTCCTTGAGGCGCCGGATCCCGTTCTCCGCGCCGGCCACTGGACCATCGCTCTTGGTGCCGATGACCGCTGCCAATTCGTACCGGTAGAGGCCGGCGTCGCACCGTAGATCCGTGAGGTCGGACAAGCCGTCACGAGGGAACAGGACGTCCAGTGGCTGGTTGAGCACCTCGGCGAGGGCGGGCAACTTCTCCTGATCCGGCACGGATGAGCCCAGCTCCCACCCCGCCACCGTCGAATCCGCAACTCCGAGGGCAGATGCCACGTCGGCCTGCGAGATCTCGGCGACTCGACGTACCGAGCGCACACGAGTTCTGTCGAAGCGTCGAGCTGGCATGAGACCTCTTTTTCCGTGAAGCGAAGAAACTTTGGATCGTTGACCTTTCGCGTGAATCACGATAGCTTCAGGCTACCGAAAAACGGGGGGATTCGCATCCCTCTCGACAGGCCAGGGAGGAGACGGGGCAATGCATGCGAACGGTCCATGACGCGCCCGGACAACGAAACCGGCGCCCGGGAGCTACCAACTCCCAAGCGCCGGGCCGGCACTCCAAGGGGCGCCGATTCACATCTCGCGGGCGGCAGGGCTTTTGCACGAGAACCGCCGCACCGCGCTCCTGCAAACAACGGAGTATCGCATGCTCGCCATGCCGAGCGGAATCCCGGCCTGCCCGAACACCGGCCGCCAGCACCGTCTTGTCGCCCAGCTCGCCGACATGATTCCCGGGGCGGCCACCATCCGCGTCAGCCTCACCGGCCCCAAGGAGGTGTGGCCCCACCCGCACGCCATCGTGAAGGACCAGGCCGGGGCGACGATGGAGCTGGGCCGGACGACCGCCAGGGTCGCAGCCCGCTGGATTCTGCGGGTCTGGCCCGACGTGGACTGGTCCCGTCCGCACACCCTCGACCTCGCCGACGCGACTCTCACCCGAAGCGACCTGATCGCCGCCGGTCGGGGCCGCTGACATGGCGCGGATACGAACCATCAAGCCGGAGGCGTTCGTCTCCGAGTCGCTCGCCGAAGTGAGCGTCGAGGCCGAACGGACCTTCTTCGGGCTACTCACCCAGGCCGACGACCACGGCCGCCACCGCGACAACGCCGCGATCATCGCCGGGCTGCTCTGGCCCCTGCGCGCCGAGCACACCTCGGTCCACGTCGAGGACGATCTCCATCAGCTCGCGAACGCCGGCTTGATCTGCCGGTACACCGGCTGCGACGGCCGCCGTTACCTGCACATCGTGACCTGGTTCGACCATCAGAAGATCGACAAACCCAGCCAGTCCCGCCTGCCTTCCTGCCCGCAGCACCAGGGGGCCGACCGATGCGCCCCCTGCAAGGGCATCTGCACCAAACGGAGCGAGGAGTCACCCACCCCTCCCCGAGGGCTCGCCGAGGCTTCGCCGAACGCTCCCCGAGCCCTCGATCTGCCTGCGCAGCCCGCGGCGACGCCCTGCGGTCACGCAGACCAGGCTCCCGCCGTCCAGCAGGACGCCTTCGACGGCATGATCGGCACCCCTAGCCGAACGGGCACGAAAAGCGGAGGTCAGAACGCATTCGCCGAGGACTCCCCGAGTCGTCCCCGAAGCCTCGGAGAGGGCTCGGCGCCTGGATCTAGGATCTTGGATCCTGGATCTTCCTTCCCTACGGGGCGCACAGCGCCCGCAGCCACCGTCTCGGTCAACCAACTCGTCGGCGAGTACATCGCTGCCTGCGACAAGCGCCCACCCAGCGACTTGATCGGCCACCTCGGGCGGATCACCAAGAAACTCCTGGGCGAGGGCATCGCCCCGGAACACATCCGGGCAGGGCTGCAGAACTTCGCGGCCAACCCAAAGCATCCGAGCGTGCTGACCAGCATGGTCAACGAAGCCATGAACGCGCGCTCCGGCGGTTTGGCGCGGCCGGGAATCCGGCCTAACGTGCCCGCTCACCAGGCGTGGACCAACCCGGCCAACGCTGCCGCCGCCTACGCCGAGGAGCTGTGATGCGCACCCGTACCCGCGAACCGCAGACCCTCGGCGAGGGCACCCTGGACCGGATGACCCGGATCCTGGCCGCCCGCAACGTCGACCCGGCCGCCGTCGCCGCGCTGGTCGACGAGCCCGAGCCCTTCTCCCCGCTGGACGCCTTGTCCGCCGGGATGCCCCCGCGCTACCAGGGCGCGGTCGCCGACCACCCCCAGGTCCTGGCCTGGGCCCGAGAAGTCGCCGAAGCGGCCGTCGCACCCAGTCGGGGAGCCCGGCGGCAGGTCACCACCGGCCCGAGCCTGCTGATGGCCGGAGTCGTCGGCGCGGGCAAGACTCACCAGGCGTACGGCGCGGTCCGGCGGCTGGTGCAGGGCGGGGTCGGCGTGCGCTGGCGCGCGACCACCGCCGCCGACCTGTACGCCGACCTGCGTCCCCGGCCCGGGGGCGACAGCGAGCGGGAGCTGGCGGCCGTCAGCCGGTGCCCGCTGCTGATCATCGACGACCTCGGCGCGGCCAAGGCATCGGAGTGGGTCGAGGAAGTGACCTACCGGCTGATCAACCGCCGGTACAACCACATGCTCCCGACGCTGATCACCACCAACTTGGCGATCAAGGACCTCCGGGCCTACCTCGGCGACCGTGTCACCTCCCGGCTCGCGCAGATGACCACCCGGGTCGAGTTCGAGCCGGTCGATCGCAGACGCCAGCGCACCGCAGCCTGACCCACCGCAGGCCGCCACGCCGGGCCGCGCCCTCAGCGCGCCGCCCTACGTACTCCCGACCCAGCGCCCCCCTCCGCCGACGCCCCCTGCGCGCGGAGAGCGATCGGAGCAACCCGCATGACCCGTACGACGACCAGCCCTGGCCGCCACCGGTCGCTCGGCGACCAGACCTGGCAGGACCAGGCCGTTTGCCAGAGCACCGAGTACAACCCGGTGGACCCCGACATCTTCTTCCCGGAACCCGACGAGACCGCCAAGATCACCGCCGCGAAGTCGCTGTGCGGCCAGTGCCCTGTTCGCCGCACCTGCCTGGACGCCGCCCTGGAGAGCGGTGACACCGACGGTATCCGGGGCGGGATGACCGAGGAGGAGCGTGGACCGCTGCACGAGAAGCTCGCCAACCGCCTCGACTACAGCCGCGTCAACGCCACCATTGCCGGACGCGACGTCCACCTCACCAAGGCCGAGCGCCGCGCGGTCGTCCACGCTGCCTACCGCCACGGCCTCACCGAACAGCGCCTTGCCTGGCTGCTGAAGGTCACCGAGGAGCATGCCCAGAAGCTGTACCGCGAGACCCGCCGCGCCCTGCGCAACCGAGACCTGGAGCAGACCACGAAGACCACCTCGCCCCCCGAGACCGACGGCGAGCGCCTGGGCCGCGACGACTTTGGGACGGCAGCGTGAGTACCGCGAGCACGCCGAAGACGGCGCACATCACCGGCTGGGACCGCGCGGTCGTCATCGCCCTGGGCGGCGCGGGGTGCGCCCTGTCGTACGACGCCCTCCAGCAGATGGCCGTCGCCATCCACATCCGCGGTTTCCTGACCTACCTCTTCCCCCTGGTGATCGACGGGTTCATCGCCTATGGCATACGGGCACTCCTGGTCCTCCGCGATGCGCCCCTGCGCGCCCGGCTCTACGTCTGGACGCTCTTCGGCACTGCCACCGCCGCCAGCATCTGGGCCAACGCCCTCCACGCGGTGCGACTCAACGAGGAAGCGGTCGCCGACACCGGCCTCCGCCTCGGGGACACGGTGGTCGCAGCGCTGTCCACCATCGCCCCGCTTGCACTCGCCGGAGCCGTACACCTCTACATCCTCATCGCCCGGGGCCCGGTCAAGGGCAGTGGCCGAGAGGACCTCGGTCAGGCCGGTCACGACGGTCAGGAGGCTGACCGATCGGAGGCCATCGCGGTCACCCGGACTGACCGGGTCGGTCAGCAGCAGCCGCAGGCCGGTCAGGTCAGCGCAGGGCAGCCGGTCACTGCCCTGACCGACCGGCCGCGACTGTCTCTGGACAAGCAGACTCCGCGTCCTCGGGCACTGACCGGGGAAAGCGCACCGACGGACAGCAGCAGCCCGGTCACCGGTGACCGCGAGCAGCCGCACGAGGCCGCTGACCTGCCCGGACAGTCAGACACGGCCCCGCCGGTCACTGACCGACCGGCCAGCACACAGCCGGTCACCGGCGACCAGGACAGCCTCCCGCCGGTCACCGACCGGCCGGTCACTCCGCCGTCGGTCACTGACCGGGACACCCGGACAGCCAGTGACCGGCGGTCTGACCCGGACACCGAGGAACTGCTGAAGATCGCCCGGTCAGCGGTCAGGGCCGAGGACAAGCTGACCCGCAAGGTGGTCGCCCAGGCGATCCGAGGTCAGCAGATCCCGCTGTCCAGCGACACCCTGACCGCCCTGATGGCCCAACTCCGCAAGCAGCAAGGACAGCCGGTCACCTCCGCCCGGAACTGACAGGACAGCACAAGGCGGGTGACCGAGCCGAACACCCCGGCCGGTCACCCGCTCCCGGACACGCGCCCACATCCTTCCGAAGCGAAGCGGAGAGCACCTCATGCGCACCCACCCGGCCACACCTGCCGAGGTCGATTCCTGGCTGACCGTCCTGCACCAGCGAGGCCACCTCCACAGCGCGCAATCCGGCCCCGACACCACCTGGACCGTGCAACGAACCCGGCAAAGTCGCCCCTGGACCCTGCACCACCCGGTCCTGGCCATGGACTGGATCGAGGAACTCGTCCGCGAAATCCGGCAGGAGAATCCGGAGACGCGCCGGTGACGGCCAACGATCCGGTGGTGACCACCGCCGGTCAGCAGCGTGACCCCACGACGGCTCCTGGCGGAGCAAGTTGTCGCGTACGACGGTCCTACGGCCCGTCGTACGCACTTGCCCCCGCCCAGGAGGGCGGGGGAAGCCCGGCTGGTCCCCGAGCGAGGGCGCACGGAGACCAGCCGGACTCTCGGCACCAGGGGGTGCCGATCGCGGGGGGAGAAGCAGACCGCCGCAGCGACCGCGAGCAGCCGAGCCCGAGCACGTCCCCATTCCCCGAGCGCAAGCCGCGCCGCCGCAGCCGCAACCCGACCGAGCGCACCCGCAAGACGACCACCCGCCTCTCCGAGACCGAGCACGCCGAGATCGCCGTCGCCGCAGCGCAGCGCAGCGTCACCGTCGCTCGTTTCCTCGCCGCCGTCGGCCTCGCCGCCGCCCGCGGTTCCACCACCCTGCACACCAACGAACAACTCGACGCCGCCATCGACGAGCTGGCCGCCCTGCGCACCGCCCTCTCCCGGATCGGCAACAACATCAACCAGATCGCCTACGTCTATAACGCCGGGGGGCAGCCCCGGCCCGGCGAACTGGAACACGCCCTCACGACCCTGACCCGACTCCTGGCCCGCATCGACGACGCGGCCGACACCCTGGTGAAGAAGCGGCTCTGATGGTCCCCAAGATCCGACGCGGCTCACGAACCCACGGCTTGCTCGTCTACCTGTACGGCCCCGGTAAACGCGACGAACACACCGACGCCCACCTCGTCGGAAGCTGGGACGGCTTCGCCCCCGACCCCGGACGAGACAACAGCCCCGACCCCGACCCCAAGGTCACCCTCGCCCGCCTCGCCGCCGCCCTAGACCTGCGGGTCAAGCAGGCCGGCGACAAGGCGCCGGCCCAGCACGTCTGGCACTGCTCGGTCCGCACCGACCCCAGCGACCGGACCCTGACCGACGTCGAATGGAACACCGTCGCCCGCCGCCTGGTCCACGCCGTCAACCTCGCCCCCGAAGGCGACCCGGACGGCTGCCGCTGGGTCGCCGTACGGCACGCCGACGACCACATCCACATCGTGGCCACCATGGTCCGAGGCGACCTGCGCCGCCCCAGGATGAACTACGACTTCAAGAAGGCCCAGGCCGAATGCCGACGCATAGAGAAGGAGTGGGGCCTTCGCCGTCTCAAGCCGGGTGACGGCACCGGAGCCAAGTCCCCCACCAGCGCAGAGCGTTTCAAAGCCGAGCGCACCGGTCGGCCCGAGGCTCCACGCGAGACACTCCGCGAAGCCGTCCGCCAAGCCCTCGCCGGGGCGGCCACCGAAGAGGAGTTCTTCACCAGGCTCCACGAGGCGGGCCTCCGTGTGAAGATCCGAAACGCCCCGTCCGGCGACGCCATCGGCTACAACGTCGCACTCCCCGGCGACCGCAACCGCGAGGGCACACCGATCTGGTACCCCGGATCCAAGCTGGCCCCCGACCTCTCACTCCCCAAAATCCGCCGCCGCCTCGTCGACGGCACCGCTGACCAGACGACGCACCCGGCGGCGACCAGCGGCCGACCGGACTGGTCCCCGCCCGCCCGGGAACGGCGCAACGCCACCGGCATCGCCGAGCGCGCCGCCCTCCTGCTCGACAGCGACGACGAAGCCGCAGCTCAACTGGTAGGGATCGGCGAACTCCTGGACGCCGTGACACAGACCTCCCCGGCCGCCACCCGCGCCGAGCTGGGTGCCGCCGCCCGAGCCTTCGAACGCGCCACCCGCAGCCACGTCCGAGCGGAGCGTGCCGACACCCGGGCGATCCGTTCGGCGGCCCGGGGCATCATCCAGGCCGGCAGCGCCCTCGGCCGTGGCGAGGACGGAGGCACCACCGCCATGCTCCTCTCCACCCTGGTCCTGGTCACGCTCGCCGCCGCCCGCTGGCACTCCGCCCGCGGACATGCCCAGCAGGCCCATGCCTCCCGACGGACCGCCGAGCATCTGCGAGCCGCCTACCGACAGGCCGCTGCCATGCCCATGCAGGCGCTGCACGACCAAGGCCGCGCTCTACCGGAAGCCGAACGCCGCGCCCACCAGGCCACCATCCACGCAGCACTACCCAACGGGGTGATGCGAGCAGACAACTCGTCCACGAAGACCGATGCCCTGACCGCCACACTTGCCCAGGCCGAGCACGCAGGCCACGACCCCAAGGCCCTTCTCCAGCAGGCCATCGACATGCGCGAACTCGACACGGCCGACGACGTGAACGACGTCCTCGTCTGGCGACTGCGCCGCCTCGCCCAGCTTCCCGCTCACCCGGGTGAAGCAACGCGCCGTCGGCCGGCCGACACCAGCCAGACGAAGGCCCCGACCAGTCGCACCAACAACCGGACGGCGCCCACGGCAGCAGCTCGCCCCACCGTCTCCGACCCGCGCAACCGCCCACCGCGCCGCTGACGACGTTCCGGCGGGCCGGGCGACCGGCCCGCTGGCCGTCGAGAAACCTCTGGACAACCAACTCCATCGGCTGTTACGGATGGAAACAGAAGCACCTCGACCGGGAGATGACGCTCGTGCTCAGAACCACAGAACGCCCCGCAGAGCCGACACCCGTGCTTCCCGTCCTCCCCGCCGGCACCGATCCCCTGCTGCAACTCGAGTACGAGACACAGTCGCCCAGCGGCCCCGGCGCGACGCGCTGCCTCAGCCACCCGCGCGAACTGGCGCTCCGGGGTATCCCGGTGATGTGCACGGCCTGCCGTGCCCGGCGCGACTGGCTGCTCATCAACCACGGCCGAAACGTCTGGGTCTGTTGCCGCTGCAGTAACCAGTGGCTCGAACCGGAGATCAGCCGAGCCGACTTCGACGCCCTGATCGCCATCCCGGACGGAACCACTTACCCCAGCGTGGCCCAGGGCCTGGCCGCGCTCGGCTTCGACGGGGCCTTCGCCGGCACGTACCTGGACTAGTAGAGCGAGGGCGTGCCGAACGCCGAGGAGCGCCACCGATACGTCGGTGGCGCTCTTCCGCGTCGCGCGATGGTCAGCCGCGGTTCGCGTTCTTCGGTAGTCCGCCTCGGAAGTCGCAGCCGGGGCACTCATCCTCGCCCTGGATATGGCCCTCGTACCAGCCGTGGACGGCGGCGTGGAGGATCGCGTCCTCCACGGATGCTTCGCCGTTGCGGACTGATGCGAGGGCATTGCCGACGACCACCCGGAGCGCAGCATTGTCAGGCGAAGGGAACGGTGGGGAGGGCATAGGTGAGTCGGTCATGCCTTGAGCCTAGGGGCGAACCCGGCGGTCATTGAGCGGAATCGGCGGTCGGAGGGAGCTCGCCGGAACGAGCCAGACGGTGGATGCTGAGCTGGACTGTGGCGCGGCGAAGCCCAAGTTCGTTCGCCAAGGCGTCGACGGGATGCCGGGGCCGTTCTCGTAGCCGTGGAGGACCGCGCGGTCGTTCGCGGCGTCCTGAGATCGGCGGAGCAGGTGAGCGCCGCAGGCACCGGCCGCCACGGCGAACAAGGCGATGCTGCTGACGCCGTAGTTGTGCTGCACAGCGGCGGCGATGGCGGTGACCTCTCCAGCGGCGCCGATCAGGCAGGACCCGACGACGAGGCCGTTCATGATGCTCCTCATCCGGAGGAGGCCGGAGCGGCAGCAGAAACAGACTCGCCATGGAGGTCACTTCGAAACCCCCGGCCGACCGGCGTCCAGCTTTGCAACGTAGCGGGCCGCCAGCGGGGCCGGTCCGGCACGGTGGTGTCGTCAGGAGCGGGCAGGCTTCCCCGGCTCTTGCGATTACGGGCAGCTCCGACGCTGATGCCCAGGTGAGCGGCGACCTCGGGATACCCCCAGAGTTGCTGGTCGTCGGCCATCGTGTCCTCCTCGTTCGTCGGTGATGAGCGTACGACGCAACCATGGGCTGGGCGTACGGCAAGGCCGCCCCTGCCTGATCGGCGGGGGCGGCCTTCTGCGGTTCAGGTCAGACCTGGGCGAGGCGGTTCGAGAGGTCGAGGGCGGCGGTCGCGACCGCGAGGGCGGCGCAGAGGCCAAGCACCTCGTGAAGGGTCGGGCGGACCAAGCTCGGCCAGTCGTCCGGGGCAGCGGGCCACGAGGCGAGATGCACCTCGGTGGTGGCCAGGCCCAGGTGGGCGGTGACGTCCCAGCCTGCGAGGGGCGCGGGCTCCCAGTGAAGGCTGATGCGGCCGAGGGGGAGCTTTGGGGTTTCGAGGGTGAGCCAGGTGACGTCGAGCGGCCCGTCGGGCTGTGCGGAGACGCTCTGGACCAGCGCGCCGCGCATGGCGGTCGGCATGGGACGTGCGGCCAGGCCGTACAGGGGAAGGACGTGCGAAGGGCGGGGTCGCGACGAGATGAGAGCCTCTGGGTCTTCTCGGTGGAGCGGGTCAGGACCAGGCGAGGGCGTCGCTGACCGCCGTCGGGAGGTAGTCCTCCTGGCCGTCGTCGGCGATGAACGCCTTGCCGTCCCGGACGACGACCTCCGCCCCGAGGTAGTGGGTGAAGGGGAAGTCCGGGTTGATGGCAAGGCGGATCGGCAGGCTGGGGTCAAGGTCCTGGAGCTGGCGGAGCAGGTGGCCGACGGTCAGATAGTGGGGCACGGGGGCCTCCGGGAGCGGTGTGGAAATGACGGTGCGAGGTTGATGTGTGAGCGTCAGGACACGTCGAGACGCGCCCGGTTGCGGGGGACCTTCGGCCCCTGGGCGTGGCTGGCGAGGTGCCGCTTCCGGCTCTCGTTGACGTAGCCCTTGCCAAACTGCTTCATGTCCCAGCCGCCGCAGGAGCAGATGGCTTGCGTGTACGCGCGGCCGGAGCAGTCGGGGTGGAGCGGCTTGCCGGAGCTGGTGTGCTTGTGGTCCGCCGGGCAGAGAGTGCCGTCGACGTGGTGGTTGGTGAGCGGGGCGCGGTGGGCCACGGGGCTCCTCCGAGTCGGGTCGAAAGCGCGATCAGCGGGCGGGGGTGGCTATGAGCGCGGCGAGGAATCCGGCAACGGCCTCGGAGGGGGTGCAGAGGCCGAACTCCTGGACCCACGGGTCGCCTTCGGCGGGCTGCACTCGGACCTGCCAGACGATGCCGCGCTGCCACGCGGTGGTGTCCTCGGGGAGCCAGCCGACGTAGACGTGGCCGTCCGGGCTCGTCGCGTGGACGTTGGCCTCCGGGGTGTCCACGATCGCCCAGCCGAGGGCGTCGAGGAGGTCGAGCACCGGGCCTGCGCAGTGGTCGGAGGAGAGCCAGCGACGGTCTTCGACGGCCGGGCGGACTACGGCGGGCAGGAGGGTGGGGGAGGTGTTCATGGTCGGGCGATCCCTTCGTTGACCTGCGGTTTTTCCCAACACCCGTACGTTGACATGCGGTGTCCCGAAGTACGTAGTCCGTTCCCGGGAAGCGGCGTCTGCCGTGGGCGAACTGGCGGCCGTGCGTGGGGGGGGGGG
>NZ_JBHYZP010000052.1:0-50641 GCF_042752355.1 Streptomyces sp. NPDC059255
GCCCCGGACCACGGGCCCCGGACCACGGGCCCCGGACCACGGGCCCCGGACCACGGGCCCGGGGCGGGGTGCCGGGTCTCGGTCCGGCACCCCGCCTCGTGTGTCAGCCCCGCCGGCCGCTCCCGCCGCCGCCCTTCGGCTCCGTCAGCCCGGCCCGCCGCAGGGCGTCGGCCATCGCGCTGTTCGCCGGCGGCGGTGACGAGGCCTGGCGCCCGCCGCCGCTCCGCCCGCCGCCGCCCCGGCCACCGCGCTCACCCCGGCCGGCCCCCCGCTGCTGCGGCGGCCGGCCACCACCCCCCGACCGGTCCCGCTCCGGCTTCGCGGCGCCCGCCTCGTCGTCCAGGCGCAGCGTCAGGGAGATCCGCTTCCGCGGGATGTCGACGTCCATCACCTTCACCCTGACCACGTCGCCCGGCTTCACCACCTCACGCGGGTCCTTGACGAAGTTCCGCGACATCGCGGACACATGGACCAGCCCGTCCTGATGCACCCCGATGTCCACGAACGCGCCGAACGCCGCGACATTCGTCACCACGCCCTCCAGCACCATGTCCGGCACCAGGTCGCCCAGCTTCTCGACGCCCTCCTTGAACGTGGCCGTGCGGAACGCCGGCCGCGGGTCCCGCCCCGGCTTCTCCAGCTCGCGCAGGATGTCCGTCACCGTCGGCAGCCCGAAGGAGTCGTTCACGAAGTCCGCGGGCCGCAGCGACCGCAGCACCGAGCCGTTCCCGATCAGGGAGGCGACCTCGCCGCCCGTCGCCTTCACCATGGACCGCACCACGGGGTACGCCTCGGGGTGGACGCTCGACGCGTCCAGAGGGTCGTCGCCGCCGAGGATACGGAGGAAGCCCGCGCACTGCTCGTACGCCTTCGGGCCGAGCCGGGCCACGTCCTTGAGCCCGCGCCGGGACCGGAAGGGCCCGTTCGCGTCGCGGTGCGCGACGATGTTCTCGGCGAGCCCGGCGCCGATGCCCGACACCCGGGAGAGCAGCGGCGCCGACGCGGTGTTGACGTCCACCCCCACCCCGTTCACACAGTCCTCCACGACCGCGTCGAGCGAACGGGAGAGCTTCACCTCGGACAGGTCGTGCTGGTACTGGCCGACGCCGATCGACTTGGGGTCGATCTTCACCAGCTCCGCCAGCGGATCCTGGAGACGCCGCGCGATCGAGACCGCGCCGCGGATCGACACGTCGAGGTCCGGCAGCTCCTGCGAGGCGAACGCGGACGCGGAGTACACCGAGGCGCCCGCCTCCGAGACCATCACCTTCGTGAGCTTCAGCTCCGGGTGCGCGGCACACAGCTCGCCGGCCAGCTTGTCGGTCTCCCGGGACGCCGTGCCGTTGCCGATGGCGATCAGGTCGACCGCGTGCTGCTCGGCCAGCCGCGCCAGCTTCGCCAGGGACTCGTCCCACTTGTTCGCGGGAACGTGCGGGTAGATCGTGTCGGTGGCGACGACCTTGCCCGTCGCGTCGACCACGGCGACCTTCACGCCCGTACGGAACCCGGGGTCGAGCCCCAGCGTGGCGCGCGTCCCGGCCGGCGCGGCCAGCAGCAGGTCCCGGAGGTTCGCCGCGAAGACCCGCACCGACTCGTCCTCGGCCGCCGTCCGCAGCCGCAGCCGCAGATCGATGCCGAGATGCACCAGCACCCGGGTGCGCCACGCCCACCGGACCGTGTCCCCGAGCCACTTGTCGCCGGGGCGGCCCCGGTCCGCGATGGAGAAGCGCCGCGCGATCATGTTCTCGTACATGGTCGGGCCCGGCAGCTCCGAGGGCTCCTCGGGCTCCAGGACCAGATCGAGGACGTCTTCCTTCTCGCCGCGGAGCATCGCGAGCACGCGGTGCGAGGGCAGCTGCGTGAAGGGCTCGGCGAAGTCGAAGTAGTCCGCGAACTTGGCGCCGGCCTCCTCCTTGCCGTCCCGTACCTTCGCGGCGAGCCGGCCCCGCGTCCACATCCGCTCACGCAGCTCGCCGATGAGATCGGCGTCCTCGGAGAACCGCTCCGTGAGGATGGCGCGCGCGCCATCCAGGGCGGCGGCCGGGTCCGCGACGCCCTTCTCCGCGTCCACGAACGCGGCGGCGGCGGTGAGCGGCTCCACCGAGGGGTCGCCCAGCAGGCCCTCGGCCAGGGGTTCGAGACCGGCCTCGCGGGCGATCTGCGCCTTCGTCCGCCGCTTGGGCTTGAAGGGCAGATAGATGTCCTCCAGCCGCGCCTTGGTGTCCGCGGCCCTGATCCGCGCCTCCAGGGCGTCGTCCAGCTTGCCCTGCTCCCGGACGGACTCCAGGATCGTGGACCGCCGCTCCTCCAGCTCCCGCAGGTAGCGCAGCCGCTCCTCCAGGGTGCGGAGCTGCGCGTCGTCGAGCGATTCGGTGGCCTCCTTGCGGTACCGCGCGATGAACGGCACCGTCGATCCGCCGTCGAGCAGCTCGACGGCTGCTTTCACCTGCCGCTCGCGTACGCCGATTTCCTCGGCGATCCTGCCTTCGATGGACGTCGTCACGATCACGCTCCGCTGTTCTGGGGTCCGGCGCCTGCATTGTGGCAGGTGGCACCGACATCGGCGGGCAGGACCGGGTGGCGAGTACGGCGGCGGGCGCGATATCGGACGGTACGGCCGTGGCAGGAAAAGCGGGGTATTCGTCATTGCGGACATCTGTCGCCGGGCGAAGGATGAGTGCCATGACAGAGCGATCGGTTCTGGTCGTCCTCTTCGACCAGGTGCAGAGCCTCGATGTGACGGGCCCCGTCGAGGTGTTCGCCGCGGCTGCCGTCGCGGTCGGCGACCCGGCCGCGTACCGGATCCGTACGGCCGCACTCGACGGCGCGCCGGTCCGCACCTCCAGCGGGCTCACGCTCGTCCCGGACACCACGCTCGCCGCCGCGTCCGATCCGGACACCCTTCTCGTGCCCGGCGGCCCGGGCACCCGGAGCCCCGATCCGGAGCTGATCGACTGGCTGCGCGAGCGGGCGCCCGGCGCGCGGCGCCTGGTCTCGGTCTGCACCGGCGCCCTGCTGCTCGCCGCCGCCGGGCTGCTCGACGGGCGCCGGGCCACCACCCACTGGGGCGCCACCGAACTCCTCGCCAGGAACCACCCGCTCGTCCACGTCGACCCCGACCCGATCTACGTACGCGACGGTGAGATCTCCACCTCCGCCGGGGTCACCTCCGGCATCGATCTGGCCCTCGCCCTCGTGGAGGAGGACCTCGGCCGCGACGTGGCGCTCGCCGTCGCCCGCCGTCTCGTGGTCTTCCTGCGCCGCCCCGGCAACCAGGCGCAGTTCAGCGCGCAGCTCGCCGCCCAGACCGCGCGGAGCGAGCCGCTGCTGGCGGTGCAGAGCTGGATCAGCGAGCACCCCGGTGACGATCTCTCGGTCGAGGCGCTGGCCGGACGGGCCCGCCTCTCGCCCCGCCACTTCGCGCGTGCCTTCCGCTCCGAGACCGGCACGACGCCGGGCCGCTACGTGGAGCGCGTACGGCTCGAACACGCCAGGCGGCTGCTGGAGGAGAGTGCCGACGGGGTCGAGGAGATCTCCCGCTTCTGCGGCTACGGCACCCCGGAGGCCATGCGCCGCGCCTTCGTGAAGACCCTGGGCACGGCCCCCGCCGAATACCGCCGCCGCTTCCGCGTGGCCCCGTTGCCCTGACCCCGCCGTGTCCCTGTCCGAAAACTGTTGAAATCCGTCGACCGGAAAGCCAGGCCCCGCATGCAGATCGCCATCCTGCTCTTCGACCGCTTCACCGCACTGGACGCCGTCGGTCCGTACGAGATCCTGCACCGCGTTCCCGGCGCCGAGACCGTCTTCGTCGCCGAACACGCCGGACCCGTGAACAACGACGCGGGATCGCTCTCGCTCGTCGCGCGGAAGACACTCGCCGAGGTCACCGCCCCGGATGTGCTCGTCGTGCCCGGCGGCCCCGGCCAGCGGGCGCAGATGACGAACGAGCCGCTGCTCGACTGGCTGCGCGCGGTGGACGCCACCACCACCTGGACCACCTCCGTCTGCACCGGCTCCCTGCTCCTCGCCGCCGCGGGGCTGCTCACCGGGCGCCGGGCCACCTCCCACTGGCTCGCTCTCGACCTGCTGCGGACGTACGGCGCCGAGCCGACCGGCGAACGCGTCGTCACCGACGGCAAGTACGTGACGTCGGCCGGTGTCTCCTCCGGTATCGACATGGGGCTCACCCTGACCGCCTCGCTCGTGGACGACCGGTTCGCGCAGTCCGTCCAACTGCTGACGGAGTACGACCCGCAGCCTCCCTTCGACGCGGGCTCGCCCGCGAAGGCCCCCGCGGACCTGGTCGAGGAGTTGCGCGCCAAGGGGCGCCGGGCGTAGGTCACCTCATGACCCGGCCGGCCAGGTGAACTCCGGTGCGCGGCGCTCCAGGAAGGCGGCGACCCCCTCCGCGGCGTCGCCGCTGCCGCGCACCTGTTCCGCCCAGTACGCCGCCCGGTCGGCGCGGCCCGAGGCGAACTCCTTCGCGGCCGCCTGGGTCAGCCGGGAACGCGAGAGCAGGATCCGGGTGAACTCCGCGACGCGCCCGGCCAACTGCCCGGCGGGCAGCACCTCGTCCACGAGCCCGGTGCGCAGCGCCCGTTCCGTGCCGATCAACTCGGCCGAGAACAGAAGGTACTTGGCCGTGGTGGGCCCGACGAGTGCGGCCAGTCGCCGGGTGGAGGACTCCGGGTAGACGATCCCGAGCCGCGCCGGCGTGACCCCGAACGAGGCGCCCTCCTCCGCGAATCGCAGATCGCACGCGGCGGCGAGCTGGCAGCCGCCGCCCACGCAGTGGCCCCGTACGGCGGCGAGCGTGGGCCGGGGGAAGGCGGCCAGCGCCTCCTCGGCCCGTACGGCCAGCGCCTGCGGGTCCTCCCCGGCCGGGCCGGTGCCGCCCGGCAGGCCCGGCCCCCGCAGGGAGGAGATGTCGGCGCCCGCGCAGAAGGTGTCGCCCGCCCCGGTCAGCACCAGCACCCCGACGGCCGGATCGTCCGCCAACCGCCCGAGCAGCGGGGGAAGTTCACGCCACATCGGCGCCGTCATCGCGTTGCGCCTGGCGGGGTGGTGGATGACCACCGTCGCCGTGCCGTTCTCGACCGTGTGCACAAGCTGGGGCTCCATGAGCCGGATGCTATCCCCGCGCTCCGTCGGAGCGCCGCGAGCCGGTCCCGGACCGACAGAGAGCGATCAGGACCGAGCGCGTGTTCAGCATCCCGGTTCCCAGGTGGTCGTGCTCCGTCAATAAAGGCTGACTTTTGTTCAGCAGTCCGGTGCGGACCGCTTTCCTGCCCAAGACTCGGCATCCGATGAGGAGCGGTGGTGGGCACCGCTCGACGCGACGGCGGGAGCCCGGAAATGGAGAGCCGCGGAAGTGTTCCGGTCAGACCCCGGACGTACGAAGGGGTCTGGCGCTTCACCGTCCCGGCGCTCGACGCCTCCGTGCCCCGGACCAGGCGCGCCGTGGGCGAGCTGCTGGAGCGGCAGCGCGTGCCGGTCGGGGGCGAGACCGCGCACGGGGTGCTGCTCGTCCTCTCCGAGCTGCTCACCAACGCCGTACGGCACGCCGCCCTGCTCTCGCCCGAGATCGCCGTGGAGGTCGCCGTCGGCACCGGGTGGATCCGGGTGTCGGTCGAGGACAACCACCCCTACCGGCCCACGGCACTGGAGACCGACCCTGCCGGGACCGGTGGACGCGGGCTGCTGCTGGTGCGGGAGATCGCCCGGGAGGCGGGCGGCGGCTTCGGGGCCGAGCACACCGCAGGGGGCGGGAAGACCGTCTGGGCGGTGCTCCCCTTCGACCGGGCCCGGCCCGAGCCGCCGGACCCGGCGGGCCCCGGCCGGGTCACCAGCCCGCGGACGGCCCCGTGAGCTCCCGGAACGCCGGGCGCGCGGTGTCCAGCACCGTCATGAACCAGGCGGAGAACGACGCCGAGCCGTGCAGCTCCGTCAGCTCCGCCGGGGTGACGAACGCGGTCTCCCCGACCTCCTGCGGATCGGGCCGCGGCGCCGCCTGCACCAGCCCGACGAAGAGGTGGTTGTACTCGTGCTCGACCAGTCCCGAGGCAGGGTCCGGGTGGTGGTAGCGGACGGTGCCGGCCTCCGCGAGCAGCGAGGGCGAGATGCCCAGCTCCTCGTGGGTACGGCGGGCCGCCGCGGCGAAGGGCGCCTCACCCGGGTACGGATGGCCGCAGCAGGTGTTCGACCAGACGCCGGGGGAGTGGTACTTGCCCAGTGCGCGGCGCTGGAGCAGCAGCCGCCCCCGCTCGTCGAAGAGGAAGACCGAGAACGCCCGGTGCAGCCGGCCGGGTGCCTGGTGTGCCGAGAGCTTCTCGGCCGTGCCGATGGTGTTGCCGTCCTCGTCCACCAGCTCCAGCATGATCGTTTCTTGTGCGGCGGTCGACGAGCTGTTCGCTGCGGTGACTGGTGTGGTCGGCATAACCATCCTTCGCTTCGGGCCTCGGTGGCCAAGTCTGCCGTACGCAAAAGGCCCGTGTCCGCACTTCGAGGGGTGGGCATGTCCGTTCCATACCCACCCCCCGAAGCGCGAGTGCCCGGCGGCTCAGTGGCAGAGCTTCGCCTCGTGCTCGGCGTGGCCCCGGGGTTCGAGCTGGAAGGTGCAGTGCTCGACATCGAAGTGATGGCCGAGGCATCCCTGCAGGTCATGGAGCATCTTCTCGTGCCCCACCGCGTCCAGCGCGTCCTGGTCCACCACTACATGCGCGGAGAGGACCGGCATCCCCGACGTGATGGTCCAGGCGTGGAGGTCATGGACGTCCGCCACCCCGGGCAGGGCGAGCATATGTGCGCGTACCTCACTCATGTCCACATCCTTGGGCGCCGCCTCCAGCAGGACGTTCACGGTCTCCCGCAACAGCTTCACCGTACGCGGAACGATCATGAGTCCGATCAGCAGCCCCACGATCGGGTCGGCGAGCTGCCAGCCGGTGGCCAGGATGATCCCGGCGGAGATCAGTACCGCGACCGAGCCGAGCGTGTCCGCGAGGACCTCCAGGTAGGCGCCCCGCACATTGAGGCTCTCGCTCTGCCCCCGCGTCAGCAGCGAGAGGGAGACGAGGTTGGCGACCATGCCGATCAGGGCGAAGACGATCGTCAGACCGCTCTTGGTCTCCGGCGGGGAGATGAAGCGGTCGACCGCCTCGTAGAGCAGATAGCCGCCGACGCCGAGCAGCAGCAGGCAGTTGGCGAGGGCGGCGAGGATCTCCGCCCTCGCATAGCCGAAGGTGCGGCTCTCGTCGGCCGGTCTGGCCGCGAAGTGGATCGCCAGCAGGGCCATGCCGAGCCCCACCGCGTCCGTCGCCATGTGGGCCGCGTCGGCGACCAGCGCCAGGGAGTTGGAGACGACGCCCCCGATGATTTCCACCACCATCACGGAGAGTGTGATCCCCAGGGCGATCCGCAGCCGGCCGCGGTAGGCGGCGGTCGCCGTGCCCGCGGGTGGCCCTCCGTGCGTGTGTCCGTGGTTGTGCCCTGCCCCCATGAGGACGCCTCCCGGTCGTCTGGACGAGTACCGACGCCGTCAGTGAACTACGGGTGGGGGGTATCGGGCAACACGGCACTGAACACCGTTGTCATATGCTCTGACCTGCGGAAATGATGCCAGGTCAGAGCGGTGCGGTGCCCGGTCGACGGGGCGGTGGGATCACCCGTCCTGCGCATCGGGACGGCGCAGCCGCCAGCCCGCCCACGCCGACTCGACCATCGCGCGCACATCCCGGGTGGCCGTCCAGCCCAGCTCCCGGGTGATCAGCTCGACGGAGGCGACGGCCCGCGCGGCGTCCCCCGCGCGGCGCGCCTCGACCACCGGTTCCGTACGGTCACCGGTGACCTCCGCCACCAGGGCGGCCAGTTCGCGCACCGAGACGCCCTCGCCGCGGCCGATGTTCACCGTCAGGTCGTGGCCGCCGGGGCGCCCGGCCAGATGGCGCGTGGCGGCGAGATGGGCCTCGGCGAGATCGGCGACATGGATGTAGTCCCGGACGCAGGTGCCGTCCGGCGTCGGATAGTCGGCGCCGAAGATCCGCGGCGCCTCACCCCGGCTGATCCGGTCGAAGAACATCGGAATGATGTTGAACACTCCGATGTCGGAGAGTTCCGGCCGCGCCGTGCCCGCCACGTTGAAGTACCGCAGACAACCCGTGGAGATTCCGTGCGCCCGCCCGGTCGCCCGGACCAGCCACTCGCCCGCCAGCTTGGTCTCGCCGTACGGGTTGATCGGTACGGCGGGGGTCTGCTCCGTGATCAACTCCACATCGGGCACCCCGTACACGGCCGCGGAGGAGGAGAAGAGGAAGCGCGGCACCCGCGCGGCCACGACGGCGTCCAGCAGCACCGTGAGCCCGTGCAGATTCTCCCGGTAGTACGTCAGCGGCCGCTCGACGGACTCGCCGACCTGCTTCTTCGCCGCGAGATGCACCACACCGGTGACCCCGTGCCCCGCCAGGACCTTGTCGACGGCCTCCCGGTCCAGCAGGGACGCCTCGACGAGCGGGATCTCCTCCGGCAGCCGCTCGGCGAAGCCGGTCGACAGATCGTCCAGCACGACGACCCGTTCCCCCGCCGCCGTCATCGCGCGCACCACATGGGCCCCGATGTACCCCGCCCCGCCTGTGATCAGCCATGTCATGCGGTCACCCTAGTGCTCCGGCTCGTGCTCCCGCCCGTGCTCAGGCCCGTGCTTGGGCTCGTGCTCAGGCGCGGGCCGCCGAGGGCTCCCGTCCGTGCTCCCGGCGGCTCCCACCCGTGCTCCCGCCCGTGCTCCCGCGTGTGCTCCGGCTCGTGTTTCCGGCCGCCGCGGTTTGTGGGGCAACCCCCGGATCGACCATGATGATCTCTTCGTGGCGCCCTCCCCGCCCTGATGAGGGTGTCCGGGGCGGCTGTCCCGGGCGGAACGGGGCGTAAACGGGCGATGAACTCGCCCTTCTGTTCATCCGATAGCCTCTGCCGACGTGCCGCCCCCCGGATCCCGGGGCCCGCCGCCACACACCCGGCCCTGTCAGTGTCAAGGAGTGAGTTCGTCTGTCGACCGCCATCCTCACCGGTGCTCCGGTACCCGGATCGCCGCTCGAAGGCGATCTGCGGTCCCTGGGCTTTGACGTACGGACCGCACCCGGTACGGAGGAGGCCCGGAGCCTGCTCGCCGCGGCCCCCTCGACGGAGCGTGTCGCACTCGTCGACGCCCGCTTCGTCGGCCATGTCCATGCCCTGCGGCTGGCCCTGACCGACCCGCGCTTCCCCGCCGCCGCCGTACCCGGGGCGCTCACCGCCCGGCCGGAGGCCCGCGGCGCGCTGCTGAGCGCGCTCACGGCCGTCGCCGGGGACGCCGGGACACCCGAACCCCGCCGCGGGGGCGCCGCCGCCGACGCGCGTCCGGGCTCCGCCACGGCGCTCGCCCCGAGCGAACCCGCCACGAACACGGCCACCGGTACGGCCGCCGGTACGGCCACCGAGCCCGCCACTGCAGGAAGCGGAAGCGCCGCGTCCGCCCCCGCCGACGCGCCCTTGGCCGACCGGGTCGCCAGCGCGCTCGACGCCGGAGGCACCGCCGTCACCCGCCCCGAGCTGGGCTCGCTCGTCGCCGCGGTCCCCGCGGACGCGCCCGCCCGCGAACGGGCCGAGGCAGCCGTCGCCGCCGTCGACGACGAGGCCGTACGGCTGCGCTCCGCGGTGAAGGCCCGCGACGGCTTCTTCACCACGTTCTGCGTCAGCCCCTACTCGCGCTACCTCGCCCGCTGGTGCGCCCGCCGGGGCCTCACCCCCAACCAGGTCACCACCGCGTCGCTGGTCACCGCCCTGATCGCGGCGGCCTGCGCGGCCACCGGCACCCGGGGCGGCTTCGTCGCCGCCGGGGCGCTGCTGCTCTTCTCCTTCGTCCTGGACTGCACCGACGGGCAGCTCGCCCGCTACTCGCTCCAGTACTCCACGATGGGCGCCTGGCTCGACGCGACCTTCGACCGCGCCAAGGAGTACGCGTACTACGCGGGCCTCGCCCTCGGCGCGGCCCGGGGCGGCGACGACATCTGGGCACTCGCCCTCGCCGCGATGGTCCTCCAGACCTGCCGCCATGTCGTGGACTTCTCCTTCAACGAGAGCAACGTTGACAGCACTGCTAGCACTGCCAGCACTGCCAGCACTGCCAGCACGGTCGGCGGGGCGGCGTCCGGTACCGGCACCGGCAAGGCCGTCGTCGGCACCCCCACCTCCGCGCTCTCCACCCGGCTCGACAGCGTCGCCTGGACGGTCTGGGTACGCCGCATGATCGTGCTGCCGATCGGTGAGCGCTGGGCGATGATCGCCGTGCTGACCGCCCTGACCACGCCCCGGATCGTCTTCTACGCGCTCCTCGCCGGCTGCGCCTTCGCCGCCTGCTACACCACGGCGGGCCGGGTCCTGCGCTCCGTGACCCGCAAGGCCGTCCGCACCGACCGGGCCGCCGGCGCGCTCGCCGACCTCGCCGACTCGGGGCCGCTCGCCGAGCTCGTCGCCCGGGTGCTGCGGCGCCCGGCCCGCGCGCTCCCGGGGCCCGCGCCCTTCCTCGTCGCCCTCGCGGGCGGCGCCGCGGTCACCGCCTGCGCGGCGTTCGCCCCGCTCGACAGCCCCGTGCTCCTCCTCGGCGCCCTCGTGTACGTCCTGACCTCCGGGTTCGCCGTCGCCCGCCGGATGGGCGGCGCCCTCGACTGGCTCGTTCCGCCGGTCTTCCGCGCCGCCGAGTACGGCACCGTGCTGGTGCTCGCGGTCCGCTCCGACGTACCCGGCGCGCTCCCGGCGGCGTTCGGGCTGGTGGCGGCCGTCGCCTACCATCACTACGACTCGGTGTACCGCATCCGCGGCGGCACCGGCGCCCCGCCCCGACGGCTCGTCCGGGCGCTCGGCGGACACGAGGGCCGCACGCTGCTGGTCACCCTGTGTGCCGTCCTCTCCACCCGCGCACTCGACTTCCCGCTGGAACTGACGGTGATCGCCGTCGCCGTGGCGCTGATCGCGCTCGTGGAGTCCATCCGGTTCTGGGTGTCCTCCGGAGCCCCCGCCGTACACGACGAAGGAGAACCCGCATGATCGGCCTCGTACTCGCAGCCGGAGCAGGACGGCGCCTGCGCCCCTACACCGACACGCTGCCCAAGGCCCTCGTGCCGGTCGACCCGGCGGGGGAGGGCACCACCACCGTCCTCGACCTGACCCTGGGCAACTTTGCCGAGGTCGGGCTGACCGAGGCCGCGATCGTCGTCGGCTACCGCAAGGAGGCCGTGTACGAGCGCAAGGCCGAGCTGGAGCGGAAGTACGGGCTGACGCTCACCCTGGTCGACAACGACAAGGCCGAGGAGTGGAACAACGCCTACTCCCTCTGGTGCGCCCGGGACATCCTGGCCCGCGGAGTGATCCTCGCCAACGGCGACACCGTCCACCCCGTCTCCGTCGAGAAGACGCTCCTCGCCGCGCGCGGCGAGGGCCGCCGGATCATCCTCGCCCTCGACACCGTCAAGTCCCTCGCGGACGAGGAGATGAAGGTCATCACCGACGGTGAGCGCGGCGTGCGCCGGATCACCAAGCTGATGGACCCGGCCACCGCCACCGGCGAGTACATCGGCGTCACCCTGATCGAGCCCGAGGCCGCCGCCGATCTCGCGGACGCGCTCAAGGCCACCTTCGAGAAGGACCCCGACCTCTACTACGAGGACGGCTACCAGGAACTGGTCAACCGCGGCTTCACCCTCGACGTCGCGCCGATCGGAGACATCCCCTGGGTCGAGATCGACAACCACGACGACCTCGCGAAGGGCCGTGAGATCGCGTGCCAGTACTGACCCGGCTCATCCCGTCGCCGGTCGTCGTGGACATCCGGCCCGGCGCCATGGACGACCTCGCCGGACTCCTCGCCGACCAGCGGATCTCCAGCTCGGGCAAGCTCTCCATCGCCGTCAGCGGCGGCTCGGGCCAGGCGCTGCGCGAGAAGCTCGCGCCGGTGCTCCCCGACGCCGACTGGTACGCCGTGGCCGACGGCACGATCGACTCGGCGGTCCGGCTCGCCGACGACATCAAGGGCAAGCGGTACGACGCCGTGGTCGGCCTCGGCGGCGGCAAGATCATCGATGTGGCGAAGTACGCGGCGGCCCGGGTCGGGCTGCCCATGGTGGCCGTCGCCACCAACCTCTCGCACGACGGCATCTGCTCGCCCGTCTCCATCCTCGACAACGACAACGGCCGCGGCTCGTACGGCGTCCCGACGCCCATCGCCATGGTCGTCGACCTCGACGTCATCCGGGACGCGCCGGTCCGCTTCGTCCGCTCCGGCATCGGAGACGCGGTCTCCAACATCTCGGCCATCGCGGACTGGGAACTCTCCCACCGGGTCAACGGCGAGCCGGTGGACGGACTGGCCGCCGCCATGGCCCGTACAGCGGGCGAAGCCGTGCTGCGCCACCCCGGCGGGGTCGGCGACGACGAGTTCCTCACCGTGCTCGCCGAGGCGCTGGTCCTCTCCGGCATCGCGATGTCGATCAGCGGCGACACCCGCCCCTCGTCGGGCGCCTGCCACGAGATCAGCCACGCCTTCGACCTCCTCTACCCCAAGCGCTCCGCGCTCCACGGCGAACAGGTCGGCTTCGGTGCCGCCTTCGCCATGCGGCTGCGCGGCGCGGAGGAGGAGTCACTGCAGTTCACCGAGGTGCTGCGGCGCCACGGGCTGCCGGTGCTGCCCGAGGAGATCGGCTTCACCGTCGACGAGTTCGTACGGGCCGTCGCCTACGCGCCGCAGACCCGGCCGGGCCGTTTCACCATCCTCGAGCACCTCGACCTGTCCACCGACCAGATCAGGGACGCGTACGCCGACTATGCCTCGACCCTCAGTAGCTGAACTCCGCCCGGTCGTCCACCCGGAGGGGGTGAAAGACCGCCGCAGCGGCGAACACTGGGCAGGGCGCCTGTACATGCGGGAAGTCTCGCTGCGCGTCGACCGGTACCTGGTGAACACGCGGGTCACCCCCAACCAGCTGACGTACGTGATGACCGTCGCCGGTGCCCTCGCCGCCCCCGCCCTCCTGGTGCCGGGGATCCCCGGCGCGGTGCTCGGCGTGCTGGCGGTCCAGCTCTATCTGCTGCTGGACTGCGTCGACGGGGAGATCGCCCGCTGGAAGAAGCAGTACTCGATGACCGGGGTCTACCTGGACCGGGTCGCCGCCTACCTGTGCGACGCCGCCGTCCTGGTCGGCTTCGGGCTGCGCGGCTCCGACCTGTGGGGCACCGGACGGATCGACTGGCTGTGGGCCTTCCTCGGTACGCTCGCCGCCCTCGGCGCCATCCTGGTCAAGGCCGAGACCGACCTGGTCGGCGTCGCCCGGCACCAGCAGGGGATGGCCCCGGTCAAGGAGTCGGCCTCCGAGGCGCGCTCGTCCGGTATGGCGCTGGCCCGCAGGGCCGCCGCGGCGCTCAAGTTCCACCGGCTCATCCTCGGCATCGAGGCGTCCCTGCTCATCCTTCTCCTGGCGATCCTGGACGCGGTCCGGGGCGACCTGTTCTTCAGCCGGCTCGGCATCGCCGTCCTCGCCGGGATCGCGCTGCTCCAGACCTTGCTCCACCTGGTTTCCATCCTGGCGTCCAGCAGGCTGAGGTGAGTGACGTGCAGCTCGGCGCGGTGATCATCACCATGGGTGACCGCCCCGGCGATCTGCGTGCGCTGCTCGACTCCGTCCTCCGGCAGGACGGTGATCCGGTCGAGATCGTCGTGGTCGGGAACGGCGCCCCGGTGGGCGCCGTTCCGCCCGGCGTGCGGACCGTGGAGGTGCCGGAGAACCTCGGGATCCCCGGCGGCCGCAACGTCGGCATCGAGGCGTTCGGGGCCGCCGGCTCCGACGTGGACGTGCTGCTCTTCCTGGACGACGACGGGCTGCTGCCCCGGACGGACACGGCCGCGCTGATCCGGGAGGCGTTCGCCGCCGACCCCGTCCTCGGCATCGTCAGCTTCCGGATCACCGATCCGGAGACCGGGCTCACCCAGCGCCGCCACGTGCCCCGGCTGCGCGCCTCGGACCCGCTGCGCTCCTCCCGCGTGACGACCTTCCTGGGCGGCGCCAGCGCCGTACGGACGAGAGTCCTCGCCGAGGTCGGCCCGCTGCCCGGGGACTTCTTCTACGCCCACGAGGAGACCGACCTCGCCTGGCGGGCCCTGGACGCGGGGTGGATGATCGACTACCGCGCCGACATGGTGCTCGCCCACCCGACGACGCCGCCGTCCCGGCACGCCGTCTACCACCGCATGGTGGCCCGTAACCGGGTCTGGCTGGCCCGCCGTAACCTCCCCGCCCCCGTCGTCCCGCTGTATCTCGGCGTATGGCTGCTGCTCACGTTGGTACGCCGGCCGTCCGTGCCCGCCCTGAAAGCCTGGTTCGGGGGGTTCCGGGAAGGCTGGGCGACCCCGTGCGGTCCGCGGCGCCCGATGAAGTGGCGTACGGTATGGCGGCTGACCCGGCTGGGCCGACCGCCTGTCGTCTGACAAGCTCGGTTCTGAGAGCATCGGGCTTATCCCCGGGGCATGGCCGTCCGCGCCTGTGCCCGACCGGCTGCGCATCTTGAACACGAAAGTTTCAACTTGTGAGTGACACAACCCATGAGGGTGCGATCGCTGTGAGCGCCCCCCCGTCGCCCGACGACGGTCTGTCCGCGGCGGAGCTCGCCGCCAAGTACGGCCTGTCGGTGAGCGGAGCCCGGCCAGGGCTGCGCGACTACGTCCGGCAGCTGTGGGGCCGTCGGCACTTCATCCTGGCCTTCTCCCAGGCGAAGCTCACGGCCCAGTACAGCCAGGCGAAGCTGGGACAGCTCTGGCAGGTGGCGACCCCGCTGCTGAACGCGGCGGTGTACTACCTGATCTTCGGGCTGATCCTCCAGACCAAGCGGGGCATTCCCCAGGAGGTCTTCGTCCCGTTCCTGGTCACGGGCGTCTTCGTCTTCACCTTCACCCAGAGTTCGGTGATGGCCGGGGTCCGTGCCATCTCCGGGAACCTGGGGCTCGTCCGGGCCCTGCACTTCCCCCGGGCGTCGCTGCCGGTCTCCTTCTCCCTCCAGCAGCTTCAGCAACTCCTGTTCTCCATGGTGGTCCTGGTCACCGTGGCGGTCATCTTCGGCAGCTACCCGAGCCTGAGCTGGCTGCTGGTGCTGCCCGCGCTGGCGCTGCAGTTCCTCTTCAACACCGGTCTGGCGCTGATCATGGCGCGGCTGGGCAGCAAGACCCCGGACCTCGCGCAGCTGATGCCGTTCGTGATGCGTACGTGGATGTACGCGTCGGGTGTGATGTTCTCGATCCCGGTGATGCTCAAGGACCAGCCGGGCTGGATCGCCGACGTGCTCCAGTACAACCCGGCCGCGGTCTACATGGATCTGGTCCGGTTCGCGCTGATCGACGGGTACGGTTCGGAGAACCTGCCCGCGCACGTCTGGCTCGTCGCGCTGGCCTGGGCGCTGCTGCTGGGCGTCGTCGGCTTCGTGTACTTCTGGAAGGCTGAGGAGCGGTACGGCCGTGGCTGAGGACAACAAGCAGGGACGCGTTCCCACGGTCATCGCCGACGACGTGCACATCGTGTACCGCGTCAACGGCGGTGGCGGCGGCAAGGGCAGCGCGACCGCGGCCCTGAGCCGCATACTCCGCCGCGACAAGGGGGAGTCGCGGGGCGTCCGCAAGGTCCACGCGGTGCGGGGTGTGACCTTCACCGCGTACCGAGGCGAGGCGATCGGCCTGATCGGCACCAACGGTTCCGGCAAGTCGACGCTGCTGCGCGCCATCGCGGGGCTGCTGCCCGCGGAGAGCGGCAAGGTCTACACCGACGGCCAGCCGTCCCTGCTGGGCGTCAACGCCGCGCTGATGAACGACCTGACCGGCGAACGCAACGTCATCCTCGGCGGTCTGGCCATGGGGATGTCGCGCGAGCAGATCAGGGAGCGGTACCAGTCGATCGTCGACTTCTCCGGCATCAACGAGAAGGGAGACTTCATCACGCTCCCGATGCGCACGTACTCCTCGGGCATGGCAGCCCGGCTCCGGTTCTCCATCGCCGCGGCGAAGGACCACGACGTGCTGATGATCGACGAGGCGCTGGCCACCGGCGACCGCAAGTTCCAGATCCGCTCCGAGCAGCGGATCCGCGAGCTGCGCAAGGAGGCCGGCACGGTCTTCCTGGTCAGTCACAGCAACAAGTCGATCAGGGACACCTGTGACCGTGTTCTGTGGCTGGAGAAGGGCGAGCTGCTGATGGACGGTCCGACGGACGAGGTCATCAAGGCGTACGAGAAGGAGACCGGCAAGTAGGCCGGGAACGCCCGGGAGCAATGCCAACGCCCTCGCCGGAGTGATCAGGCGGGGGCATTGTCATGGCACGAACCGATCACTGTTGGTCAAAGATCGGTCAAGTCCGGTGGGTCGAGGGAAGGTTGGCGTGTAATGCCGCGTTCTCGTCATACGACCAACACCCCGAGGTGTTCCCCTTGGCTGTACAACGTAAGCTGGGCCGGGCCGATTCGCGGCAAGTGGGGCGATGCCCACGGTGCGACCCGGCTGCCATGGGGCCTTCTGTACTCGGAGGGGCGGGCGGCGTGTCCGAAATGGGATGTATTGGGTCAGCAGTGTAGAACGGGAGATGTGACGGCAATGACGGAAAATCTCCAGCTCCGCGAGGATTCCGCCGTCCCCGTAACGGGCAGCGCGCAGTGACGGGCACCCCGGATGTGCGCCCCGACGACTCCTCGCGCACCACGCTCGACAAGGCCGCGGACGAGAACTTCCCCGTGGCCCCCTTCTTCCTGCCGCGCGCCTGGCGCGACGACCTGATGGCGGTGTACGGATACGCCCGCCTCGTCGACGACATCGGCGACGGGGACCTCGCCCCCGGCGGCGCCGACGCCCGCCACCTGGGCGTCGCCCCCGCGCTCGCCGACGACAGGACCGCCGTGCTCGACGCCTTCGAGGCCGACCTGCGGCGCGTCTTCGACGACCGGGGCCCCGCCCCCGGCCACCCGCTGCTGCGCGCCCTGGCCCCGACCGTACGGCGCCGCTCCCTGCCCCCCGAGCCGTTCCTCGGCCTGATCGAGGCCAACCGCCAGGACCAGGTGGTGCGGCGGTACGAGACCTACGACGACCTGCTCTCCTACTGCGAGCTCTCCGCCAACCCGGTCGGCCGCCTCGTCCTCGGCATCACCGGCACCGCGAGCCCCGAGCGGCTGAGCCGCTCCGACGCCGTCTGCACGGCGCTCCAGATCGTCGAACACCTCCAGGACGTGGCCGAGGACCTCGGCCGCGACCGGATCTACCTCCCCGCCGAGGACATGAAGCGCTTCCATGTCACCGAGGCGGACCTGGCCGCTCCCACCGCGAACGCCTCCGTGCGCTCCCTGGTCGCCCACGAGGCGGAGCGCGCCCGGCTGCTCCTGGACGAGGGAACCTCCCTGGTGGGCAGCGTGCACGGCAGACTCCGCCTGCTCCTCGCGGGATTCGTCGCCGGAGGGCGCGCCGCCCTCGCTTCGATCGCGGCCGCCGGGCACGATGTGCTCCCCGGTCCGCCCAAACCCACCAAGCCGCGTCTGCTGCGTGAAGTGGGAGCTGTCTTGCGAAGTGCGCACAGAGAGGGGTGAGCCGGAACGTGGAGGGACAGACGCCCATGTCCGCGCCGGTACTGGCGGCCTACAGCTACTGCGAGGCCGTCACCGGGCAGCAGGCCCGTAATTTCGCCTACGGCATCAGACTGCTGCCGACCGGCAAGCGGCAGGCCATGTCCGCGCTGTACGCCTTCTCCCGGAGGGTGGACGACATCGGCGACGGCACGCTCGCGCCCGAGGCCAAGCAGGCCCGGCTGGAGGAGACCCGGGCGCTGCTGGAGCGGGTCAGGGCGGGCGAGGTGGCCGACGACGACACCGACCCCGTGGCGGTCGCCGTCGCGGACACGGCGCGCCGCTTCCCGGTGCCCCTCGGGGGGCTCGACGAACTGATCGACGGCGTCCTGATGGACGTCAGGGGCGACACGTACGAGACCTGGGACGACCTCAAGGCCTACTGCCGGTGCGTCGCGGGCGCCATCGGCCGGGTCTCCCTCGGCGTCTTCGGTACCGCGCCCGGCGCCCCGGGGACCGAGCGCGCCGCCGAGTACGCCGACACACTCGGGCTCGCCCTCCAGCTCACCAACATCCTCCGGGACGTCCGCGAGGACGCCGCCAACGGCCGTACGTACCTGCCCGCCGACGACCTCGCCAAGTTCGGCTGCTCCGCCGGGTTCCACAGCACCGTCCCCGCCCCGGGCGCGGACTTCGCCGGCCTGGTCCACTTCGAGGTCCGCCGCGCCCGCGCGCTCTTCGCCGAGGGCTACCGGCTGCTGCCGATGCTCGACCGGCGCAGCGGCGCCTGTGTCGCGGCCATGGCCGGCATCTACCGCCGGCTCCTCGACCGCATCGAGCGCGACCCCGGGGCCGTGCTCCGCGGCCGGGTCTCGCTGCCCGGTCACGAGAAGGCGTACGTCGCCGTCCGCGGGCTCTCCGGCCTCGACGCCAGGACCATCTCCCGTCAGGCCGTCAGGCGGCGCGGCTGATGCGGGGGCCCAGGACGCGGTGCGGGACTCCCGCGGCCGCCCCCGCTCCATCGCACACATATCCGCACGAAGGATGCTCAACCTTGCGTGAACATGACGCGTCCCTGACTGCGGAGGGGCCGGCGGGACCGAACCGCCCGACGGCTCCGGCAGCAAGGGGGGACGTATGACAACGGCCGACGGAAACCGGGCCCGCCACGCCGTCGTGGTCGGCGGGGGGCTCGCCGGGATCACCGCCGCCCTCCAGCTCGCCGACGCCGGGGTACGGGTGACCCTCCTCGAAGGCCGGCCGCGCCTCGGCGGACTCGCCTTCTCCTTCCGCCGCGGGGACCTCACCGTCGACAACGGCCAGCACGTCTACCTGCGCTGCTGCACCGCGTACCGCTGGTTCCTCGACCGGGTGGACGGCGCGGCGCTCGCACCGATCCAGGACCGGCTCGACGTACCCGTCCTGGACGTCGGCGGGCGCGGCGGGGCCCGCGCCCGCCTCGGCCGGATCCGCCGCACCGCACTGCCCGTACCGCTGCACCTCGCGCCCGGACTCGCCGCGTACCCGCACCTCTCGCTCGCCGAGCGTGCCTCCGTGGCCCGCGCCGCCTTCGCCCTCCAGCGGCTCGACCTCGCCGACCCCGCGCTGGACGGCACCGACTTCGCCACCTGGCTCCACCGCCACGGACAGTCGGCCCGTACGGTCGAAGCCCTCTGGGACCTCGTCGGGGTGGCCACCCTCAACGCCACCGCGCCGAACGCCTCCCTGGCGCTCGCCGCGATGGTCTTCAAGACCGGGCTGCTCTCCGAGCCCGGCGCCGCCGACATCGGCTGGGCCCGTGTCCCGCTCGGCGACCTGCACGACACCCTGGCCCGCAAGGCCCTCGACTCGGCGGGCGTACGCACCGAACTGCGCACCCGGGTCGGCGCGGTCTCCCGCGCCGACGGCGGCGGCTTCCACGTTGACGGCGGCGGCTTCCACGTCGACGTGGCGGGCGAACGGCTCGATGCGGACGCCGTCGTCCTCGCCGTACCCCAGCGCGAGGCGCACGCCCTGCTGCCCGAAGGCGCGCTGGACCACCCCGGCCGGCTGCTGGACATCGCCGACGCGCCCATCCTCAACGTCCATGTCGTGTACGGCCGCCGGGTGCTGCGCCGCCCGTTCTTCGCCGCGCTGGGCTCGCCCGTCCAGTGGGTCTTCGACCGCACCGGCGCCTCGGGACTGACGGACGGCCAGTACCTGGCGGTCTCCCAGTCGGCCGCCCAGGACGAGATCGACACCCCCGTCTCCGCACTGCGCGAGCGCTACCTCCCGGAACTGGAACGCCTCCTGCCCGCCGCCCGCGGCGCGGAGGTACGGGACTTCTTCGTCACCCGGGAGCGGACGGCGACCTTCGCCCCCACCCCCGGCGTGGGCCGGCTGCGCCCCGCGGCCCGCACCCGCGCCCCCGGCCTCTTCCTGGCCGGCGCATGGACCGCCACCGGCTGGCCCGCGACGATGGAGGGGGCTGTGCGCAGCGGTTTCGACGCCGCGGGCGCGGCTCTCTCCGCACTCGGGCACCGCCATCAACACCCCTTGCAGGAGGCGGCATGAGCCCGAGTACTGCACCGACGAGTACTGGAACAAGAGGAGAGACCGTGCCGACTGTGCCCCCGGCCCACCCGGTTGTCGACACCGCGGACGTCCACGCGCTGCTGGAGCGGGGACGGAGCCTGTCCACGCCGGTCCTGCGCGCCGCCGTCGACCGGCTGGCCACCCCCATGGACACCGTCGCCGCCTACCACTTCGGCTGGATCGACGCCCAGGGCCGCCCCGCCGACGGCGACGGCGGCAAGGCCGTCCGGCCGGCGCTCGCCCTCCTCTCCGCGGAGGCGGCCGGCGCCGCCCCCGAGAAGGGCGTCCCCGGCGCCGTCGCCGTCGAACTGGTCCACAACTTCTCGCTGCTCCACGACGACCTCATGGACGGCGACGAGCAGCGCCGCCACCGCGACACCGTCTGGAAGATGCACGGCCCCGCGCAGGCCATCCTCGTCGGCGACGCCCTGTTCGCGCTCGCCAACGAGGTGCTGCTGGAACTCGGCACGGTCGAGGCGGGCCGCGCGACCCGCCGGCTCACCACCGCCACCCGCAAGCTGATCGACGGTCAGGCGCAGGACATCTCCTTCGAGCACCGCGAGCGGGTCACCGTCCAGGAGTGTCTGGAGATGGAGGGCAACAAGACCGGCGCGCTGCTCGCCTGCGCCGTCTCCATCGGCGCGGTCCTCGGCGGCGCCGACGACCGTACGGCCGACACCCTGGAGTCGTACGGACACCACCTCGGACTCGCCTTCCAGGCCGTCGACGACCTGCTCGGCATCTGGGGCGACCCCGAGGCCACCGGGAAGCAGACCTGGAGCGACCTGCGCCAGCGCAAGAAGTCCCTGCCGGTCGTCGCCGCGCTCGCCGCCGGCGGACCGGCCTCCGTACGGCTCGGTGAACTCCTCGCCACCGACGTCAAGAGCAACGACTTCGAGAACTTCTCGGAGGAGGAGTTCGCCACCCGGGCCGCGCTCATCGAGGAGGCGGGCGGCCGGGAGTGGACCTCCCAGGAGGCGCGCAGGCAGCACGCCGTCGCCGTCGAGGCCCTGGACCGGGTCGACATGCCGGAAAAGATCCGCGCGCAGCTCGTCGCGCTCGCGGACTTCGTCGTCGTCCGAAAGAGATGATCACCATTCCCATATGACCGCAGTCGCCGTCCTGCGCCATCGGCACCGGACGACGGAGACCCCAGGCACAGCAGAAGAACACCACTGCACGAAGGGGAAGCCATGACAGCGACGACCGACGGAAGCACCGGGGCCATGGGACCCCGCGCAGCCTCGGCCAGCGGACCGACCGACACCACCACCCTCCCCGCCGCGGGCGGTGACCTGCGGGTCGCCGCCGAGCGGGCCACCGCACGCTCCGTCGAGCACCTGCTCGGCCGGCAGGACGCCCAGGGGTGGTGGAAAGGGGATCTGGCCACCAACGTGACGATGGACGCCGAGGATCTGCTGCTCCGTCAGTTCCTGGGCGTGCAGGACCCCCGTACCACCGAGGCCGCGGCCCTCTTCATCCGCGGCGAACAGCGCGCCGACGGCACCTGGGCCACCTTCTACGGAGGCCCGCCCGAACTCTCCGCCACCATCGAGGCCTATGTCGCGCTGCGGCTCGCCGGGGACCTGCCCGACGCCCCGCACATGGCGCGCGCCTCCCAGTGGGTGCGCGAACACGGCGGGATCGCCGCGAGCCGGGTCTTCACCCGCGTCTGGCTGGCCCTCTTCGGCTGGTGGAAGTGGGACGACCTCCCCGAACTGCCGCCGGAACTGATCTTCCTGCCCAAGTGGTTCCCGCTCAACATCTACGACTTCGGCTGCTGGGCGCGGCAGACCATCGTGCCCCTCACCATCGTCTCGGCGAAACGGCCCGTACGGCCCGCCCCCTTCGCCCTCGACGAACTCCACACGGACGCCGCCCGCCCCCGCCCCCGCCGGGCGCTCGCGCGCGTGGCGAGCTGGGACGGCGCGTTCCAGCGCATCGACAAGGCCCTGCACGCCTACCACCGCGTCGCGCCCCGCCTGCTGCGCCGCACCGCGATGAACGCCGCGGCGCGCTGGATCATCGAGCGGCAGGAGAACGACGGCTGCTGGGGCGGGATCCAGCCGCCCGCCGTCTACTCGGTGATCGCTCTGCATCTGCTCGGCTACGACCTCGACCACCCGATCATGCGGGCCGGGCTCGAATCGCTCGACCGCTTCGCCGTCTGGCGCGAGGACGGCGCCCGGATGATCGAGGCGTGCCAGTCCCCGGTCTGGGACACCTGCCTCGCCACCATCGCGCTCGCCGACGCGGGCCTGAGCCCGGACCACCCCGCCCTGGTCAAGGCCGCCGACTGGATGATCGGCGAGCAGATCGTCCGCCCGGGGGACTGGGCCGTGCGCAGACCCGGACTCACCCCCGGCGGCTGGGCGTTCGAGTTCCACAACGACAACTACCCCGACATCGACGACACCGCCGAGGTCATCCTCGCGCTCCGCCGCGTCGGCCACCCCGACCAGGACCGGGTCGACGCGGCCGTCGCCCGCGGCGCCCGCTGGAACCTCGGCATGCAGTCGCGCAACGGGGCCTGGGGCGCCTTCGACGCCGACAACACCAGCCTGTTCCCCAACCGGCTGCCCTTCTGCGACTTCGGGGAGGTCATCGACCCGCCGTCGGCCGACGTGACCGCGCACGTCGTCGAGATGCTCGCCTACGAGGGCAAGTCCCACCACCCCGCCACCCGGCGCGGCATCGAGTGGCTCCTCGCCGAACAGGAGACCAACGGCGCCTGGTTCGGCCGCTGGGGCGTCAACTACGTCTACGGCACCGGGGCGGTCGTGCCCGCCCTCACCGCCGCCGGACTGCCGGCCTCCCACCCCGCGATCCGACGGGCGGTCGCCTGGCTCGAATCCGTCCAGAACGAGGACGGCGGCTGGGGCGAGGACCTGCGCTCCTACCGCGAGGAGGAGTGGATCGGGCACGGCGCCACCACCGCCTCCCAGACCGCCTGGGCGCTCCTCGCGCTCCTCGCCGCCGGAGAGCACGGCAGCAAGGCCGTCGAACGGGGCATCGCCTCGCTCGCCGGGAGCCAGCGGGAGGACGGCTCGTGGGACGAGCCGTACTTCACGGGCACCGGCTTCCCGTGGGACTTCTCCATCAACTACCACCTCTACCGGCAGGTCTTCCCGCTGACGGCGCTCGGCCGCTATCTCCACGGGGAACCGAAGGCACTCACCCACCACACCGGCGTCCGACAGGGCGTCTGATGGAGCGGTCCGCGGGGCCGCCCACCGGTCCCCGTACGCCGCTGCTGATCGCCTGCGCGCTCGGCATCGAACGCCTCGCCCTGCGCGGTTCCGGGCGGGGCGGGGCGGCGGGACCCGTCACCGTGCTCCGTACGGGCATGGGCCCCAGGAACGCCGAGCGCGCCGTGCTCCGCGCGCTCGGCGAGCCCCGGCACGCGGACGCGGCCGTCATCGCCGCCGGATTCTGCGCCGGGCTCACCCCGGGGATGAACCCGGGGGACCTGATCGTCGCCGACGAGACCCGCCACCGGGACGGCGCCATCCCCTGCACGGGCACCGCCCTCCTGGTGGAGGCGCTGACCCGGGCCGTACCGGGACGCACCGTCCACACCGGGCCGCTGACCGGCTCCGACCACGTCGTACGCGGTCAGGAACGGGCCGCGCTGCGCGCCACGGGGGCGCTCGCGGTGGACATGGAGTCCGCCGCCACGCTGCGGTGCGCCGTGGCCACCGGGCCCCGCCCCGTTGCGGCCGTCCGGGTGGTCGTGGACGCTCCAGAGCATGAGCTCGTCCGAATCGGCACAGTGCGCGGTGGAATATCGGCTTTCCGTGTTCTTCGTGCCGTCCTTCCAGCTTTCCATGAATGGCACCGTTCTTTGCTGCTCCCCAGGAGGTGAGCTAGATGGCCATGCCACTCCGTCAGACCATCAGGGTCGGGACGTACCTCTTCGAACAGAAGCTCCGCAGGCGTGAGAAGTTCCCGCTCATCGTCGAGCTGGAACCCCTCTTCGCCTGCAATCTGGCATGCGAGGGCTGCGGCAAGATCCAGCACCCGGCCGGGGTGCTGAAGCAGCGCATGCCCGTGGCCCAGGCCGTCGGGGCGGTGCTGGAGTCCGGGGCGCCGATGGTCTCCATCGCCGGCGGCGAACCGCTGATGCACCCGCAGATCGACGAGATCGTCCGGCAACTGGTGGCCAGGAGGAAATACGTCTTCCTGTGCACCAACGCGATGCTGCTGCGCAAGAAGATCGAGAAGTTCACGCCCTCGCCCTACTTCGCCTTCGCGGTGCACATCGACGGACTGCGCGAGCGGCACGACGAATCGGTGGCGAAGGAAGGCGTGTTCGACGAGGCCGTGGCCGCGATCAAGGAGGCCAAGCGGCGCGGCTTCCGGGTCACCACCAACTCCACCTTCTTCAACACCGACACCCCACAGACCGTCATCGAGGTGCTCAACTACCTCAATGACGACCTGAAGGTGGACGAGATGATGATCTCGCCCGCCTACGCCTACGAAAAGGCCCCCGACCAGGAGCACTTCCTCGGCGTCGAACAGACCCGCGAACTGTTCAAGAAGTCCTTCGCCGGCGGCAACCGGGCGCGCTGGCGCCTCAACCACTCGCCGCTCTTCCTGGACTTCCTGGAGGGCAAGGCCGACTTCCCGTGTACCGCGTGGGCCATCCCCAACTACTCGCTCTTCGGCTGGCAGCGCCCCTGCTACCTGATGAGCGACGGTTACGTACCGACGTACCGCCAGCTCATCGAGGAGACGGACTGGAGCAAGTACGGCCGCGGCAAGGACCCGCGCTGCGCCAACTGCATGGCGCACTGCGGCTACGAGCCGACCGCCGTCCTCGCCACCATGGGCTCCCTCAAGGAGTCCCTGCGGGCGGCCCGTGAAACGGTCGTCGGGACGCGGTGACGGCATGACCACGGGAGAGCCGGTCGCACCGGACCTCCCCGCCACGCCGGCCCGGCCGGTCGCGGAGCGCCGGGCGGCGTGCCGTATCCACGCCGGGCCGGCGGCGGCCGTCGGGGAGGCGCCGGGGCCGGCGCGGCCGACGGAAACCGTGAAGCACTGGAACTGACTGGAACTGATCGACGGGGCGACGGGGATCGCCTCATCCATGAAGGACGCCGGGGTGGCCTCGGGGGCTCCCGCCGGCACCGTGAGCTGAACGAATCCGAGAGGGGGCAGCGCGTGTCTGTCTTGGAGCGCATCCGGGGGCCGCACGACCTCAAGGCACTGACGGCGAGCGAACTCGATGAACTGGCCGCGGACATAAGAACGTTCCTCATCCAGGCGGTGGCGAGGACCGGGGGCCATCTGGGGCCCAACCTCGGGGTGGTGGAGCTGACCGTCGCCCTGCACCGGACCTTCGACTCGCCCGTCGACCGCATCCTGTGGGACACGGGCCATCAGGCGTACGTCCACAAACTCCTCACCGGCAGAAAGGACTTCTCCAAACTGCGCGGCAAGGGCGGTCTCTCCGGCTACCCCTCCCGCGAGGAGTCCGAGCACGACGTCATCGAGAACTCGCACGCCTCCACCGTGCTCGGCTGGGCCGACGGCCTCGCCAAGGCCCGGGACGTGCTCGGCGGGCACGACCATGTCGTCGCGGTGATCGGGGACGGCGCCCTGACCGGCGGCATGGCCTGGGAAGCGCTCAACAACATCGCCGCCGCGAAGAACCGCCCGCTGATCATCGTCGTCAACGACAACGAGCGGTCGTACGGACCGACGATCGGCGGCCTCGCCGACCATCTCGCGACCCTGCGCACCACCGACGGTTACGAGAGGTTCCTCGCCTGGGGCAAGTCGGTGCTGCAGAGCACACCGGTCGTGGGCCGGCCCCTGTACGAGTCGCTGCACGGCGCGAAGAAGGGGTTCAAGGACGCCTTCGCGCCCCAGGGGCTCTTCGAGGACCTCGGCCTCAAGTACGTCGGACCGGTCGACGGCCACGACATCGCCGCCATGGAGTCGGCCTTCCGCCGGGCCAAACGCTTCCACGGCCCCGTGCTGATCCACTGCCTCACCGAGAAGGGGCGCGGCTACGCCCCGGCGCTGGAGGACGAGGCCGACCGCTTCCACACCGTCGGGGCGATGGACCCGCGGACCTGCGAGCCGCTCGCCCCGGCCGCCGGACCCTCCTGGACATCGGTGTTCCGCGACGAGATCGCCGAGATCGGGGCGGAGCGCCCCGACGTCGTGGCGATCACGGCGGCCATGCTGCACCCCGTGGGGCTGACGAAGTTCGCCGAACGCTTCCCCGACCGGGTCTGGGACGTGGGGATCGCGGAACAGCACGCCGCGGTCTCCGCCGCCGGACTCGCCACCGGCGGACTCCATCCCGTCGTCGCCGTCTACGCCACCTTCCTCAACCGCGCCTTCGACCAGCTCCTGATGGATGTCGCGCTGCACCGGTGCGGTGTCACCTTCGTTCTCGACCGGGCCGGTGTCACCGGGGTGGACGGCGCCTCGCACAACGGCATGTGGGACCTGTCGATGCTCCAGTGCGTGCCGGGGCTGCGGATCGCCGCGCCCCGGGACGCCGACCAGCTGCGGGCCCAGCTCCGCGAGGCCGTCGCCGTGGACGACGCGCCGACCGTGGTGCGCTTCCCCAAGGAGGCGGTCGGCCCGGCGGTCCCCGCGGTCGGGCGGGTCGGCGGCATGGACGTCCTGCGCCGGGCGGCGGACGGCGCGGGCGACATGGGCGGCGTGGGCGGCGTGGGCGGTGTACGGTCCGGCACCGTACCGGCGGACGACGTACTGCTCGTCGCGGTCGGCGCCCTCGCACCGGTCTGTCTCGGCGCCGCCGGACTCCTCGCGGAGCGCGGCATCGGCTGCACCGTGGTCGACCCGCGCTGGGTCAAGCCCGTCGACGAACAGCTCGCCCCGCTGGCCGAACGGCACCGGCTGGTCGCGGTCGTGGAGGACAACAGCCGCAGCGGCGGCGTGGGCTGGGCCGTCGGCCAGTGCCTGCGCGACGCGGGGGTGGACGTACCGCTGCGTACCTTCGGCATCCCGGAACAGTTCCTGGCGCACGCCAAACGCGGCGAGGTGCTGGCCGACCTCGGCCTCACCCCCGTCGAGATCGCGGGCCGGATCGGCGCCGCCCTGACAGGCAAGGAGAGCGCGCGATGAACGGATCCCCCCAGCCGGCCCCGTCCAAGGGGTTCGACCTACCGGGGCTGCTCGCGGCGCGCGGCGCCGAGCGCTACGAACTGCACGCGAGACACCTCAACCACCAGCTCCCGCGCATGCTGCACACCATCGGCTTCGACCGGGTCTACGAACGCGCCGAGGGCGCCTACTTCTGGGACGCGGACGGCAACGACTACCTGGACATGCTCGCGGGCTTCGGCGTGATGGGCCTCGGCCGGCACCACCCCGTCGTACGCAAGGCGCTCCACGACGTCCTCGACGCCTCCCTCGCCGACCTCACCCGCTTCGACTGCCAGCCGCTGCCCGGCCTGCTCGCCGAGAAGCTCCTCGCGCACAGCCCGCACCTGGACCGGGTGTTCTTCGGCAACAGCGGTACGGAAGCCGTCGAGACGGCCCTGAAGTTCGCCCGGTACGCCACCGGGCGCCCCAGGATCCTCTACTGCGGCCACGCCTTCCACGGGCTGACCACCGGGTCGCTCTCCGTCAACGGCGAGGACGGCTTCCGGGACGGCTTCGCACCGCTGCTGCCCGACACCGCGATCGGCCTCGGCGACCTCGACGCGCTGGAGCGGGAGCTGGCCCGCGGCGACGTGGCCGGGTTCGTGGTGGAACCGATCCAGGGCAAGGGCGTCCACGCCGCGCCCCCCGGCTTTCTGCGCGCCGCCCAGGAACTGCTGCACCGCCACAAGGCGCTGCTCATCGCCGACGAGGTGCAGACCGGCCTCGGCAGGACCGGCGACTTCTACGCGTACCAGCACGAGGAGGGCGTGGAGCCGGACCTCGTCTGTGTCGCGAAGGCGCTCTCCGGCGGCTACGTGCCCGTCGGCGCGACCCTCGGCAAGGACTGGATCTTCAAGAAGGTCTACTCCTCGATGGACCGGGTCCTGGTCCACTCCGCGAGCTTCGGCTCCAACGCCCAGGCCATGGCGGCGGGGCTGGCCGTCCTCTCGGTGCTGGAGGACGAGGAGATCGTCGCGCGGGCACGCACCACCGGGGACCTGCTGCGGTCACGGCTGGCCGCGCTCGTGGACCGCTACGAGCTGCTGCACGACGTACGCGGCCGGGGCCTGATGATCGGCATCGAGTTCGGCCGGCCGGACTCGATCAAGCTGCGCGGGCGCTGGACGATGCTCCAGGCCGCCCGCAAGGGGCTCTTCGCCCAGATGGTCGTCGTACCGCTGCTGCAGAAGCACCGTATCCTCACCCAGGTCTCCGGCGACCACCTGGAAGTGATCAAACTGATTCCGCCGCTGATCATCGGGGAGCGGGAGGTCGACCGCTTCGTGTCCGCTTTCACCGCCGTGATGGACGACGCGCACGGCGGGGGCGGACTCATGTGGGACTTCGGCAGGACACTGGTGAAGCAGGCCGTCGCGAACCGTTAGACGGCTGCCGGCCTGGCCGATCCGCGTCGGGTATTTTTGCCTCCTGGGCAAGAAATTTGCCTGGGAGGAAAGTCCCTGGCGCAATGGACGCATGAGCACACCCTCCGCCGGAGAGGCGGCCGACGGGCTGCCCGACGGGCTGCCCGACCCGCTTTCCGATCATCTTCCCGACGTCGCGCCGCGCCTGCGTGAGCTGCGCCGTGGCCGCCGGCTCACCCTGGAGGCCGCCGCCCGGCGGGCCGGACTCTCCCCCGCCCATCTCTCCCGGCTGGAGACGGGGCACCGGCAGCCCTCGCTGCCCATGCTGCTCGGGCTGGCCCGGATCTACGGGACGACCGTCTCCGAGCTGCTCGGCGAGGTGCCGCCGGAGCGCGAGCCGATCGTCCGGGGCGGCCGGGCGGAACCCTTCGAGGCCGACGGCTGGACCTACCACCAGGCGGGCGGCCCCGGGCGCGCCATGCAGCCGCTGCGGCTGGAGGTGCCGTACGGGGCACAGGGCGACCTGGTCCGGGTGCACCCCGGCGAGGAGTGGCTGTACGTGCTCGACGGGCGGCTCAGGCTGAGCCTGGGCGACGCCGTGCATCTGCTCGCCCCCGGGGACAGCGCGCACTTCGACTCGCTCACCCCGCACCGCATCGCGGCGGCCGGATCCGAGGGGGCCGAGCTCCTCTTCGTCCACACCCTGCTCCAGAGCCCGGCCGCCGACCTGTGTGTCGGCGGCTCGGCTCCTCATGCCTGATCCCCATGTCCGACCTGCCGAGAGAGGTCCCATCCATGTCGGAGACAGAGCGCCCGGCGCCCGCCGAGGGCGGCCGGGAACAGGTGCCCCCGGGCCCGCGCGTCATGGACGAGGAGAAGAAGTTCCCGCGAGGACTGGTGATCCGGCTCTTCGCCTATCTGGTGGCCGGCCATCTCTTCGCGGGATTCCTCTACCTCCTCTTTCACGTCGGGGCCCAGGGGCGGTAGCGGCTTTCGGCCCAGGGGCTTTCGGCTTTCGGGCCAGGGGCAGTAGCGGCTTTCGGGCCGAAGGTGTTCGACGCCGTCTTCCGCCGTGGCGTCAGCCTTCGTCCAGGAGGCGGGCGCGCAGCCGTTCGCGGGTCTCGGGCGCGAGCCCGAGGCCGTCGGCGAGATAGCGGTCGGTGGAGCCCCAGGTCTTCCCGATGGCCTCGAAGGCGGCGTCGAGATAGGCAGCGCGGGCGTCGAAGAGCGGGCTGAGCAACTCCATCACCTCGCCGGACCTTCCGGCGGGCGACCGGTCGCTGCGGCGGAAGGCGTAGCGGCGGTGCGGATCGTTCGACTTGAGGTAGTCGGCCGTGATCGCCTCCGGCTCGACACCGACCGCGAGCAGCGACACGGCGACGGAGAGCCCGGCGCGGTCCTTGCCCGCCGCGCAGTGCAGCAGCGCGGGGACGCTGTCCTCGGCCAGCGCGTGCAGCAGCCGGCTGTGCTCGGCGGTGCGCTCCGTGATGATCGCGTGGTACGAGGCGGTCATCCGGGCCGCCGCTCTGCCGTCCGCGAGGAGCGAGCGGAGCTGGTCGAGGTCGCCGTCCCGGACCATCCGCCAGAACTGGGCGCCTTCGGCCGGGTCGGAGAGCGGGATGTTCACATGGCGCACGCCCGCGAGTTCGACATCCGCGCCGTCGAGCTTCACATCGGCGGAATTGCGGAAGTCGAAGATCGTGTGCAGACCGAGGGCGGAGAGAAAGGCGGAGTCGTCGGCGGTGGCGTGGGCGAGATGACCGCTGCGGTAGAGCACGCCGTACCGCACCCGGCGTCCGTCCACGGTCGGCAGGCCGCCGACATCACGGAAGTTGCGTACTCCGGACAGCTCGGGCTCGGTGGACGGGACCTGCGGCGACTGCTGCGTCACGCCTGCTCCTCCGTGTCTGCCGTCGGCGCTGCTCGCCGGCGGAGTCGGTCCCCGACCCTACGACATCGGCCGGTGTGCTCATCAGTGCGGCGGAGGGGCCGGGGAGTCCACGGACCATGACGGGACGAGTGGGGCGAAAGCGCCTAAACGGTGCACTGTCCGGATTGACCGATTCCGTATAACCTGCCCCGGTCGCGGGGGAGATGGGCTCCGGCTGGTGAGCAGGATCATATCCGTGACGTTCCGTGGTGACGGTGCGAAAGGGAAGGGCCACCTCGAAAGGGAATTGGAAGGCGGTCTCCACGCAGGGTGACGGGGGATCTTCGGTGCGGAGGCAAAGGTGCGTCACCGAGGGAAAAGGGTGGCTTGTTCCGGCCGTCCCACTCGCCTACGTTCACCCTCAATCCGAGCGGAACGCCGAATCCTGCCGCCGCCTCGGGGACACCATCCACCCATTCACGCGTGGCAGGAGCGGGGGACCCAGGTAGTACGCCGTTCCGATGTTCCGACGTCAGGGACGGCTCGGGGTGAAGTCGCGCACCACGCGCGGCCGGGCAGCTCCAGCCCGAACCCGACAGCTCACCTCGTAGGCGCCGGAGAGGAATTCGCCATGCCCGCGAAGGGTAAGCACCGCCGCCCCAAGACCAATCCGTTCTCCCGGGGCTTCATCGCCGCCGGCACGGGCGGCGCCGCCATCGCGCTGCCGCTCATCGGCGCCACCGGCGCGCACGCGGCACAGCAGGCCGCGCCCGCCACCGCCCCGCAGTCCGCCCCCGTCAGCGCCCCGCAGTCCGCGTCGGCCGCCGCGCCGCAGGGGGCGGCCGCCACGCACGTGAGCCGAACCGCCGGGACCACGGTGCGTACGTACGCGGTGGTCGCGGGCGACTACCTCTCCAAGATCGCCGAGGAGCAGCACGTCCGGGGCGGCTGGCAGCGGCTGTACGAGGACAACCGCCGCGCCGTCGGCGACGATCCCGGGCTGATCCACCCCGGCCTCAAGCTCACCATCAACGGCAAGACCCCGGCCGTCCGCTCGGAGGCTCCCACCAGGGCCTCGAAGTCGTCCCGGGTGGCCAAGCCCGCCGAGTCGACCGCGTCGGCGGAGTCGGCCAAGTCGTCGAAGGACTCCTCGTCGGACTCCTCGTCCGCCAAGCCCTCCACGGCCCGGAGCGAGGCGCCCGCCGCCGACTCCGCGGCGCAGAGCAGCGCGTCCGGCTTCACCCTGCCGGTCGACGGCATCGGGGTCGGCACCTCGTACCGCGCCGCCGGCGGAAGCTGGTCCAGTGGCTACCACACCGGTGTGGACTTCGTGGCCCCCTCGGGCACCACCGTGAAGGCGGTCGGCGCGGGCACCGTCGTCTCCGCGGGCAACGGCGGCGCGTACGGCAACCAGGTCGTCATCCGGCACGAGAACGGCATGTACTCCCAGTACGCCCACCTCTCCTCCCTCTCCGTCTCGGCCGGTCAGAGCGTCTCCACCGGCCAGCAGCTCGGCCTCTCCGGCGCCACCGGCAACGTGACCGGGCCGCACCTGCACTTCGAGATCCGGACGGGCCCGGACTACGGCTCGGACGTCGACCCGCTGGCGTTCCTCCGGCAGAACGGCGTCTCCATCTGATCCGTCCGGTCGCCCCGGACACAATTCCTCCGCCCTGCGGCCCGGCACCCTTGTGGTGCCGGGCCGCAGGGCTTTTCGCTATTCCCGCTTGAGGGAAAATTGACCGATGGCGTTTCTCACCCTGAGTCAACCCCCGCCTACGGTCGCGTAGGCCACATCGCCGGGAGGAAAATGTCCCGCTGTGGCAGACGATTCGAGAACAAGAAGAGACAAGACATTCGGGTCGTACGCGGCGATCGGTGACAGCTTCACCGAGGGTGTGGGAGATCCAGGCCCCGACGGGCTGTTCGTCGGCTGGGCGGACCGGCTCGCGGTCCTGCTCGCCGATCAGCTTCCGGTCTCCGGTGCGACGGCCGACCCCGTCCACGGCGACTTCCGCTACGCCAACCTCGCGGTACGCGGCCGGCTCCTCGACCAGGTCGTCGAGGAACAGATACCCCGCGCCCGGGAACTCGCCCCGGACCTGGTGACGTTCTGCGCGGGCGGCAACGACATCATCCGCCCCGGCACCGACCCCGACGACGTGGCGGAACGCTTCGAGCGGGCCGTAGCCGACCTCACCGGCTCCGTCGGCACGGTCATGCTGGCCACCGGCTTCGACACCCGGGGCGTGCCCGTGCTGCGCCATCTGCGGGGCAAGATCGCCACGTTCAACGAGCACACCCGGGCCATCGCCGACCGCTACGGCTGCCCCGTGCTCGACCTCTGGTCCCTCAGGACCATCCAGGACCGGCGGGCCTGGGACGGCGACCGGCTCCATCTGTCGGCCGAGGGCCACACCCGGGTCGCGCTGCGCGCCGGGCAGGTGCTGGGCGTCGAGGTGCCCGCCGACCCGGACCAGCCGTGGCCGCCGCTGCCGCCGCGCGGCACCCTCGAAGTACGGCGCGACGACATCCACTGGGCACGCGAGTACCTGGTGCCCTGGATCGGACGCAGGCTGCGCGGTGCGTCCTCGGGGGACCATGTCGCGGCGAAGCGCCCGGACCTTCTCCCCCTGGAACACTGACACGGCGCGGGGTGCGGGAGCGGGGGCGGTCCCGTACGGCGCGCTCCGTCCCGCGGCTCACGCCCCCGCCCCGCTCACGCCCCGTCCGGTTCACGCCCCGGCCCGGTTCACGCCCCCGCCGGGATTCGCTCCAGCACCCCGCCCGCGAAGACGTCGTACAGCGGCAGTGTCTCCAGATGGACATAGCCGATATGGCAGTCACAGACCGCGAGCGGACACGCCCGCGGCGCCAGTGCGCGGCGGTACGAGCCGTCGTAGAGGTTGCCCAGCTCGGCGGGGACGAAGTGGCAGCGCCGTACCGTGCCCTCGCCGTCCACCGAGATCACCGACTCGCCCGTCCGGCACGGCAGTCCCGCCGAGCGGTGCGGGTGGCGGCTGTACGGGAAGAGCGGGTCCAGCTCCGTCCACCGCGCGGCCTCCTCGTCCGTGTACGTGTGCCCCTCGGCCGCGTTGATCCACAGATAGACGTGCGGCGGCAGCTCGGCGCGGAGCCGGCGGGCGTGCTCCAGATGTGCGTCGAGGCCGACGACCCCGACGCTGAACCGGACGGAGCGCTCCGCCAGTTCGTGGGCCTTCGTCAGGAAACGGTCGTACGGCGTCTGCCCCGGGTGGTACGTGCACCACAGGGCGAGCTTCGCCGGGTCGGCGTCGGCCAGCCACTGGGTGCGGAAGCTGAGATTGGTCTGGATGGCCACCCGGCGGACGTGCGGCAGCAGTGACAACTCAGTGAGCGCCCGCCGGTACCAGGAGCGCACCAGCCCCTCGCCCCAGGGGGTGAACAGCACGGAGAGCCGGTCGTCCGTCGCGGCGGCGGCCCAGGCGGTGAACCGCTCCAGGGCGGCCCGGTCGGCGCGCAGCTGCTCGCGGCTGTCCCGTCGCTTGGCGAACGGGCAGTACGGGCAGTCGTAGTCGCAGGAGGCGAGCGGACCGCGGTAGAGGATGGTCAGGTCCATGGGGCTCCCTCGCACTACTTCGACGCGTACGCGGCCATCGCGGCCCGTACGGCGGGCGAGAACAGCGCGGGCCCGAGCGCGTCGGAGTGCGCGAGCCCCTCCGGGGAGAGCCGCAGCAGCCCGGGGCCCGCGCCGGCGTCCAGCCAGCCGAGCTCCGCGAACCGGTCCAGCTCGGGGCCGAAGTCCTCGCCGGGCGCGGCGCCGAAGCGCGCGCGGTACTCCGCCACCGGCATGCCCCGCGCCTGGAGCAGGGACTGGAGCAGATGGCGGCGGCGCGCCTCGTCCCCGTCGACGCGGCGGCCCACCTCGGCGCGCGAGAAGTCCGCCGTCTCCGTGTAGGCGTCGATGATGGCCCGTATCTCGCTCATACCGACGGCGTAGTCGAAGGAGTAGTGCAGGCGCGAGGTGTACGAGCGGGCCCCGCAGCCCAGTCCGATCATGCCGTCGGTCTGGCACGCGTAGTCGTCCGCGCCCTGGGGCGGTGCGTCCCGGCGGCGGAACATCCGCATGGACACCTGCTCGTACCCCTCGGCGAGGAGATGGTCACGGCCCTGCCGGTAGAGGCCCAGCCGCTGCTGGTCCCACTGCGCGTCGCCGCCCGCGCCGAGCCTGCCGAGGCCGGTGAGCGGCCGTACGTACAGGGGGTAGAGGTAGAGCTCCTCGGGCCGCCAGGCGAGCGCGGCGTCCAGCGAGCGGCGCCAGGTGGCCGCGGTCTGGCCGTCGATGCCGTAGATGAGATCGATGTTGAGGACGGGGATCCGGGCGTCCCTGATCCGGCCGAGCGCGGCCTCCACCTCGGCGCGGCGCTGCGGGCGGACGGCGGCCCGCGCCTCCGCGTCGACAAAGCTCTGGACGCCGATGCTCAGCCGGGTCGCGCCCCGGTCGGCGAGGACCGCCAGCCGGTCCGCGGTGGCGGTGGCGGGGGAGGTCTCGACGGAGAGCGGGACGGCGCGCAGATCGGCGCCCATCCGCTTCTCGGCGAGGTCGCAGAGGCGCTCCAGCTCCGCCGCCTCCAGATAGGTGGGCGTGCCGCCGCCGAAGGCCGCGGCGGCGAACCGTACGGGCCCCTCCGCGTCCCCGGCCGCGTCCAGCGCGTCCCGTACCGCCGTCGCCTGCCGGTCCAGGGCGTCCAGATAGCGCGTGGTCAGCTCGCCGGGGGCGCCGATCCGGGTGAAGAGATTGCAGAAGCCGCAGCGGACCTCGCAGAACGGGATGTGCAGATAGAGGGAGAGCGCGTCCTTGCGTTCGCCGGCCCACTCCGCGGCGAGCGCCGGGCGGTCGTCGAGCGGGCGGTATGCCGTCTTGTGCGGATAGGCGTAGACGTAGCTCTCGTACGGACGCGGGGTGCCCGTGGGGAGTGCGGGCGACAGCGATGTGGTCATGGTGCGGTCCCGTGCTCAAGGAAGAAGTGGGCGTACGGCACGGTCCAGACGGACGGGTGGGCCAGCCGGTGGCCGTGCCAGCCGTCGTCGCCGTAGGCGGTGCCATGGTCGGAACAGACGATCGCGAAACACCGGCGGCGGCTGCTCGCGGCGGCGAAGAGCCGGCCGATGTGCCGGTCGACGTATTCGAGCGCGGCGGCGTGCGTGGCCCGGGTGTCGCCCGCCTCCGGGGTGGCGCCCGGGCGGTGGAACCAGTTGGGCTGGTGCAGCGCGGACACGTTGACGAAGAGGAACAGCCGCCGCTCCGGGGCGAGTCCGGCGACGACCTGCTCGGCGCGGGCCACCTGCGCCTCGAAGGAGACCGGGGACGCCACGCCGAACTCCGGCTCCCAGTGGCTCTCCTGGAACAGCCCGGGCAGGACCGAGCCGAGCGCGCCCCGCCGGTTGAAGAAGCCGACACCGCCGACGCAGACCGTGCGGTAACCGGCCGCCGCCAGACCCGAGACCAGGTCCGGGGTGTCGTAGACGAATGTTCCGGCGGCCGTGGACTCGCTGCCGCCGAAGCGCGCGGCGAAGAGCCGGGGGTGCGGTCCCTGGGTGGCGGGGGTCGGCAGGAAACCGGCGAAGATCGCCTGGTGCGAGGCGTAGGTGAAGCTGCCCGGGGCGTGCCGCTCCTCCCAGCCGCCGGTCGGCAGATGGCGGGCGAGATGCGGGATGCGGCCCGCCGCGGCCAGCTCGCACGCCACGTCGAAGCGCAGCGTGTCGAGGGTGACGAGGAGCAGGTCGTCCTGCCCGACGACCTCGTTCATGTCGGGAGCGGCCGCCGGAGCGGTCAGGGTGTCGGCCACGGAGGTGGCCATCGGCGTGGTGACGGGGGCGGCCGTGGGAGCGGTGACCGGCGCCGTCGCGGGGGCGGGTGACCTGGGGCGGGAAGGGGGCGTCATACGAGGTGTTTGCACGGCCGCTGGCCCGCCTCCCCGCGCTCCGCCCGCCGGGGCAGGGCCGCGAGCTGTGCCGCGTAGGTGTCCAGGCCCGCGGCCTCGCGCTCCGGCAGCCCGGTGAGGCCGGGCAGCAGATCGCCGAAGGCGTTGACCTCCGCGACGGCGTACCGCCGCCAGCTCGGGGCGGGCAGCAGATCGACGCCCACGCAGTGGGTGGCGGGGAAGCAGGACGCCGCCGCCTCGCACATCATGAGAACGGTGGAGAAGCTGCCGCCCGCCGCGCCGATCGTGGCCCGCAGCGCGTCGAGGTCCCCCCGGGCCCCGCCGAGGTGGAGGTTGGTCATGGGCGAGGTGCTGGTACGGACGACCACGTGCGTGGCGCGGCCCGCGATCACCACCACCCGCAGATCGGCCTCGCGGCCGTGCTGGCTTCCCTTGGGCACCCACTGCTCGATGTGCAGCCCGTCCGGCGCGAGGGTGTCGACGATCGCCGCCACCGCGCGCTCGTCCGTGTAGCGGCGCACCCGCAGGGAGTTGAAGAGGCGGCCGGCGTCGTCCAGCTCCACGGAGGTCGTCGCGCTCACCCGCCCCGGCCCCGCCGTCCGCACGGCGAGCACCCCGGACGCGGACGAGCCGTGGGCGATCTTGACGAACGCCCGGGACAGCCCGGCCTCCGCCATCAGGGTCCGTACGTCGTCCCACCCCGACACGGCCGGCCCGGCCGCTCCCGAGGTGGGCGACCGGGGGACCTGGACCCCCGCCGCGCGCAGCACCCCGTGGGTGAGCCGCTTGTCGAAGAGGACCGCCAGTTCGTCCGGGTCGTCGAGCAGCTCGGCCCCGGCGGCCGTGGCCGCCCGGCCCAGGTCACGGGCGGCCGCCGTGAACCGCTCGTACCAGCGGCCCGTGCCCTCGACGCGGGTCTGGTCGTCCGCGCCGCGCAGCAGCCGGTCCACCTCGGGGTCCTCGCCGGGGGAGTCGATCCGTACGGTCTCCCCGGCGCCGAACGCGGCCCGGCCGCGCAGCACATCGAGCCAGCCGACCTCCCGGGCCGGGGCCAGCCCGGCGGCCCGTACGGCGTTCTGGAACAGGGACAGGCGGCGGTTGCCGGGGATCCCGACGACGGTCAGTCGGGGCTCCGGGGCCTGGCCGCCGGGGTAGGCGCTCATCGGTTACTCGGCCACCGCCACATAGCGGTGCTCCCGGTCGTCCCAGCTGTCCGGCACCTCGGCCCCGGACAGATCGACCTCCACTCCGGCCGCGCCGAGCGTGGCGGCCAGCCGCTCGCGCATCGCCTCGCTCAGGTAGTGGTGGTGCAGGTCGAGCTTCTTCAGATGCGTGAGCGGCCGGCCGCCGAGGAGGGCCTCCGCGCCCTCGTCACCGAGGGTGCCCATCGAGAGATCGAGGCTCTCCAGACGGGCGACGACGGGGGCGCCGGAGAGCGCGACGGCTATCTCGTCCTGGATGACGCTGTTGCGCAACGCCAGATGACGCAGCCGGGGGAGCCGGTCACCGGCCAGGATGGGCCCCAGGTCGGACACGGTCGTGCTCGCGCCGTATTCGGCCGAGCCGAGCCAGAGGTCCAGCCGCTCCAGCGCGGGCAGGTCGCTCGCGCCGATGCCCCGCACCACGCCGGCGTCCAGGCCGCCGGTCTCGACGGTGAGCGAGCGCAGCCGCGCGTGCCGTACGGGGAGGAAGTCCAGGCCGGTCCCGCCGCGCGCGCCGAACTCCTCCAGCCCGGGGTACGCCTCCAGCAGCGGGGAGAGCCGGCTCTGGTTGATCCACGAGATCTCACAGTCCAGGTACGTCATGTCACCGATGAACAGGGCGCGCAGTCCGGGCAGCCGGTCGCGGGCCGCGACCAGCGCCGCCACGATCGACTCGGAACCCGATTCGTACGCGTCGGTCCAGGAACCGACGATCAGCGCCCGGACGCCGGCGGTGTCGACGGCCGCGGTGAAGCGGGCGAACGCCTCCTCCCACGACTCGTTCGCCTCGTACGAACCGACCGAGATGCGCCAGGCCACCGAGGCCGGGTCCGGCAGCTCCTCGGCCTCGGGCTTCCCGGCCTCACGTCCCTCGGTCCCGTCGGTGCCGGGGAAGTCGAACACGGGCAGGCCGTACAGCTCCCGCAGGTAGTGGTTGACGGTCACGTCGAACGCTCCAGACGCCGGTGGGCGGTGATCGGCTGATCTGGTGCAGTTCTACCAAGCGCCACTGACAACGCCGTTCGGAGGGGCGGAGCCCGGCGGCCGGAGCCGCCGCCGTCCCGCCCGTGCCCCGGGCGTCAGCCCCCGGCCGCGAGCAGTTCGTCCCGGCCGATCAGGGCCTCGCTGCCCTCGGCGGTACAGGCGTACGCGCCCGCGACCGCGCCGAGCGCCGCGCTCCGTTCGAGGTCCAGGCCCGCCAGCCGCCCGTACAGGAAACCGCAGACGTACGCGTCCCCCGCGCCGTTGGAGTCCACCACCGGTGCGGGCGGGGCGGTCGCGGGGACCGGGCGCGGGGTGCGGCCGCCGTCGCGGGTCATCAGGTAGGAGCCGCCGGCGCCCGCCGTGGCGATCACCGCCTCGGCCCGTCCCTCGCGCAGGATCTCCCGCATCACCGAGGCGATCCGCTCGCCCGCCCCGGCCGCGCTGAGGAACACCAGGTCGGACCGGAGGGCGAACTCCCGGTGGTAGTCGTCGAGTCCGTCCCAGTCGTGCAGATCGGTCGAGACCGGGAGGTTCAGTGCCTCAAGATCGTCGAAGAGGAACCGGGTGAAGTTCGTGATCGACAGATGGACGTGGCGGGCGCGCCGCAGATGCGGCAGGTAGAACTCGCGTGGCATCCGCAGCTTTTCGGGGTCCCGCGCGTCGTGGAAGGACATCCGGCGGCCCGTCCTGTCGACGAGATTGACCGCGCGCCGGGTGCCCTCCGGCGAGATCAGCGCCTCGAAGTCCACATCGCCGGCGGCGAGCCGCTCCTTGACCTGCACGCCGGTCCAGTCATCGCCTATGTAGTCGAGGAACTTGACGTTCAGCCCCAAGTTCCGGCAGCCCAGGGCCACATTGCCGCCGGTGTGCCCGGGCCATTCACGGATCGGCCCCACCGGGACGGAATCGGCGAGCGGCACCGGCAGCGAATCGACCCGGACGACGGTATCCACCCCGCTGCCCCCGACGACCAGCACATCGTGGTGGAACCGGTCGTTCTGAGCGGTCTGCGGCTGCGTCACAGTCTCCCTTTCACGGTCCGGACGGTCCGACCGCCCCCAGTATGGCCGTACCACCCGCCACCCGGCGAAGAGACTCGGCCCGCGCTCCGGCCCGCGCCCCGGCGCGCCTGCCGCTGTCCTGAAGATCACGCGGATCGGCGGGCATGACCGGGAATCCCCGGGGCAGTGACGAACGTTGGACGGGCGTACACGGGACAGGGCGGGAGTGAAGCGATTGCGATCACTCACCCCGCACAGATGAACACTCCCGGCCATAATGGGACAACACCGAACCTCCAGGAGGTGCTGTGACAGGCGCTGGTTCCCCCCTTCCATTGCGCTCCCGGCTGCGCTCGCTGCGACCCGCTGCCTTCGGGGCCGACTCGGCGGGGGAGCGGCTGGAGCGGATCCACCGCTCGCCGAATTTCGCCGACGGGGTGTTCCAGAACCCCGTGGGCGCCAGAACCAGACCGTCCGGGGCCTCGGGCATCGAGTTCGCGAAGATCTACTTCCAGAAGGAGGCGCGGGCCCGGCGCTCCCCGATCGGCACCATCCCCGTGCACCCCACGACCCTCGCGGACCTGGCCGCGCCCCCGGCCTCCGGCCTGCGGCTCACCTGGATGGGGCATTCGAGCGTCCTCGCCGAGATCGACGGCCGCCGGGTGCTCTTCGACCCGGTGTGGGGTGAGCGCTGCTCGCCGTTCTCCTTCGCGGGCCCGAAGCGGCTGCACCCCGTCCCCGTACCGCTCGCCGCGCTCGGCCCGGTCGATGTCGTCGTGATCTCCCACGACCACTACGACCACCTCGATCTGCCCACGATCCGGGCCCTCGCCTCCACGGACACCCTGTTCGCCGTGCCGCTCGGCGTCGGAGCCCACCTGGAGAGCTGGGGCGTGCCCGCGTCCCGGCTGCGCGAACTCGACTGGAACGAGTCCACCGAGGTCGCAGGCATCCGCCTCACCGCCACCCCCGCGCGCCACTTCTGCGGGCGTGGCCTGCGCAACCAGCAGCACACGCTCTGGGCGTCCTGGGTCGTGGCGGGGCCCGACCACCGGATCTACCACAGCGGGGACACCGGTTATTTCGCCGGCTTCCAGGACATCGGCGCGGAGCACGGCCCCTTCGACGCCACGATGATCCAGATCGGCGCGTACAGCGAGTACTGGCCCGACATCCACATGACCCCGGCCGAGGGGATGCGCGCCCACCTCGACCTGCAGGGCGGGCGGCCCTCCGGCGTGATGATGCCGATCCACTGGGGGACGTTCAACCTCGCCCCGCACCCGTGGGCCGAACCGGGCGAGGGCACGGTCGAGGCCGCCGCGGAAGCCGGCGCCGGGCTCGCGCTGCCGATCCCCGGCCGGCCCTTCGAGCCCACCGGCGACGCCGTCCCCGACGCGCCCTGGTGGCGCTCGGTGGCCGCCATACCGGCCGGCGGCTGGCCCGAGTACGCCACTGCCGTCCCCGACGCCCTTGTCGCCTCGGCCGGTACGGCCACGGGCCCGGCGGCCGGGAAGCCCGTCACGGGTAAGGCGGAGGAGACGGCCGAGACCACGTCACCCGCGTGAGGCCGGGAGGGTAGGGCCCCGGTGGCGTGCGGCGGCTACGGCCGCCCGCGCCACCGCGGCCGGGTCCGGCCCGTCAGACGAGGACGACCGGGATCCCGCGTTCCTCGAAGCGGGCGGCCCGCTCCGCCGCGCCCGTGTCGGTGATGAGGGTCCCGATCTCCTCCACCGGACAGATCCTGGCGAACGCGCGGGCGCCCAGCTTGGAGCTGTCCGCCACCACGACCAGCGTCCGCGCCCGCTCGGCGAGCAGCGCGTTGATGCTCGCCTCGTGCTCGCTGTGCGCGCCCGCGCCCTCCTCGGCGTCCACCGCGTCCACCCCGATGAAGGCGAGGTCCAGACTGACCTCGCCCAGGATGTGCCGGGCCAGCGGGCCGACCAGTTCGTACGACTGGTGCATCGCGACGCCGCCGGTCGTCACGATCTTGATGTGTGGCCGTACCGCCAGCTCATGGGCGATGTTCAGCGCGTTCGTGACCAGCGTGACCGCGGGCTCCTCGGCCGATCCCACGAGGTCGCCCCGGGTGGCGACGGCGCGGGCCACCTCCGTCGTCGTCGTACCGCCGTTGAGCCCGATCACCATCCCCGGCTCGACCATCGCGGCCGCCGCCCGCGCGATGCGCTCCTTTTCCGAGGCGTGCCGCACCGCCTTGTAGCGCAAGGGGAGTTCGTACGCGACGGAGTGGGCCACGGCCCCGCCCCGGGTGCGCGTCAGCAACTGCTGCTCGGCGAGGTGGTCGAGGTCGCGCCGTACGGTCGCGACGGACACCCCCAGCTCGGCGGCGACGGCCTCGACCTCGACCTGATGCCGCTCGGTCAGCAGCTCCAGCAGGGCCGTGTGCCGCTCGTGGCGATTCACCGCATCACGCATCCTTCTCGGCGCGTCCCTCGCGACGCGTCCCTGTCGACGTCGACCGGCCCCGACACCGTCCGGCACCGTTCGGCCGGGTCCGGCTCCCGGGCCCGGCCCTGAGCGTACCGCGCACTCCGCATGCTTGTTTCTGATCGAAAGTCTGCTCTAGCATGCAGAAAAAATCACAGCGAGCCGATGATCGGTCATCAGGCCGGGGAACGGAGAGCACCTATGGCTCAGGCGACACATGTGGAGACGGAACTGGCCGACCAGCCGGCCTGCTGGCGCCGCGCCGCCGGGCTGGCCGCGGACGAGGCGGTGGGCGGCGCGCTGCCCTCGCCGGGCGAGCGCGTCGCCGTCGTGGGCTGCGGCACCTCGTTCTTCATGGCCCGCGCCTACGCCGCCCTCCGGGAGGGCGCGGGGCAGGGGGAGACCGATGCCTTCGCCGCCTCCGAGTTCCCCTCGGGGCGCCGCTACGACCGGATCGTGGCGCTGACCCGCTCCGGTACGACCACCGAGGTGCTGGCCCTGCTCGCGGGCGTCCGCGGCACGGTCCGTACGACCGCGATCACCGCGGACCCGGCCACACCGGTCCGGGACGCCGCCGACGACCTGATCGTCCTGGACTTCGCCGACGAACGGTCCGTCGTCCAGACCCGCTTCGCGACCACGGCCCTCACGCTGCTCCGGGCCCGTCTCGGACTGCACACCGAAGCCGTGGCCGCGGACGGGGAGAGGGCGCTCGCGCTGCCGCTGCCGGACGGCCTCACGGAGTGCACCCAGTTCACCTTCCTCGGCCGGGGCTGGTCGGTCGGGCTCGCCGAGGAGGGCGCCCTCAAGATGCGGGAGGCCTCCCTCTCCTGGACGGAGGCGTACCCGGCGATGGAGTACCGGCACGGCCCGATCAGCATCACGACCGGGGGCACGGCGACCTGGATGCTCGGGGACGCCCCCGACGGCCTGGCGGAGCAGGTCGCGGCGACCGGCGGGCTGTGGGTGGCGGGACGCCTCGACCCGCTGGCCGAGCTGGTACGGGTCCAGCGGCTCGCCCTGGCGATCGCGCGGCGGCGCGGCCTCGACCCGGACAGCCCGCGCCATCTGACCCGCTCGGTGATCCTCCCGGCGTAGCGGGAAGCCGCGGGAGGCGGAGCACTGTACGAACGATCCGGCCCGGCGCCATGCGCCGGGCCGCACGCGTGCCGCCCCCGCGCTCCCCATGGGCTATTTCGGGCTGATGTGCGACGGCTCATACCGGAGCGGGACGCTCTGTGGGCAACTTTGTCAACTGCCCACCGCGGATGACCGCTTGGCGACTACCGTGTGTGCTCGGTGATCAACGGAGGGCTCGTCCGGCATGCGCCGGTCCTGCCGCCGCGCCGTGAACCAGAAGACCGCCGCCGCACCAGCACCAGCACGATGCCGATCCTGGGGCCCCAGTACCGAGGACACAGATGTCTCACCTACGCGCACCTGTCGCGCGGCCGGAGCGCCGGGAGGGCGGACGGCACGGCCGGCCGGGCCCCCGCGCGCTCTCCTCCGCGGCCCGGGCGGACGCGGCGATCCCACCGGACGCCCGCATACGGCCCCAGCTCCTCCGTGCCGAACTCCTGCGCACCGCCGTCCTGCCCGCGACAGTCGCCGCACTGAGCGGCGCCGCGGCCGTGGTGCTCGTCCTGCGCTCCACCACGGCGGAACCCACCGCCCCGGTCTGGACAGCCCTGTTGGGCACCGCGCTGCTCGCCTTCGCCGCCGTCGCCGCGGCGGCCCTGGGAGCGGAGCGCACCGCGCGGACCGTCCTCGGCCGGTGCACCGCGCTGCGCCGCTCCAGCGCGCGCGGGCAGGCCGAACTGCGCGACGTCGTCGAGCGGCTCAGGCGGGGTGAACGGGTGCCCGCGCCCCCCGCGCCGCCCACCGGGACCGGCCACGGCGGAGACGAGTTCGACCTGCTCGCGGCCGAACTCGGCCGCTCGCGTGAGGCCGCCGTCGGCGCGGTGATCCAGGCCTCGCGGCTCTCCGGCAGTGTCGGCGACGAACAGAAGGTGGAGGTCTTCGTCAACCTGGCCCGCCGCCTCCAGTCCCTCGTCCACCGCGAGATCCAGTTGCTGGACGACCTGGAGAACGAGGTCGAGGACCCCGAGCTGCTGAAAGGTCTCTTCCAGGTCGACCATCTCGCGACCCGGATCCGCCGGCACGCCGAGAACCTGGCCGTCCTCGGCGGGGCGATCTCCCGGCGCCAGTGGAGCAGGCCGGTCACGCTGACCGAGGTCCTGCGCTCCGCGATCGCCGAGGTCGAGCAGTATCCGCGGGTCAAGCTCGTGCCGCCGATCGAAGGCACCGTGCGCGGCCACGCCGTCGCCGACGTCATCCACCTGCTGGCCGAACTGGTCGAGAACGCCACGCTGTTCTCGTCCCCGCACACCCAAGTGCTGCTGCGCGCCCAGCAGGTGACGGCGGGGCTGGCGATCGAGGTGGAGGACCGGGGGCTCGGCCTGCACGTCACCGAGCAGCGGAAGATGAACGCGCTGCTCGCCGACCCCGACCAGGTCAATGTCGCGCACCTCCTCCAGGACGGGCGGATCGGCCTCTTCGTGGTCGCCGCACTGGCGCGCAGGCACGGGATCGCGGTCCGGCTCCAGACCAACATCTACGGCGGGATCCAGGCCGTACTGGTCCTGCCGCAGACGCTCCTCGGCGCCGACCCGGGCGAAGAACCGGCCCACGCCGCGCACCCGGCCCCCGCCGCGCCCCCGGCCCCCGCGGAGCGGCCGGGCTCTCCCGTACCAGGGGATTCCGTACCAGGGGCTCCCGTGCACCAGGCGCCTGCGCCCGTGCCTCCCGTACCAGGGGCGCCTGTGCGGGCGACTCCCGTGCAGGGCAGCGGTCAGCTCCCCGTCGAGCGGCAGGCGTACGCGTCCCCGCCTCCGCCGCGCCAGGAGCCGGCGCCCGCCGCGCCGTCCCCGGCGGCCCCCGGCGGGCCCGCGCCCCTGCCCGTACGGAGCGCCCGCGCCGAGCGGCCCACCCCGGCCGAGGCCCGCCCCGGAGCCCGTCACGCGGCGCGCCCCGAGCCGCCGCCCGCCCCGGTGATCCCGGTCAGACCCCTGGCCGAGCACGCCGGTGACGGCATGATCCGCCCCGCCGCGAGCCGGCCCCGGCTGCCCCGGCGCCGCGGGCAGGAACACCTCGTACCGCAGCTGCGGGACGCCCCCGCGCCGCCGCCCGCCGGTGAGCCCGCGCTCCACGACCCCGGGCTGATGGCGGCCTTCCGGCGGGGCATCGGCCTCGCCGAGTCCCAACCCGCCGCGCGCCCCGGGGAAGCGGCGCCACCCGCTCCGGAACCGCCGGAATCACCGCGCCACGACACCACCCCCAAGGAGTAGACACACCATGGCGAGCGATGTGCCGACCGGCCATGTCACCGACCTGGACTGGCTGTTGAGCGGCCTGGTCCAGCGAGTCCCGTACACCCGCAGCGCGGTGCTGCTCTCCGCCGACGGTCTGGTGAGATCCGTGCACGGGCTGGACCGCGACAGCGCGGACCACATGGCGGCGCTGTCCTCCGGCCTCTACTCGCTGGGCCGCAGCGCCGGGATCCGCTTCGGCGACGGCGGTGAGGTCCGGCAGGTCGTGGTGGAGCTCGACTCCACCCTGCTCTTCGTCTCCACGGCGGGATCCGGTACTTGTCTCGCCGTGCTGGCCGGCCGCGAGGCGGACGCCGCGGTCCTCGGCTACGAGATGGCGATGCTGGTCAAGAGCGTACGGCCGTATCTGGCGACGCCGCTGCGGCACGAGGCCGGTGTCTCACCGAGCGGCACGGGGCACTGACCGTGCCGCTCTCCACGGACGGGCCGTGGCTCGACGACGCGGCGGGCCGGCTCATCCGCCCGTACACCGTGAGCGGTGGCCGGACCAGACCGACGGCCGCCCTGGACCTGCTGACACTGGTGATCTCCACCGGGGCGCCGCCACAGCCGCACCTCGGACCCGAACACACCCACGCCGTCGGCCTGTGCGGGGGGCCGACCTCCGTCGCGGAGATCGCCGCGCAACTCCGGCTCCCGGTGACGGTGACCAAGATCCTCCTCTCCGATCTGGTGGAGTGCGGGGCGATCACCGCACGGCCGCCGGACAGCTTCGACCACCCCACCGACCGTTTCCTGCTGGAGGCAGTGCTCGATGGTCTACGACGACAGCTCTGACCCCTGTTCCGCCGGCCAGCCCTTTCCCACCGCGCTGAAGGTCCTTGTCGCGGGCGGGTTCGGCGTCGGCAAGACGACCTTCGTGGGCGCGGTCAGCGAGATCGCGCCGCTCAGCACGGAGGAGCTGCTGACCCAGGTCAGCGCCGCGACCGACGATCTCACGGGCGTCGAGACGAAGACGTCGACGACGGTCGCGATGGACTTCGGCCGGCTGACGCTCGACGAACGCCATGTGCTGTACCTCTTCGGCACGCCCGGACAGGAACGCTTCTGGTTCATGTGGGACGAACTGTCCCGGGGCGCGCTCGGCGCGATCGTCCTCGCCGACACCCGGCGGCTCGAATACTCCTTCTCCGCGGTGGACTTCTTCGAACAGCGGGGCATCGGATTCGTCGTCGCCGTCAACGAGTTCGACGGTTCCTACCGTTACGGACCGGAGGAGGTGCGGGCCGCGATAGACCTCAAGCCGGAGGTGCCGATCGTGCTCTGCGACGCGCGTATCGCCAGTTCCGGCATCCGCACACTGGTCACCCTCGTCCAGCATCTGCTCACCTCGTACCCGGCGCCCGCCCCGGCCCCGGCCCCGTTCGCGCTGCCGCCGCCGTCCCCGACGGTCCTCGCGCCCGCCCCCGCACCGGAGCTCGCCGAATGAGGCGGTCACCCGCGCGCACCCCGAGTGCCGGAGAACGCGGATGAGATACGACCCCATCGCCCGGCTGCTGCTCACCCCCGTGGACCAGGAGGCGCCCGAACGCGCGCTCCGGCTGCGCGGGCTCGGCCTCGGCGACCGCCCGGAACCGGCGCTCGACACCTTCGCCCAGCAGATGGCACAGCTGACGGACGCCCCGTACGCGATGGTCAACTTCCTCGACGAGCAACGGCAGTTCTTCGCCGGGCTGCACACCCCGCCGGGCGGGAGCGGGGAGCGGGTCAAGTCCCGTGACCACGGCTACTGCCCCTATGTCGTGGTACGGCGCAAGGCGCTGGTCCTGGAGGACGTCCGCGACTTCCCCCGGTTCGCCGGGAACGCGCTCGTGGATGAGACCGGCATCCGCTCCTACCTCGGGGCGCCCCTCATCGACCGTACGGGACTGGCGCTCGGCACCGTCTGCGTGGCCGACACCGAACCGCGGCGCTGGGGGCGGACCGGGCTCGACACCATCAAGTCCTGTGCGGCGCAACTGATGGCGCAGATCCACCGCCGGGAGGACGGCCTGGCCTGATCCACAGGACAGACCCCAACCTCGGACCAGCCTCTTGACCACAGGGACGGGCAGTCACTAGCGTGACGGATCAATCCTGGCGGAAAGCGCTTTCCGGCTCTCGGCCCCAGAGTCTGGGCCCAGTGTCGGCCGATGCGGTTGACGGCAGGTTCCCGAAGTATCCCCAAGGCGCAGCGCACGTGACAACTACCCGGTTTCCCCGAGGAGTTCACAGTGAGCCAGAGCGTCCTGCCCGCCCCTCCCGCTCCCTCGCCGCAGCGTGTCAGGCCGGGCGCCGGAGAGCGGATCGCCCGCGCCGTCGAGGCCGGTAAACGCCCCGTCGCGCTGCTGGTCGGCTGCGGTGTGCTCTGGTGGGCGATCGCCGCCGCCGAGCTGGTCGAGCCGTATCTCGTCCCGTCGCCCGGTGCCACCCTCGATGTACTGACGGGGAAGGCGGGTTACCTCTGGCACCACACCTGGGTGACGACGTACGAGACACTGCTCGGCTTTCTCATCGCCGCCGTGGTCGGTGTGTTCGCGGCGGTGGTGATGGTCCGCTCGTCGACCGTGGAGCGGACCCTCTACCCCCTGCTGCTCTTCGCCCAGGTGGTGCCGAAGATCGCCGTCGCACCGCTGTTCGTGGTCTGGCTCGGCTTCGGGATCACCCCGAAGATCCTGATCGCCGTCCTCATCGCCTTCTTCCCCGTGGTGATCTCGATGGTGACCGGTCTCAAGGCGGTCGACCCGGAGATGCTCCAGCTCTCCGCGACGATGGGCGCGAAACCCTGGCAGACCTTTGTCAAAATCCGCTTTCCGGCCTCGCTGCCCCATCTCTTCTCCGGGCTCAAGGTCGCCGTGACCCTCGCGGTGACGGGCGCGGTCGTCGGCGAGTTCGTCGGCGCCAACGAAGGACTGGGCTATGTGATCCTCCAGGCGAACGGCAATCTCGACACCCCGATGCTCTTCGCGGGGCTCCTCGTCATGTCGCTGATCGGTGTCGTCCTCTTCGCGCTGGTCGAGGCCGCCGAGAGGCTGCTGCTGCCCTGGCACGCGAGCCGCCGGGACACCGACGTCACCACCACCTACTGAACCACGCGACACACCCGCGTACGACAGGCACGGCGCACCACACGTACGTAAGCCGACTCGACCCCGTTCCGGGAAGGGCCACGCCATGCACCCGCGCAGACTCCTGATCGGTCTCGTACCACTGCTCCTGATCGCCGCCACCGCCTGTGGCGAGGACGGCGCGGGGACCTCCACCAGCGACTCGGGCAAGAAGCTCGACGAGGTCACCCTGACGCTCAACTGGTATCCGTACGGCGAACACGCGCCGTTCTACTACGGCAAGCAGCGGAAGATCTTCGAGAAGCACGGCATCGATCTGACGATCAGGGCCGGCCAGGGTTCGCAGAAGACCGTGCAGGCGACCGCCGCCGGACAGACCGACTTCGGCTGGGCCGACACCCCCGCCGTGCTCAGCGGGGTGGACCAGGGCGTCCGGGTGAAGAGCCTCGGGGTCTTCCTCCAGACGACGCCGTCGTCCGTGCAGTTCTTCGAGAGCGAGAACGTCACCACCCCCGCCGACCTCAAGGGCAAGACCATCGCGGGCACGGCGGGCGACGCGCTCACCAAGACCTTCCCGATCTTCCTGGAGAAGAACGGGCTGAAGGAGTCGGACGTCACGATCCAGAACACCGACCCGGCGGGCAAGATCGCCGCGGTGATCTCGGGCAAGACGGACGCGCTGCTCGGCTACGCCAGCGACCAGGGCCCGACCATGAAGGACAAGGCCAAGAAGGAGGTCTCGTACCTCCGCTTCTCCGATCACGGGCTCAACTTCTACTCCAACGGTCTGATCGCCGGACAGCGGATCCTCGCCGAGCGCGGCGACCTGGCCCGGCGCATGGTGCGGGCCGTCAGCGAGTCCTGGGCGGCGGCCGAGAAGGCGCCGGATCCCGCCGTCGCCGCGATGGACGGCGCCTCGGAGCAACTGCCGCCCAAGAACGTCCTGTCGGAGCAGTTCGCCACCACGGTGACCCTGCTGCACACCGACGCGACGCGCGGCGCCGCCCCGGGCGTCAACACCGAGGGCGACTGGCGGCGGACCATCGACATCTTCGCGCAGGCCGGACTGGTGAAGAGCCCGAAGGCCGTACAGGAGTACTGGGACAGCGGCACGGCGCTGAAGGGATAGGGCGGAACACACCATGGCCAGGGACGCGAAGCTCCAGGATCCGGCCGCGCGGCAGGACGGCGCGCACCACACCACCTTGCCCCCGGGCGCGCCCGCGGTCCGCCTGGACGAGGTGGCCGTCCGGTTCCGTACGAAGAAGCGCGAGGTCACCGCCTTGCGCGAGGTCTCGCTCGATGTGGCGCCCGGCGAGTTCGTCGCCCTCGTCGGGCCCTCCGGCTGCGGCAAGTCCACACTGCTCAAACTCGTGGCGGGCCTGCTGACCGCGTCCGGGGGCGCCGTACAGCTGCACGGCCGGCCCGTCGAGGGGCCGCGGCACGACATCGGTTACGTGTTCCAGCGCGCCGCGCTGCTGGAGTGGCGCACCGCCCGCCGCAACATCCTGCTCCAGGCGGAGATCCGGCGGACGGACGCCGCCGCGGCCCGCGAGCGGGCGGACGAACTCATCGCGATGACCGGGCTCACCGGGTTCGAGGACGCGTATCCGCACGAACTCTCCGGTGGCATGCAGCAGCGCGTCGCGCTCTGCCGGGCGCTGCTCCATGCACCGCCCGTGCTGCTGATGGACGAGCCGTTCGGCGCGCTCGACGCGCTGACGCGGGAGCAGCTCAACATGGAGCTGAACCGGATCTGGCGCGAGACCGGAACCACCGTGCTGCTCGTGACCCACTCCATCTCGGAAGCGGTCTATCTCGCCCAGCGGGTGGTGGTGATGAGCCCGCGCCCCGGCACCATCACGGAGATCATCGACGTGGGACTGCCGGCGGAACGGGAGTACACGGAAACGCTGGGGCGCCCCGAGTTCCGCGCGGCGACGACCAGGATCCGGGGACTGCTGGGGGCGGCTTCCGCCCAGGAGTGACGCGCCTCGACGGCAGGAGCCGGGGGGGGGGCGCGGGGCCGGCCCCGGCCCGGCCCGGGTGGGGGGGGGGGGCTGTTAAAAAACAAAAGCAGCCCGCCCAAAAACCACGGGA
>NZ_JBHYZP010000053.1:0-11535 GCF_042752355.1 Streptomyces sp. NPDC059255
AGTCGTGCCATGAGGGCGTGTTCGACGAGGGTGATGAGTCCGCTTTTGGCGTCGGCGCGGTGGCGGGCGTCGGTGGTGATGATGGGGGTGTCGGGGCCGATCTGGAGTGCTTCGCGTACTTCGTCGGGGGTGTAGGGCTGGTGTCCGTCGAAGCCGTTGAGGGCGATGACGAAGGGGAGTCCTGAGTTTTCGAAGTAGTCGACGGCGGGGAAGCAGTCGGCGAGGCGGCGGGTGTCGACGAGGACGACGGCGCCGATGGCGCCGCGGACGAGGTCGTCCCACATGAACCAGAAGCGGTCCTGTCCGGGGGTGCCGAAGAGGTAGAGGATGAGGTCTTGGTCGAGGGTGATGCGTCCGAAGTCCATGGCCACGGTGGTGGTGGTCTTGTCTCCGGTGTGGGTGAGGTCGTCGATGCCGGCGGAGGCGCTGGTCATGACGGCTTCGGTACGCAGCGGGTTGATCTCCGAGACGGCGCCCACGAACGTGGTCTTGCCCACGCCGAAGCCGCCCGCCACCACGATCTTCGCGCTGGTGGTCGATCGGGCCGCACCGCCGCTAGAGCTTGCGAAGTCCACTGAGCACCCTTTCGAGCAGTGTCACATCCGGCGTGCCGCCGGCCTCTCCGTTGCCCGGCTGGTGGATGGCCACCATGCCGGCCTCCGCCAGGTCGGCCACCAGGATGCGGGCGACACCGAGCGGCATCGTCAGCAGCGCCGACACCTCGGCCACCGACTTGACCTCGCGGCACAGGTGGCAGATCCGCTGGTGCTCGGGGAGCAGGGTGGCGAGATGCGCGGGGTCCGCGGTCGTACTGACCAGCGCCTCGATGGCGAGCTGGTACCGCGGCCGGGTCCGGCCGCCGGTCATGGCGTACGGACGTACCAGCGGCTGATCGCCCTCAGGACCGTACGAGGCGTCGACAGAGACGCCGTACGGATCGTGAGAGGCGGGTGGCGGGGTCATGAATCCTCCGGGCGTGACAGCAAGATGTCTACGTGCCGTCTGACTTGGCCGGTGGGGGGCCGGTTGGGCGGCCTGACGGTGAGTGGCTGGGGAGTTCCTGGAAAGCTCAGTGCAGCAGACTTCCCTGGAGCTCGGCGCGCAGGTCCGGTGTGAGGACCGTACCGGCGCGGTCGACCAGGAGGGCCATTTCGTACCCCACCAGACCGATGTCGCACTCGGGGTGGGCGAGGACCGCCAGAGAGGAACCGTCGGAGACGGACATCAGGAAGAGGAAGCCGCGCTCCATCTCCACCACGGTCTGGTTGACCGGGCCGCCTTCGAAGATCCGGGACGCCCCCGCGGTCAGCGAGGTCAGCCCGGATGCCACGGCCGCGAGCTGATCTGCGCGGTCGCGGGGGAAGCCCTCGGACATGGCCAGCAGAAGTCCGTCTGCGGAGACCACCACGGTGTGGGACACCCCAGGGGTGTTGTCCACGAAATTGGTGATCAACCAGTTCAGATTCTGCGCAGCCTGACTCATCGGACTCAACTAACGCTCCTGCTGGTGAGAGGTGCCGAGGTTGAATCCGTTGCTCGCCGGGCCGGTGTTGCCCGCCTGACGACCTTGCTGGATGCCCCGACGGAGATTGGTCAGCCGGCCGCGCACGTCAGCGGGCGCACGGGAGACCTGCGGACCGGCCTGGGTGTTCTGTTCCTGCGCGGTACCGGGCACCAGATTGGCACGCGGCACCCTGCGGGGCAGACCGGAGGTGGTGATGCCGCCGGACTGGGGCTTTTTGGCCCGCTCTGCCTGGCGTACCAGTTCGTCGTTGGGAGAGGTGCGCCAGGAGGAGGTGGCGCCCACGCCGCCCGCGGCCGAACCCCGCGAGTCCGAACTGCCGCTGGAGAAGTTGAAGCCGGCGCCGTTGGTCCCGGAGCCGTGTCCCGCTCCCAGTCCGCCGAGTCCGGGTCGCTGGCTCAGGCCCTGACCCGGGTTCCGGGAGTCGGAGCCGCCCGCGCCCGGCCGGCCGGCGCCGAAGGCATCGCTGCCGGAGCCGCCGACGTCGTAACCGTTGGTGGTGTAGCCGCCGGAGCCGGTGCCGTTGGTGGTGTAGCCGTTGGCGCCGGTGCCGTTGGTCGTGTAGCCGTTCGTCCCCGCGTCGCCGGTGTCCGTCGTGCCGTTCAGGCCCGAGCCGTTGGCGGTCTCGCGCCGCGGGATCGGCGGCGTCGGCGACTGCTGGGACGGGCTTTCCTGGCGCTCCGGGTCCGTGGTGCGGGACGACCGGCCGTCGTCCGCTCCGCCGCCCTGCGGTCCGCCGCCCTGGGTGGCGTGGAACCAGTTGGTCTCCAGGGTGTCGTACAGCGGCGTACGGCCGTCACCGGGGCCGGAGGCCGGGGGCAGTGCCTCCGGCTGCGGCTGCGGCGGAAGACTCGGCTGGCGGTAGCCGCCCTCGGAGCCGGGCGCCGGGGCCGGCGCGGGCGGGCGCGGCGCGTTGAAGTCCTGCCGCTCGGAGCCGAAGTCCGACGACGGGCGGAAGCCGGAGCCGTCGGTCTGGCCGCCACGCTGCCCGCCGTACTCCGGGGAGTAGCCGGCCGGGGCGTTGAAGTCGGGACGGGGGAACTGGGCCGTGGACGCGGGGTCCTGGCCGGCGCCGAGCGGGCCGCTCTGGTCGGGCCGGGGTCCGTCGAAGTCCGGGCGCGGGAACTCGGAGGTCGCGCCGGGATTCTGCCGCTCACCCGTCGGACGGGCGAACTGGCCGCTGGACTCGTGTTCCTCGTGGCCGCGCGGCGCGTCCAGCGGGGCACGCCCCGACTGCTGGTCGCTGCCCCAGCTGGTGACCGGCGGGCGCTGCGGGCGCTGCGGCTGCGGATTGCCGCCGGGCAGCTCGGCGCGCGGTCCGCCGGGGGGCGGGAGCTGCCGACTGCGGTCGGGTGAGGGGGCGCCGCCCTGCTGGAAGGCGTTCTGGGCGCGCCCGCTGAAGCCGTTCTGGCCCTGGCCGCCCTGGTTGCCGGGACCGTTCTGGTTGCCCTGGTGGCCGGGGCCGCTCTGGCCGTCCTGGTTGCCCTGGCCGCCGGGACCGCTCTGGCCGAAGCCGCCCTGCGGACGGTCCTGGCGCTGCTGGCCCTGGCCGGGGCCGCCCTGCCCGCCGCCCTGCGAGGGGCCCTGCGACGAGGGGCCGAAGGCGTTGTGCGCGAAGATGTTCGGCTGGCCCGAGCCCTGCCGCTGCGGATCCTGCGAGCCGCCCTGCGATCCGGCACCCGACCCGTCGCGGGACGGCAGCGCGGCACGCGGCCCCGCGCCGGAGCCGACCTGGCCGCGCGGGGCGCCCGCGCCGAGCAGGCCACCGGGCGCGGGGGCGCCGCCGGGGCCCGAACCGAGCCCGGGACGGCCGCCGCCGGGAGCGCCGGGGAGCTGGCCGCCGCCCGTGGGCGCCTGGCCGAGCGGACCGCCCTGGCCGGGGGCGCCGGGCCGGCCGACCGGGTTCTTCTTGCCGCCGTGGGCGACATCGACGGGCAGCATGACCAGCGCGGTCGTACCGCCGGAGTCGGAGGGGCGGAGCTGGATCCTGATGCCGTGGCGCAGCGACAGCCGGCCGACCACGAACAGACCCATGCGGCGCGAGACCGAGACGTCCACGGTGGGCGGCGAGGCCAGCCGCTCGTTGATCGCCGCGAGGTCCTCGGGGGAGAGGCCGATGCCGGTGTCGTGGATCTCCACCAGCACCCGGCCGTCGGGCAGCGCGTGACCGGTGACGCGGACCTTCGTCTGCGGCGAGGAGAACGACGTCGCGTTCTCCAGCAGCTCGGCGAGCAGGTGCACGAGGTCGTTGACGACGCGCCCGGCGACCTCGGTCGTCGGTACGGAGGCCAGCTCGATGCGCTCGTACTGCTCCACCTCGGAGGCGGCGGCACGGAGCACGTCGACCAGCGGTACGGGGCGGGTCCAGCGGCGGCCCGGCTCCTCGCCCGCGAGGACGAGGAGGTTCTCGCCGTTACGGCGCATACGGGTCGCGAGGTGGTCCAGCTTGAACAGCGAGGAGAGCTGGTCCGGGTCGGCCTCGCGGGACTCCAGTTCGGAGATGAGCGAGAGCTGACGCTGGATGAGGCCCTGGCTGCGGCGCGAGAGGTTGGTGAACATCGCGTTGACGTTGCCCCGGAGCAGGGCCTGCTCGGCGGCGAGCCGGACCGCCTCGCGGTGCACGTCGTCGAAGGCCGCGGCGACCTTTCCGATCTCGTCCTTGGAGTGCACACCGACCGACTCGACGGAGGTGTCGACGTCCTGCGGGTCGGAGTCGGAGAGCTGCTTGACCAGCTCGGGCAGTCGGTCCTGGGCGACCCGGGTGGCCGTGTCCTGGAGGCGGCGCAGCGAGCGGATCATGGACCGGGCGACCACGAAGGCGCCGACGAGGGAGACGCCGAGGACGACGAGGATCAGCGCGGCGTTGAGGATCGCGTCACGCTGCGACGAGTCGCGCAGCTCGCGGGCCTTGCTCTCCATCTCACCGAGCAGTGTGGCCTCGATGGTCTTCATCGCGTTGATCCGGGTGGACGCCTGGTCGGTCCAGTCCAGGTACGAGCGGTTGGGCTGGCTCGCGAGGCCGTCGGTCGAGCCGAGCACGCGGTCCGCGTACTTCTCGGACGACTGGATCTCGGGGTTGCCCTGCCCGTTGAGCGGGGCCATCAGCTCTTCGGCGTCGCCGCCCATCGACTCGTACAGGAAGCTGAAGGAGGTGAGGGCGTTCTTCTCCTTCGTCGCCGCGGCCAGACCGTACAGCCGGTCGTTCTCGCCCAGCTTGCCCTTGGTCGACGGGTCGGCGGGCAGCGCGGCGGCGATGATCGCCCGCTGGATCGACGCGTACTCCTTGGCGGACGAGAACGCGGCCAGCGCGCGGGTCCGCTTGATCATTTCCGGGTTGTTGGTCGCCTGCGCCATGTCCTGCGAGAGGCTCAGCAGCGAGGTGATCAGTCCGTCGTACGCGTCGACGGTCAGCGAGTCCGAACCCGAGCCGAGGTAGGCGTCCTTGCGGATGGTGTTGATCCGGTTGACCTGGGTGGCGATCTGGTTGACGTTCGAGCGGATGCTCTCCAGCGCCTGGTCGCCGTCGGTGTTGCCGATGTCGACCGTGGCGTCGAGGAACGCCTTCTTGGCCCGGTCGGTCTTGGCCCGGCGGTCCTGGACCTTGAAGTCCTTGGGGTTCGCGCCGTTGGTCAGCGGTCCGGCCGACTCGTCACGCTCCGCCTGGAGCGCCTGCGAGAGCGCGGTCGCCTCTTTGGTCATCTTGGTGAGCAGCTGCATGTGCTCGAGCTGCTGCATGTCGTTCAGCGACTCGTTGATACGCAGCCCGCCCAGCGTGGTGGCCGCGACCACCGGCAGGGTCAGCAGCGCCACGAGGCGGGTGCTGATGCGCCAGTTGCGCAGGGCTATTCGGTTCCCCGGGTCGTTCGGCGACTTCGCGTTCGGCACCGTCTGCGGAGGCGGCGGCATAGGAGGCGCGCCGAGGCCGCTCTGTCCCGGACCGGGGCGCCCGCCCCGGCCGCCGCTGTGGTCGCCCGACGGAGCCGGGCCCGGGTTCTGGGTGTGCTGGGGCGAGGAGCCGCGGTCGGAACCGCCGCGGTGCTCCTGCTCCGCCGCAGCGCTGCCATCCCTCTTGTAACGTCCCTGCACTAGCGTCGCAACCTCTGGACCAGGCGTTCCCCCGCTGAACGGCGGAACGGTGTCGGCGTCGTGGGGCACGAAAACGCACCCCATGGTGGTCGTGAGTGACCGGCGCTGTTCCCCTTCCCCACCGCCACTCGGCGCTGCGTTGCGCCCCTGCGCGCCGGCACATCCAAACCCGCGGCGGTGGGGGGAATTCCAGCACAGAGCGGGATCTCCAACAAGGGCGGCGGGCAGGGCTGTGACGTGAATGACAGGGCGTGAGCGCCGGGTCACCAGCCGTAGAAAGTGTTCACGGAGGAATCGGACTTACACCCACGAGGCGCCTACGGGTGGGGGGTGTCCCAGTACGGATGATCAGCAGCGGAATGCAACGTTCAGTAGCGCAATGTCCGATTCCTTGGTCGTCAACTCGCGCCCGGAATGGGGTAAATGCCTGGCAGGTCGTGAGCAAACTCACACCGTGATCGACGATCGATCGCCGCTTCGGCGGGGAATTGGATGTTTAGCCTGACGCTTTACAGGGATGGCCCATCCGACAACCGGCGCTCCGGCGCCCGTAGCCCGACAAGGTCTGACACCACAGATGAGTCCGCAGAATCCGCAGCAGAAAACGATGATGTTCCGCAACACCGCCAACCCCCGGCGTACGACGCTGGCGCACCTCAAGGATGCCGAGGAGCTGGCCCCCGCCGCGCAGCCGGAGCACCCCGTCGCGCTGCCGAACCGTACGGCCAACCCGCGGCGCACGATCCTGATGACCGCCCCGGCCGCCCCGGCCGACGGCGCCGTCGCCGCGGCGCCCACCGCCCCGTAGCTCCTGCCGGCCCGTTCCGCCTCGCACGATCAGCCCCCTCGCCCGCCCGTGTGCACACGCCGCGCTCCGTCGGTTGCTCCGCCTCGCGCACGGTAATACGTGCCGCGGACGCCCGGCGTTCACGCGCGGTGCCGCACGCGCCGTGCGCCCGCCCGGTCACGGGAGAACAGGGGGCTCCCCTCCTCTCGCGTTAGCCTGGGGCGTCAGTCTCCAGACCAGCCAGCAAGTGAAGGGCGACAGCTTCCGTGCGCATCGCCAGATTCTCCATCGACGGCAATGTCGCCTTCGGCGCGGTCGAGGGCGACGGCAGCGGCGACACCGCCGGCCTCGTCCTCGACATCATCAGGGGCATTCCGTACACCGACTTCGAGCTCTCCGGCACCAAGGTCCCGCTGAGCAAGGTCCGGCTGCTCCCGCCCGTCCTGCCCAACAAGATCGTGGCCTTCGCCCGCAACTACGCGGAGCACGCGGCGGAGCTCGTCAACGCCGTCCCCGACGTGCCGTTCGCCTTCTTCAAGCCCACCACCTCCGTGATCGGCTCGGGCGACGCCATCGAGTACCCGTCCTTCTCGAACGAGGTGCACCACGAGGCCGAACTGGCCGTCGTCATCGGGCGGATGTGCCGCGAGGTGCCGCGCGAACGCGTCAAGGACGTCATCTTCGGCTACACCTGCGCCAACGACGTCAGCGCGCGCGACACCCAGAAGAGCGAGAAGCAGTGGGCGCGCGCGAAGGGCTTCGACACCTCGTGCCCGCTCGGCCCCTGGGTGGAGACCGAGCTGGACCCCTCCGACCTCACGATCCAGTGCACCGTCAACGGGGAACAGCGCCAGCTCGGCCGTACGAGCGAGATGATCAACTCCGTCGAGGACCTGATCGTCAACATCACCGAGGCCATGACGCTCCTCCCCGGTGACGTCGTCCTCACGGGCACCCCCGCGGGGGTCGGCCCCCTCAGCGTCGGCGACGAGGTCGCCGTCACCATCGAAGGCATCGGCACTCTCACCAACAAGGTGATCAAGCGTGGCTAGCGCACCCGTCCGTGTACGTTTCTGTCCCTCCCCGACCGGCAACCCCCACGTGGGCCTGGTCCGTACCGCCCTCTTCAACTGGGCGTTCGCCCGCCACACCGGTGGCACCCTGGTCCTGCGCATAGAGGACACCGACGCGGCGCGCGACTCCGAGGAGTCGTACGTCCAGCTCCTCGACTCGCTGCGCTGGCTCGGGCTCGACTGGGACGAGGGCCCCGAGAAGGGCGGCCCGCACGCCCCGTACCGCCAGTCGCAGCGGATGGACATCTACCGCGACACGGCGGCCAGGCTGCTGGAGGCGGGCCACGCCTACCACTGCTACTGCACCACGGAGGAGCTGGACGCCCGCCGGGAGGCGGCGCGCGCGGCGGGCCGGCCGTCGGGGTACGACGGCCACTGCCGCGACCTGACCGCCGAGCAGAAGGCGGCGTACGAGGCGGAGGGCCGCACCGCCATCGTCCGCTTCCGGATGCCCGACGAGCCGATCACCTTCACGGACCTGGTCCGCGGCGAGCTGACCTTCACCCCGGAGAACGTCCCGGACTACGGCATCGTCCGCGCCAACGGCGCGCCGCTCTACACGCTCGTCAACCCGGTCGACGACGCGCTGATGGAGATCACCCACGTCCTGCGCGGCGAGGACCTGCTCTCCTCCACGCCGCGCCAGATCGCGCTCTACAAGGCGCTGATGGAACTGGGCCTCGCCCAGAGGATCCCCAGCTTCGGCCACCTTCCCTACGTCATGGGGGAGGGCAACAAGAAGCTCTCCAAGCGCGACCCCCAGGCCTCCCTCAACCTCTACCGCGAGCGCGGCTTCCTCCCGGAGGGGCTGCTCAACTACCTCTCGCTGCTCGGCTGGTCGCTCTCGGCGGACCGCGACCTCTTCTCCATGGACGAGATGGTCGCCGCGTTCGACATCGCGGACGTCAACGCGAACCCGGCCCGCTTCGACCTGAAGAAGGCCGAGGCGATCAACGCGGACCACATCCGGCAGCTCGACGTGAAGGCCTTCGCGGACGCCTGCGCCCCGTGGCTGAAGGCCCCGTACGCCCCGTGGGCACCGGAGTCCTTCGACGCGTCGGCCTTCGCGGCGCTGGCCCCGCTGGCCCAGACCCGGGTCACGGTCCTCTCGGACATCACCGCCAACGTCGACTTCCTCTTCCTGGACGAGCCGGTCGAGGACGAGGCGTCGTGGGCGAAGGCGATGAAGCCGGGCGCGGACGCCCTGCTGACCACGGCCCGCGCGAAGCTCGCCGAGGCGGAGTGGGACGCGGATTCCCTGAAGAACGCGGTCCTCGCGGCCGGCGAGGAACACGGCCTCAAGCTCGGCAAGGCCCAGGCCCCGGTCCGCGTGGCGACCACGGGCCGCACGGTCGGCCTCCCGCTCTTCGAGTCCCTGGAACTCCTCGGCCGGGAGCGCACGCTGTCCCGGATCGACGCGGCGCTGGCGAAGCTGACGTAGCAGTTCGGCGCACCACACATGAGGGCCCGGTGGCCCGCCCCGCAGGCAGGGGGCGGCCTACCGGGCCCTCCCGCATGCCATCACGTCCTCGGCGCACCGGCCCATACGACGCTGCCGATGCTCCCCGGGCGGCGCGAGACCCACGCGGCGGCGCGCTCGGGCGAGGCCAGGGACAGCCGACGCCCGCCGTCAACGGTGGTGACCTGCGTACCCCCACCATCCGCGAAGGCGAGCCCCCACGCGGCGACCCGGGCGTCCAGCTCGCCGTCGGCGCAGGCGAACTCCTCGACGACGGCGAAGAGGCGGGGTGCGGTGGCCTCGACGAGCTCGCGGATCTCCTGGTCGAACCCTTCTGGGCGATCAGGGCGGGGGAGGGGCGGGGATACGGTGTTCATGGGCAAATCTCCTGTCCGCTGAGGGAGTTGCTTGTGCTGGAACAGTAGGCCTGTCGGTGTAGTTCTATACCTGAACATGGTGAAGTTCTTCGGATTTCACCTGTGTGAGTGACGAAGGAAGGGTGTACCGATGCCGGTGACAGGGGCGCCCACGCTGCGCCAGCGACGCCTCGGCGCCGAACTGCGCAAGCTGCGCGAACGCGCCGGTCTGAGTTCGACGGCGGGCGCCGCGATCATCGGCATCCAGCAGGCGCGGATGAGCATGATCGAGGCTGGGCGCCACGGCGTCAGCGTTGACCGCGTGCACGCGATGGCACGCGGCTACTCCTGCGACGACGCGGATTTCATTGACGCCCTGGCGGCCATGACGGGTCGCCGCGAGCGCAATTGGTGGGACGAGTACCGGGAACTGCTCTCCGCAGCGGCCGTCGAGTTCGCGGAGTTCGAGCACGCGGCCGTTTCGATGCGGGTGGCGGTGGTGACGAGCATGCCTGGCCTGCTGCAAACGCCTGACTACGCGCGGGCCACCTTCAAGAAGAGTTCCCCGTCGCTACGTGCTCATGAGGTGGAGCACAGAGTGTCCTTCCGGATGAAACGCCAGGCGGTTCTTTTCCGGGACCCCCCGATGCCGTACACGGCGATCGTTCACGAGGCGGCGCTGAGGATGGGGTACGCCGGCCCCGACGCGTCGCGGGAGCAACTTCAGCAGTTGATCGAGATGAGCGAACTCGGCAATGTGACCGTGCTCGGTGTTCCCTTCGGCCAGGATGACTTCCCGAGGGCCGGACAACCCATCACCTACGCGGTTGGCCCCGTGCCGCAACTGGACACGGTTGCACTGGACTCCGACCATGGCAGCGATTACCTCTTCGCCGAGGCGCAACTCGACCGGTACAGGGCAGTCCTGGATCGGCTGGAAAGCTGCGCCCTCCCGCCTGGCAAAACCCGGGACTTCATCCGCCGTATCGCGAAGAACATCTAAGAGGAGGCCAGTCGTGTCCACGTACACATGGCAGAAGTCGTCCTACTCCCCAGAGGGTGGGAACTGCGTCAACGTCGCTGCCGCCCCCGACGGAACCCTCCGCATCCGCGAGAGCGACGACCCCGGCGTGCTCCTGTCTCTCGCGCCAGGGCAACTGGGCGCGCTCCTGATAGCCGTCAAGGGTGGTCGCCTGCAGGTTCGGGCCAAGGGCTAGCCGGCGCGTCCCGGATCGGTTGATCACCGTGGGGCCGTCCCCGCGCGGTACCGTCGGCGTATGGCGATCCGTGCCGTCCTCTGGGACATCGACGACACCCTCTTCGACTACACCAGCGCCGACCGCGCCGGCATGCAGCGGCATCTCGCCGCCGAAGGGATGTCCGGTGCCGGGGAGAGCGTCGACCAGGCTCTCGGGCGGTGGCGGGAGATCACCGATGCCCAGTGGCTGCGGTTCGCCGCCGGGGAGACGGATTTTCTGGGGCAGCGGCGTGACCGGGTGCGGGCCTTCACCGGGGCCGGGCTGAGCGACGCCGAGGCCGACGCGTGGTTCGACCGGTACATCACGCACTACGAGGCCGCCTGGAACCTGTTCCCCGACAGTCTCGCCGCGCTCGACCTGCTCGCCGCCGACTACCGGCAGGCCGTGCTCTCGAACTCCTCGATCATCAACCAGGACCGGAAGCTGCGCGTCCTCGGCGTGCGTGATCACTTCGAGGCCGTGCTCTGCGCCGCCGAGCTGGGGGTCTCCAAGCCCGACGCCGCCGCCTTCCACGCCGCCTGCGACGCCCTCGCGCTGGAGCCCGGCGAGGTGGCGTACGTCGGGAACGAGCCGGACATCGACGCCGGCGGGGCGACCGCCGCCGGGCTCGCCGGGGTCTGGCTGGACCGGGGCGGGATCGGCGGGCGCCCCGAGCTGGTGCGGATCACCGATCTCGGCCAGCTTCCCGCCGTACTGCGCGGAGATACTCGTTTTGGAGCGCTGTCCGCGATCGGGTAATGTTCTTCCTGCGCCGCCCGGGAAACCACAAGGTCCGACCGGGAAGCGCACGCCAGACAAGATCCCCCGCACGGGGGTTCAGCTTTGGTGGGCTATGGTGTAATTGGCAGCACGACGGTTTCTGGTTCCGTTAGTCTAGGTTCGAGTCCTGGTAGCCCAGCGCAGACTGTATCTGCAACGCCCCCGTTGTGTAGCGGCCTAGCACGCTGCCCTCTCACGGCAGTAGCGCCGGTTCGAATCCGGTCGGGGGTACCG
>NZ_JBHYZP010000053.1:11633-46405 GCF_042752355.1 Streptomyces sp. NPDC059255
AGCGCAGACTGTATCTGCAACGCCCCCGTTGTGTAGCGGCCTAGCACGCTGCCCTCTCACGGCAGTAGCGCCGGTTCGAATCCGGTCGGGGGTACAGATCCTTCTCTCCGACGTCTTCGGGTCGCACCCGGATGCGTTGATGCAGGATCGCTAGGGCCCCCGTTGTGTAGCGGCCTAGCACGCTGCCCTCTCACGGCAGTAGCGCCGGTTCGAATCCGGTCGGGGGTACTGATTCTCAAGAATCACCATGGGCTATGGTGTAATTGGCAACACGACGGTTTCTGGTTCCGTTGTTCTAGGTTCGAGTCCTGGTAGCCCAGCTTGGCTCAGGGCCATGCCCCCGTTGTGTAGCGGCCTAGCACGCTGCCCTCTCACGGCAGTAGCGCCGGTTCGAATCCGGTCGGGGGTACCAACGCAAGACTGAGCCCGATGAAGACCCTCCCCTCGGGGAGGGTCTTTTCGTTGCCCCGGCCATGCTTTCGGCCGCGCCTCCGCTCCTCAACCGCCGTCACCGAAGCGCCGGTTGGACTCCTCCGCCTGTGCGAGCCTCCGCAGGCTCAGCAACACCGGTTCGTACAGCACCGTCCCCGCCACCGCCGCCTCGACCTGCCGGGTCCCCGGCTCGTACCGCTCGATCATGTCCAGGTCCACGGTGCCGAGTTGGCCGGCGGAACGCCCGTACGCGAGCAGGTCCTCCATGACGCACGGGTACCCGCTCCGCTCCAGGGCGGCGAGGGCGTCGACGAGCATCCGGTACGGAGGGGAGTCGTCCCGTGCCGCGTAGCCGAAGTCCCAGCCGAGCCTTTCCAGCAACTCGACCGCCTGCTGTTCGGCGGCCTCGCCCGCAGCGTCGGGAACGGTCTCCACGGCGCCGGCCGGGCTCTCGGGGAGCGACCAGACCGCCGCGCCGATCCGGCTGTGCCGGTCGAGCGACTCGTCCTCCACCGCCACCAGGACCTCGCGCGCCGTCGCCACCGGCATCCGGCCCACCTGGATCAACGCCCTGACCAGCCGCAGTCTGCGCAGGTGCTCCTCGTCGTACGCGGCCTGCGTGGCGTTGATCCGGCGGCCGGGCCGGAGCAGTCCCTCGCGCAAGTAGTACTTGATCGTGGCGGTGGGGACCCCGCTCCGCTCACTCAGCTCCGCCATGCGCATCCCGGTTGCACCTTTCATTGGACAGTGGCACTATCCAATCATGGATAGTCGAGCTATCCAATCCAGGGGCAGGTCATGGAACAGCGAGCGAGGAGATCGACATGGGCGCGAAAGTGATCGAGGGCCGGGTGACCGCCGATGCCGGTCAGGGGGTGGTCGTGTTCCTGATCGGGATGCGCGTCAACAAGTTCCGCTCGCCGCGCGACTGGTGGCCGGTGGCCAGGGCCATGCCGCGGATGCTGAAAGAACTGGCCCGGGACCGTTCCGGCGGGCTGATATCCGCCCGGGTCCTGCTGGGCGGCCCGCGTCTCGTGTACGTCGTCCAGTACTGGGAGTCCCAGGAGAAGCTGCTCGCGTACGCGGCGGCGCCGGACAAGGAGCACCGTCCGGCCTGGGCGGAGTTCAACCGCCGGGTGCGCGAGGGGCGGGACGGGGTGGGGTTCTGGCACGAGACCTATGTGGTCCCCGCCGGCTCGTACGAGAGCATCTACGTCAACATGCCGGCGTTCGGACTCGGCGCGGCGAGCGGGGTGGTCCCGGTGGGCAGACGCGGTGAGCGCGCGGCCGACCGGCTCGCCTCGTAGCTCTGCGATGCGTCCCTGACCGGGGACGGCAGGGAAGGTGATCGGGCGGGCCGCTGCGGCGCTGGAGCGGCCCTGGGGAGTGGAGTGGCGAACGGGACGGTCGCCGTCCTGGTGGTGAGGGTGTCAGCTCGCGCGGCGCAGGGCCTCGCTCAGCCGCCCCGCCGCGTCTATCACGGCCTGGGCGTGCATCCGGCCCGGGTGACGCGTCAGGCGCTCGATCGGTCCGGATACCGAGACGGCCGCGACCACCCGGTTCGACGGGCCCCGTACCGGCGCCGAGACCGAGGCCACGCCCGGCTCCCGCTCGCCGATCGACTGGGCCCAGCCCCTGCGCCGTACGCCCGAGAGCGCCGTCGCCGTGAATCGGGCCCCCTGGAGACCGCGGTGCAGCCGCTCCGGCTCCTCCCAGGCCATCAGGATCTGGGCCGACGAGCCCGCCTTCATGGTCAGGGTGGAGCCGACCGGGACGGTGTCCCGCAGCCCCGAGAGCCGCTCCGCCGCCGCCACGCATATCCGCATGTCGCCCTGGCGGCGGTAGAGCTGCGCGCTCTCCCCGGTCAGGTCCCGCAGGTGCGTGAGGACCGGTCCCGCCGTCGCCAGCAGGCGGTCCTCACCGGCCGCCGCGGCCAGCTCGGCCAGCCGGGGGCCGAGGATGAACCGGCCCTGCATGTCCCTCGCCACCAGCCGGTGGTGTTCCAGAGCCACGGCCAGCCGGTGTGCCGTGGGTCGTGCGAGCCCGGTCGCCGCGACCAGCCCGGCGAGGGTGGCCGGACCGGACTCCAGGGCGCTCAATACCAGAGCCGCCTTGTCGAGTACGCCGACGCCGCTAGAGTTGTCCATGAAACGATACTCGCGTCTCACTCTGTGAAACGCAAGTTCAATTTTCCGGGGAAGTTGCCAACCTGTAGGTACGGGCCCGCGGAACCGGGCCCGCGGGGTACGGACCCAGGACCAAGGGTTCCCCGCCGACGTCCGGTGCGTGGGGTACGGACGTGGGCCCACATATCTCTAGGAGTGCCGGCCACACGAGGCCGGCCGGAGGGAAAGCGATGGGTAGGACACTCGCGGAGAAGGTCTGGGACGATCATGTCGTCCGGCGCGCGGAGGGCGAGCCCGACCTTCTCTTCATCGATCTGCACCTGCTGCACGAGGTGACCAGCCCCCAGGCGTTCGACGGCCTCCGCCAGAACGGACGGCGGGTCCGGCGGCTCGACCTCACCATCGCGACCGAGGACCACAACACCCCGACCCTCGACATCGACAAGCCCATCGCGGACCCCGTCTCCCGCGTCCAGTTGGAGACCCTGCGCAAGAACTGCGCCGAGTTCGGCGTACGGCTGCACCCGCTGGGCGACGTCGAGCAGGGCGTCGTCCACGTCGTGGGCCCGCAGCTCGGCCTGACCCAGCCCGGCACCACCGTGGTCTGCGGCGACAGTCACACCTCCACCCACGGCGCCTTCGGCGCGCTCGCGTTCGGCATCGGCACCAGCCAGGTCGAGCACGTCCTCGCGACCCAGACGCTGCCGCTGGCCCGCCCCAAGACCATGGCCATCACGGTCGAGGGCGAACTGCCCGCCGACGTCTCCGCCAAGGACCTGATTCTCGCGATCATCGCGAAGATCGGCACCGGCGGCGGCCAGGGCTACATCCTCGAATACCGTGGCTCCGCCATCGAGAAACTCTCGATGGAGTCCCGGATGACCATCTGCAACATGTCCATCGAGGCCGGCGCCAGGGCGGGCATGATCGCCCCGGACGCGACCACCTTCGACTACCTCAAGGGCCGCGACCACGCCCCCCAGGGCGCCGACTGGGACGCGGCCGTCGCGTACTGGAAGACGCTGCGCACCGACGACGACGCGGTCTTCGACGCCGAGGTCTTCATCAAGGCCGAGGAACTGGCCCCGTTCGTCACCTGGGGCACCAACCCGGGCCAGGGCCTGCCGCTCTCCGCGCACGTCCCCGACCCGGCTTCGTACGAGGACGCCTCGGAGCGCCTCGCCGCGGAAAAGGCCCTGGAGTACATGGGGTTGACCGCCGGGCAGGCGCTGCGCGACATCAGGGTCGACACCGTCTTCGTGGGCTCCTGCACCAACGGCCGTATCGAGGACCTGCGCTCGGCCGCCACCCTCCTGGAGGGCCGCAAAGTCGCCGACGGCGTACGGATGCTGGTCGTCCCCGGCTCCGTACGGGTCGCCCTCCAGGCCGTCGCGGAGGGCCTGGACAAGGTGTTCACCGCCGCGGGTGCCGAATGGCGGCACGCGGGCTGTTCGATGTGTCTGGGCATGAACCCCGACCAACTCGCGCCCGGCGAGCGCTCCGCGTCCACGTCCAACCGTAACTTCGAGGGCAGGCAGGGCAAGGGCGGCCGTACGCATCTCGTCTCCCCCCAGGTCGCCGCCGCCACCGCCGTGCTGGGCCACCTGGCCTCGCCCGCCGATCTGTCCGACGCCGGTGCCGGCGACCGTACGCCCGCTGGAGCGCGATAACCATGGAAGCCTTCACCACCCACACCGGTCCCGCCGTCCCGCTGCGCCGCAGCAACGTCGACACCGACCAGATCATCCCCGCCCACTGGCTCAAGAAGGTCACCAGGGACGGGTTCGAGGACGGGCTGTTCGAGGCATGGCGCAAGGACCCGTCCTTCGTCCTCAACCGCCCCGAGTACGCCGGGGCCTCGGTCCTGGTCGCCGGACCCGACTTCGGTACGGGGTCGTCCCGGGAACACGCCGTCTGGGCCCTGCAGAACTACGGCTTCAAGGCCGTCGTCTCCTCGCGGTTCGCGGACATCTTCCGGGGTAACTCGCTCAAGAACGGCCTGCTGACCGTCGTGCTGGAGCAGTCCGTCGTGGACGCCCTCTGGGCGATCACCGAGAGCGACCCCACGGCGGAGGTCACGGTCGACCTGGAGCAGCGCCAGGTCCGCGCGACCGCCCCCGACGGAGCAGAGCTTGTGGCCGATTTCGAGCTTGACGAGAACGCCCGCTGGCGGTTGCTGAACGGGCTCGACGACATCAGCCTCACCCTTCAGAACGAGTCCGACATCGCCGCGTACGAGGCCTCCAGGCCGTCCTTCAAACCACGCACAATTGCCGCCTGATCAGCGCGTTTCCCCTACTGCACCCCCTACCTCCAGGTAGGGGGTGCAGTTGCTTGTTGAGCCCCTGTCGGGCGACAACTCGCCCTAGATGGCACAATCGGCGCATGGAACGCGACAACCAACTCAAGCTCTACGGGTTAGTCGCCGAACAACTCAAAGATGCGCACGCGAAGGTGCGTGCACTGCAGGTCCCGGAGGGTGTGCGGCTTGCTCTCTCCCGGAAGCTGCTGGTCATCACGGCCGCGGCGAAACACGATCTCCCGGACGCGGCACGGCGTCTGGACCGCTTGATGAAGGACCTGGACGAGGGTCGTTTTCCGGAAGGTCCCTGACCCTCCGCGGAACTCCGCCGGGCCGACTTCGTTGCGGCACTAGGGTGATTAGCCCGTTTCGTGTTTGATTTGCGGTATATATCTGCCTAACGTGCGAAAAAGCTTGAACACTTTCGTTCTGGCAATGTCTCCGAAGGGGAAGACGTGAACAAGGCGCAGCTCGTAGAAGCGATTGCGGACAAGGTCGGCGGCCGTCAGCAGGCCGCGGACGCGGTCGACGCGGTACTCGACGCGATCGTCCGCGCGGTGGTCGCCGGGGACCGGGTCTCGGTCACCGGCTTCGGTTCGTTCGAGAAGGTCGACCGCCCGGCGCGTTACGCCCGTAACCCGCAGACGGGCGAGCGCGTACGGGTCAAGAAGACCTCGGTGCCGCGGTTCCGCGCGGGCCAGGGATTCAAGGACCTCGTCAGCGGCTCGAAGAAGCTCCCGAAGAACGACGTGGCCGTCAAGAAGGCCCCCAAGGGCAGCCTCTCGGGCGGGGTTTCCGCTCGGACGACGGTCAAGGCCGCGGCCAAGAAGGCCACAGCCAAGAAGGCGGCCACGGCGGCGAAGAAGACCGCGGTCAAGAGGACCACGGCCGCCAAGACCACGGCGAAGAAGACCAGCGCCGCGGCGAAGAAGACCACGGCCAAGAAGACCACCGCCACGGCGAAGAAGACCGCCAAGAAGGCCACCGGCACCGCCAAGAAGGCCACCGCGAAGAAGACCGCGCCGGCCAAGAAGGCGACCGCCAAGAAGGCCCCGGCGCGCAAGGCCACCGCGCGCACCACCACGGCGAAGAAGGCCGTCGCCAGGAAGAAGTAGGCAGGAAGCGGTTCAGGGCCGTACGCGCCGGGCCGGGCTCCCCTCGGGGAGCCCGGCCCGCGGCGTTCGCGCGGCGTACGGGGCGCTGTGGAGTGCTACGGGGCCGGTTCCGCGCGGCGGGCTGGGCGGCACGGCGGACGCGGGCACCGCGGAGGCTCAGAGCGTCTGGAGCGTCACCAGCGTGATGCGGAACGGCGCGCCCCCGGCCACGCCCGGACCCTCGGTCTCGATCCGTACGCGCTGTCCCACCCGGAGCAGCCGCAGCCCGCCCGCGTCGAAGGCCGCCGCGTCGAACTCCACCGGGGTGCCGTCGTCCAGCAGCACACTCCCGCAACGGGTCTCGGAATCGTATGTGTACGAGGTCGCCTGCATAGCCGCAGCGTATCGCCAGGGCCGCCGGTCCTCAGCAGCCAGGACCGGGCGCCGGGAGCGGCCCGCACGCCTCGCGCCCCCGGCGCTCCCCGCACTCCCCGTACGCCGCGTCCCTGCCGCGTCTCCCGTACCGCAGGGCCGTGCGCGGGCCGAGGCCCAGCTCCGCCGCCCGCAGCAGATCCTCGCCGGTATCGACATCCCGCCGTACGGAATCCACCCCGGCCAGAGGTATTTCCACCGCCCCTGTCGACATGTGTCCCATTCGGGAGGGGCCGCCGAAAGCCGGATTCAATTCCACGCCGGGTCCCGCCGTCAGCAAAGTCGTACCGATTCCCGCGGCGTCCGTGAGAAAAGCGCGCGGAAAATCCTCCGCCGCCGCGAGGACGAGAGCCAGTTCCGCCGGGCGGAGCGCCGGCAGATCCGCGTTGAGCGCGGCCACCGCCGCCCTTGGCCGTACCGCCCTGACCGCCCGCGCCCCGTGCGCGAGCGCCGCGTTGAGGCCGTCCGCCGGGGTGTCCGGGACGATGCGCGCGCCCAGCGCGGAGAGCTCCGCCGCCGCCGTGGGGTCGTCGGTGACCACCGCGACCTCACGGACGGCGGGGCAGGCCAGCGCCGCGGCCACGGTGTCCAGCGCGAACGCGAGGGCGAGGCGCGGGCGCAGCGCCTCGCCCGTCGCCGCGGCGAGCCTGCTCTTCGCGATCCGGAGCGGCTTGAGCGGGACCACCAGGGACCACGCGGCGGCCGGGCCGGTGCGCGTGGCGAACTCTTCGTCCATCTCCGCCTCTCCGTCCATCTCCGCGTCCGTCCCCGGGGAGGTCCCCGCGCCCGGTTCCGGGGCCGTCCCCGGGAGGTCTCTCCCGCCCCGCACGGTGGCCCGCGTACAGCCCATGTGTATCCGCCCTCTATTGTGGCCCGGCACCGCGCGAGGCCACAGGGCCGGTCCCCCGACCGGGGCGTACGGTGTTCTCGACAGACCGGAGGAGCGGGGCCACACTTGACCCCCGGCAGCCGGGCAGGGGGCCCGGTGAGAAGAGGAAGGTGTTCGAGTGTCCCGCCGTAGAATCGGCTTCTGGTACCGCCTGGCGGCGGCCATCGCAAAACCGCCGCTGATCCTTCTCCTGAAGCGGGACTGGCGGGGTGCGGAGCACATTCCGGCCGACGGCGGATTCATCACCGCGGTGAACCACAATTCGCATCTCGACCCGTTCGCCTACGCCCACTTCCAGTACAACACCGGCCGTCTTCCGCGCTTCCTCGCCAAGGACGGCCTTTTCACCAAGGGATTCATCGGAGCCGTCATGCGCGGCACGGGACAGATCCCCGTCTACCGCGAGACCAGCGACGCGCTGAGCGCCTTCCGCGCCGCCATCGACGCCGTCGAGCGGGGCGAGTGCGTGGCGTTCTACCCCGAGGGCACCCTGACCCGCGACCCCGACATGTGGCCCATGAGCGCCAAGACCGGGGTCGCCCGGGTCGCCCTCCAGACCAAGTGCCCGGTCATCCCCGTCGCGCAGTGGGGCGCCAACCTCCTGCTCCCGCCGTACTCCACGAAACCCGACCTGTTCCCGCGCAAGACCCACCGGATCCTCGTCGGCCCGCCCGTCGACCTGTCGCGCTTCTACGACCGCGAGATCAACCCCGAATTGCTGCGCGAGGCCACCGAGGCCATCATGGCGGCGATCACGGAACTGCTGGCCGAGGTACGTGGCGAGCCGGTACCCGCCGTCTCGTACGACTACCGCAAGGCCAGGGAAGAACAGCGGCGCAAGGCCGCGGAAGAGGGGTCGAAGTGACGCGGGTCGCCGTCTTCGGAGCTGGTTCTTGGGGTACGGCGTTCGCCATGGTCCTCGCCGACGCGGGATGCGAGGTGACGATCTGGGGCCGCCGGCCCGAGATCGCCGACACCATCAACACCACCCGGGCCAACCCCGCCTACCTGCCGGGTTTCGAACTCCCGGAGGGGGTACGGGCCACCACCGACCCGGCCGAGGCCGCGCGCGGCGCCGAGTTCACGGTGCTCACGGTGCCCTCGCAGACGCTGCGCGGAAACCTCGCGCGGTGGGCCCCCGTACTGCCCTCCGACACCGTCCTCGTCTCCCTGATGAAGGGCGTCGAACTCGGCACGGCCAAGCGGATGAGCGAGGTGATCGAGGAGGTCGCCAAGGCGCCGGCCGAGCGCGTCGCCGTCATCACCGGCCCCAACCTGGCCAAGGAGATCGCGGGCCGGATGCCCGCCGCCGCCGTCGTGGCCTGCGTGGACGAGGCGGTCGCCCGGCGGCTCCAGGCCGCTTGCCACACGCCTTACTTCCGCCCGTACACCAACACGGATGTCGTCGGCTGTGAACTCGGCGGAGCCGTCAAGAACGTGATCGGTCTCGCCGTCGGCATCGCGGACGGGATGGGCCTCGGCGACAACTCCAAGGCGACCCTGATGACCCGGGGACTCGCCGAGACCACCCGGCTCGGCCTCGCCATGGGCGCCGACCCGCACACCTTCTCCGGACTCGCCGGAATGGGCGATCTCATCGCCACCTGTTCCTCGCCGCTCTCCCGCAACCACACCTTCGGCACCAACCTGGGCCGCGGCATGACCCTCCAGGAGACGATCGCGGTCACCGAACAGACCGCGGAGGGCGTCAAGTCCTGTGAGTCCGTGCTGGATCTGGCGCGGCGCCACGATGTCGACATGCCGCTCACCGAAACCGTCGTGGACATCGTGCACAACGGGAAGCCGCCGCTCGTCGCGCTCAAAGAACTGATGGCGCGCAGCGCCAAGCCCGAGCGACGCTGACTCGGGCGGTACCAGCAGGTACGCTCATCGCGATATGAGCAGCGAGAACTCCTCCCACAGCCCCGAGCGCAGCCTTGGGCACAGCCCGGAGCCCCGCCCAGAGCAGCCGCTCCGCAAGCCTCGCGTGGCCGTCGTCTTCGGCGGCCGCAGTTCCGAGCACGCCATCTCGGTGGTCACGGCCGGCGCCGTACTGCGGTCCATCGACCGTACGAGGTACGACGTCCTCCCGATCGGGATCACCACCGACGGCCGCTGGGCGCTCACCGCCGACGACCCGGAGCGGATGGGCATCGCCGACCGCGCCCTGCCGAGCGTCGAGCAGATCGCCGAGTCCACGGACGGCTCCGTCGTCCTCTCCGTCGACCCGGGCAGCCGCGAGGTCGTCTACAGCGAACCGGGCTCCGTGCCCAAGGTGCTGGGCGACGTCGACGTGGTCTTCCCGGTGCTGCACGGCCCGTACGGGGAGGACGGCACCCTCCAGGGGCTGCTGGAGCTCTCCGGGATCCCGTACGTCGGCGCGGGTGTCCTCGCCTCGGCCGTCGGCCAGGACAAGGAGTACATGAAGCGGGTGTTCACCTCCTTCGGGCTGCCCGTCGGCCCGTACGTGGTGATCCGGCCCCGCGAGTGGGAGCTGGTCCCGGACAGTGACGCCGACGGGGACCGGAGCGGGGTGCCGGGCGCCGCCGCCCGGAAGAAGATCGTGGACTTCGCCGCCGAGCACGGCTGGCCGCTCTTCGTGAAGCCCGCGCGGGGCGGCTCCTCCATGGGCATCACCAAGGTCGACGACCTCTCGGGGCTCGACGAGGCGATCGCCGAGGCCCGCCGCCACGACCCCAAGATCCTGGTGGAGTCGCTGCTGCGCGGGCGCGAGATCGAGTGCGGCGTGCTGGAGTTCGAGGACGGTCCGCGCGCCAGCGTGCCGGCCGAGATCCCGCCGGTCACGGAGCACGACTTCTACGACTTCGAGGCAAAGTACATCGACTCGGCCGCCGGTCTGGTGCCCGCCCCCCTCACCCCGGAGGAGACCGCGGAGGTGCGCCGGCTCGCGGTGGCGGCGTTCGAGGCCACGTCCTGCGAGGGGCTGGTCCGCGCGGACTTCTTCCTCACCGAGGACGGCGAGTTCGTCATCAACGAGATCAACACGATGCCGGGCTTCACCCCCATCTCCATGTACCCGCGCATGTGGCAGGAGACCGGCGTCGGCTACGCGGAGCTGGTGGACCGGCTCATCCAGGCGGCGCTGCGCCGCCCGACCGGCCTGCGCTGAGCGCGTCCGGCGCTCCTGGGTGCCCCTCCCGGCACTAGAGGCTGGACGGGACCGTCTTCTCGACGGCCTCGGCCAGCCCCGCGAGCGGGGTGGAGTCATGGGCGAACCGCGAGTCCATCGTGACCTCCACGTAGGTCTGGCGGTACGTCGTGGTGAACCGCGGCCCCGAGTCCCGCTCCTCCAGCATCCAGTTGACGCCGTTCGCGTCGATGCCCTGCGCCTGCGGATCGCTCATTTCCGCGGGCCGGGGCACTCCGCAGCGCAGTACGATCGCGCCGTCCCCCCACCCGGCGGTCAGTTCGGAGCCCGGCTCGGGATCGCCGCGGCCGAGGTCCGCGAGGGTGTCGGGCAGCTCCTTGTGCAGGGCACGGCAGAGGACCGCCTCCTGTCGGGAGGGGGTAGGAACCGTGACCGACACCGCCGCGTCCGTGGAGGAACAGCCCGCCGCCGCCGACAGAAGAACGGCGACGGCGGGAAGGCGGGCGAACGCACGGCCGGATAGCCTGCGGCTGGGAAGCGGGCGACGGGAACGTATCACCGGCCAAGCGTAGACGGGGGCGGTCTAGAGATGTACGACCGGGCAGGTCAGGGTGCGGGTGATGCCTTCTACTTGCTGGACCTTGGCGACGACCATGCGGCCGAGCTCATCGACGGTGTCCGCCTGAGCCCGCACGATCACGTCGTAAGGGCCGGTGACGTCCTCGGCCTGGATCACTCCCGGAATCTTTGCGATGGTCTCGGCGACGGTCGTCGCCTTGCCCACCTCGGTCTGAATAAGGATGTACGCCTGTACCACGGAACCTCCAGGGCGGCCACGAGGATCATGTGGGGGAAAGAGACGCCACGGTATCGCGTCGCCGCGGGCCGCGGGGAGACCCGGGCGCCCGGTGGCGCCCGCGGGGTGGCGTACGGAAATCCACGTTGACGTGTGCGGGTGCCATGCGCGCGCGACGTACGGGGCGGGGCGCGGCCCACGCGCCGTGCCCCGTGGGCATGGTCCGGCGTACGGCCGTGTTGACGTGCCCGATGACGGTGTCGGCAGCAGTAGAGGACCGCGACCGCAGACGCGGCCCGGCGAAGCGTGAAGAGAAGCGAAGAGAAGGGGAGACTCGGTGAAGGGAACCGTGGGCGAGTTGGGGGAGTTCGGGCTCATCAGAGAGCTGACGTCCCGGCTCACCACCACCCCGGCGGTGCGGCTCGGGCCGGGCGACGACGCCGCGGTCGTGGCGGCCCCCGACCGCAGGGTCGTGGCGAGTACGGATCTGCTCCTCGAAGGGCGGCACTTCCGCCGCGACTGGTCGACGGCGTACGACGTGGGCCGCAAGGCCGCAGCGCAGAACCTCGCCGACATCGCGGCGATGGGCGCGGTGCCCACCGCGCTGCTGCTCGGTCTCGTCGTGCCGGCCGAACTGCCGGTCACCTGGCCCACCGAGCTGATGGACGGCATCCGGGACGAGTGCCAGGTCGCGGGGGCGGCCGTGGTCGGCGGCGACGTGGTGCGCGGCGACTCGATCACCATCGCGATCACCGCGCTGGGTGATCTGCGCAACCACGAGCCGGTGACCCGCTCCGGCGCCCGGCCCGGCGATGTCGTCGCCTACACCGGGTGGTTGGGCTGGTCGGCCGCGGGGCACGCGGTGCTCTCGCGTGGCTTCCGCTCGCCCCGTGCCTTCGTGGAGGCGCACCGCAGGCCGGAGCCGCCGTACCACGCGGGTCCGGCGGCGGCCGGACTCGGCGCCACCGCGATGACCGATGTCAGTGACGGGCTGGTCGCGGACCTCGGGCACATCGCGGAGGCGAGCCAGGTCCGTATCGACCTGCGGTCCGGTCTGATCGACATCCCCTCGCAGATGAACGACATCGGCCAGGCGGTCGGCGTCGATCCGCTCCAGTGGGTGCTGACCGGGGGAGAGGACCACGCGATCGTCGCGACGTTCCCCGCCGACGCGAAGCTCCCGGCGCGCTGGAAGGTGATCGGGGAGGTGCTCAATCCCTCCGCGCTGCCCCAGGTGACGGTCGACGGCGCCCCGTGGACCAGCAAGGGCGGCTGGGACCACTTCGGCGACATCGAGGACACGTAGATTCGTGGACATGTCGAAAACCGTGTCCGCGCCGCCCCGTGTTCTCACCGTCGCCGGATCCGACTCCGGCGGCGGTGCGGGCATCCAGGCGGACCTCAAGACGATGCTGGCCCTCGGCGCGCACGGCATGAGCGTGCTCACCGCCGTCACGGCGCAGAACTCCCGGGGCGTCCAGGGCGCCTGGGAGCTGCCGGTGGAGGCGGTGCGGGCGCAGTACCGCAGTGTCGTCGACGACATCGGGGTGCAGGCCGTGAAGACCGGCATGCTCTCCTCGGCCGTCCTCGTCGACGCCGTGGCGGAACTGCTCGCGGAGACCGGTGTCCCCGTGGTCGTCGACCCGGTCGGGGTCTCCAAGCACGGTGATCCGCTGCTGGCCGCCTCGGCGCTGGACGGCGTACGGCAGCGGCTGCTGCCGACCGCGACGGTCGCCACCCCGAACCTGGACGAAGTGGCGCAGCTCACCGGCGTACGGGTGGCGGACGAGACGGATCTGCGGCGCGCGGCCCACGCCGTCCTGGAGTTCGGGCCCCGCTGGGCCTTGATCAAGGGCGGGCATCTGCCGGGCGACGCGGTGGATCTGCTGACCGACGGCACCGAGGAGCACTGGCTGCGGGCGCCGCGCCACGACAACCGGCACACGCACGGCACGGGGTGCACCTACGCGTCGGCGATCGCCGCGGGGCTGGCCGGCGGGCAGGACGTGGTGGCGGCCGTCGGGGCGGCCAAGGAGTACGTGACGGGCGCGATCGCGCACGGCTTCGCGCTGGGCGCGGGGATCGGGCCGGTGGACCACGCCTGGCGCTTCCGGGCCTGAGGCGCCGGACCTACCTGGAGTGGCGGCGTACTGACCTGGAAATGCGGCGTACTGTCCGGACACGGCAAAGAGCCGGTCCACCGAGGTGGACCGGCTCTTCAAGGCAACCGCAGGGGCTGCGCTACGACGCAGGCGTCAGCGCGAGACCTTGCCGGCCTTGATGCACGATGTGCAGACATTGAGGCGCTTCGGCGTCCGACCGACCACGGCACGCACGCGCTGGATGTTCGGGTTCCAGCGACGGGGCGTACGGCGGTGCGAGTGGGAAATGCTGTTGCCGAAGCCCGGCCCCTTGCCACAGACGTCGCAGTTGGCAGCCACGGGTCACTCCAAAGACTTCAGATGCTCGTACAGAGAAATCCGGCGTGGCTGGATCAACGAAACGAATCAGAACGAATCGATGGCGTCGACGTCGCTTTACCGGGGGATTGGCCCGACTCTCATCGGGCAACCGCAGCAGCATACAACGACTGCCTCGGTAGCCGGAAACTATACCCTTCTCGCATCACCCCAGCCGACGGAGGAGGACCCCGCAGGTGCCGCAGACCCTCGACGCCGCAGCGGTGCGGAGCTGGTGCGCGCTGGCGCTGGAGGCCCTCGGCCGGGAGCGCGAGGAGATCGACGCGATCAATGTCTATCCGGTCGCGGACGGTGACACCGGCACCAACCTCTATCTGACCGTGGAGTCCGCCGTACAGGCGGTCGAGGCGGTGTTCGCCGCGCACGAGACGGGCGCTTCCGTGCCCGCTCCGGCCGACGCCGTACGGGCCATGGCGCACGGCGCGCTGATCGGCGCCCGGGGCAATTCCGGGACGATCCTGGCGCAGCTGCTGCGCGGGATGGCCGAGGTGCTGACGGACGGGGATGCGGTGGGCGAGGGCGGCCAGGGGGACGGCGGCCGCCGGCTGGCCCTGGCGCTGCGGCGCGCCGCCGAGCTGGCCCGTGAGGCCGTCGCGCACCCCGTGGAGGGCACGATCCTGAGCGTGGCGAGCGCCGCCGCTGACGCGGCGGGGACAGCGGTGCGCGCGGACGGCGCGCACGGCGCGGGGACGGCCGAGGCCGTACGGGCCGCGTACGCGGGCGCCCGCACCGCGCTCGACGCCACCACGGGCCAGCTCGACGTGCTCGGCCGCGCGGGCGTCGTCGACGCGGGCGGCCGGGGGCTCCTCACCGTGCTGGGCGCGCTGGTGCGCTGTCTCACGGGCGACGCGCCCGCGCCCTTCCCGGCGGGCCACCGCCGCCGGGAGAACCCCGTCGGGGCGGACTCCGCCGCCGAGGCGTGCGACGCGGAGGGCGGGCCCGCCTTCGAGGTGATCTATCTGCTGGAGGCGGACGACGCCGCCGTGGCCCGGCTGCGGGCCCGGCTCGACGGGCTCGGGAACTCCCTGGTGGTCGTCGGCGGCGACGGACTGTGGAACGTGCACGTCCATGTCGACGACGCCGGCGCCGCTGTGGAGGCGGGCGTCGAGGCGGGTCGTCCGTACCGCATCCGCATCACCCACTTCGTCGCCGCCGCGGAGGAGTCGCGCGTCCAGCGCGCCGTCGTCGCGGTCGTCCCCGGCGAGGGCCTCGCCGGGCTCTGCGCCGAGGCCGGCGCGACGACCGTCCTCGCGCGCCCCGGGGAGCCGCCCGCCAGCGGCGAACTGGTCGAGGCGATCCGGCGCGCGCACGCCCGCGAGGTGGTCCTCATGCCGAACGACGAGGCACTGCGGCACACCGCGGCCGCCGCCGCGGAGCAGGCCCGTACCGAAGGCGTACGCGTGGCCCTCATCCCGACCAGGGCCGCCGTCCAGGGCATCGCCGCGCTCGCCGTGCACCAGCCCGACCGCCGCTTCGACGAGGACGTCGTCGCGATGACCAGCGCCGCCGGCGCCACCCGCTACGCCGAACTGGCCGTCGCGGAGCGCCAGTCCTGGACCATGGCGGGCATCTGCCAGGCCGGGGACGTCCTCGGCCTGATCGACGGGGACGTCGCGGTCATCGGCTCCGATCTCGCCGCCACGGCCGAGACGGTGCTCTCCCGGATGCTCTCCGCGGGCGGTGAACTCGTGACGCTCGTCCTCGGGGAGGACGTACCCGAGACGCTCGCCGCCCGCCTGGAGAGCTACGTACGCGAGGGACACCTCGCCGTCGACACGGTGGTCTACCGGGGCGGCCGGCAGTCCGCGCCGCTCCTCGTCGGTGTGGAGTGACCGGGCGTGGGGTGACTCCCTGTGCGGTGACCCGGCGTGGAGTGACGCCGGGACCGGTCGCGGCGGCGCGGCCGCGACCTGCGGAAACCCGGGGGTGCGCGACGGCTGTCAGTGGTGTGGTGTGCAATGGATCGCGTGTCCGCGCTGGATGAACCACTCAAGAAGTCGCTCGGCCCCGCCACCGCGAAGGTGATGGCCGAACACCTCGGCCTGCACACGGTCGGCGACCTGCTCCACCACTACCCACGGCGGTACGAGGAGCGCGGCCAGCTCACCACGCTGGCCGAACTCCCGCTGGACGAGGACGTGACGGTGGTCGCCCAGGTCGCGGACTCCCGCATCCTGACGTTCAACCACGGCCGCGGTCAGCGTCTGGAGATCACCCTCACCGACGGCAGTGGCCGGCTCCAGCTCGTCTTCTTCGGCCGCGGACTCCACAAGCCGCACAAGGAACTCCCGCCCGGCAGCCGCGGCATGTTCGCAGGCAAGGTCTCGGTCTTCAACCGCAAGCTCCAGCTCGCGCACCCCACGTACGTCCCGCTCGCGCCGGCGGCGGACTCCGGCGCGGTGGACGAGGACGACGCCGCGAGCGCCGTGAACGCCTTCGCGGGCAAGCTGATCCCGATCTACCCGGCCTGCAAGGGGCTGGAGTCCTGGAAGATCACCAAAGCGGTGGACGCCGTCCTGCCGCGCGCCGTGGAGGCCGCCGACCCGCTGCCGCCCGCGCTGCGCGAGGGACGCGGCTTCGTCCCGCTGCCCGAGGCGCTGCTCAAGGTCCACCGGCCCGAGACGAAGGCCGACATCGAGGACGCCCGGGCGCGGCTGAAGTGGGACGAGGCGTTCGTCCTCCAGGTCGCGCTGGCCCGGCGGCGGTACGCGGACACCCAGCTCCCCGCCGTCGCCCGTGAGCCGGTGGTGGGCGGACTGCTCGACACCTTCGACGCCGGACTGCCGTTCACGCTCACCGAGGGCCAGCGGAAGGTCACCGCGGAGATCTTCGCGGACCTCGCCACCGAACACCCCATGCACCGGCTGCTCCAGGGCGAGGTCGGCTCCGGCAAGACGCTCGTCGCGCTGCGCGCGATGCTCACCGTCGTGGACGCGGGCGGTCAGGCCGCGCTGCTGGCGCCCACCGAGGTCCTCGCGCAGCAGCACCACCGGTCCATCACGGAGATGATGGGCGAGCTGGCCCAGGGAGGAATGCTGGGCGGCGCGGAGAACGCCACGAAGGTGGTGCTGCTCACCGGCTCCATGGGCACCGCCGGGCGCCGTCAGGCACTGCTCGACCTGGTCACCGGCGAGGCCGGGATGGTGATCGGCACGCACGCGCTGATCGAGGACAAGGTGCGCTTCCACGACCTGGGGCTGGTCGTCGTGGACGAGCAGCACCGCTTCGGCGTGGAGCAGCGTGACGCGCTGCGCTCCAAGGGCAAGCAGCCGCCGCATCTGCTGGTCATGACGGCCACCCCCATTCCCCGGACGGTCGCCATGACCGTCTTCGGTGACCTGGAGACCTCCGTCCTGGACCAGCTCCCGGCGGGGCGCTCGCCGATCGCCAGCCATGTCGTCCCCGCGCAGGACAAGCCGCACTTCCTCGCCCGTGCCTGGGAGCGGGTCCGCGAGGAGGTAGGCAAGGGGCACCAGGCGTACGTGGTCTGCCCCCGCATCGGCGACGACGAGGACGAGAAGAACGGCAAGGGCGGGAAGAAGAAGGCGTCCGCGGCCAAGGGGAAGGCCGCGGAGGACGCCGAGAAGCGGCCCCCGCTCGCGGTCCTGGAGGTCGCGGAGCAGTTGGTGGCGGGGCCGCTGGCCGGGCTGCGCGTCGAGGTCCTGCACGGCCGGATGCAGCCGGACGACAAGGACGCCGTGATGCGCCGCTTCGCCGCGGGCGAGGTGGATGTCCTGGTCGCGACGACGGTCATCGAGGTCGGGGTGAACGTCCCCAACGCCACGGCGATGGTGATCATGGACGCCGACCGGTTCGGCGTCTCCCAGCTCCACCAGTTGCGCGGCCGGGTCGGCCGTGGCGCGGCCCCCGGTCTCTGCCTCCTGGTCACCGACATGCCGGAGGCGAGCCCCGCCAGGGCCCGGCTCGGCGCGGTCGCCGCCACGCTCGACGGCTTCGAGCTGTCCCGGATCGACCTCGAACAGCGCCGCGAGGGCGATGTGCTGGGCCAGGCCCAGTCCGGGGTGCGGTCCTCGCTGCGGATGCTCGCCGTCATCGAGGACGAGGAGATCATCGCCGCCGCCCGCGAGGAGGCCGTGGCGGTGGTCGCCGCCGACCCGGAGCTGGCGTCCAGCCCCGAGCTGCGGACGGCGCTGGACGCGCTGCTGGACACGGAGCGCGAGCAGTTCCTCGACAAGGGCTGACCGACGCCGGCGGGTCCGGCCCGCGGGCACCGGCCGGACCCGGCCGGTGCGTACGCGCTCGCGTACGCAATATCGTGGAGTGCGAGCCGGCGTCCGCCGCCGACAGCTCCGTCCATCCCAGCCCTCCCACGAACCGAGGACCCGACACCCATGACCCGCGTGATCGCCGGTGCCGCCGGCGGACGCCGGCTCGCCGTTCCGCCCGGCACCGGCACCCGCCCCACCTCCGACCGGGCGCGTGAGGGCCTTTTCTCCACCTGGCAGGCGCTCCTCGGCACCCTGGAAGGCGTCCGGATCGCCGATCTGTACGCCGGGTCCGGCGCCGTCGGCCTCGAAGCGCTCTCGCGCGGCGCCGCGCACGCCCTGCTCGTCGAGGCCGACGGCCGCGCCGCCCGTACCGTCCGCGAGAACGTCGCCGCGCTCGGACTGCCCGGGGCCGAGGTCCGTACCGGCAAGGCGGAGCAGATCGTCACGGGACCGGCCCCGGGGGACCCGTACGACGTGGTGTTCCTCGACCCGCCGTACGCCGTCACCGACGACGATCTTCGGGAGATCCTGCTCACACTGCGGACCGGGGGCTGGCTCAGCGACGACGCCGTCGCCACCGTGGAACGCAGCACCAGAGGCGGGGAATTCGGCTGGCCGGCAGGTTTCGTACCGCTGCGGTCCCGTCGTTACGGCGAGGGAACGCTTTGGTACGGTCGCGCCGCTTCTTGTGACGAAGACGCACCATGACCGGACCGGAGAGCGAGGGAATTCAGTTGCGCCGCGCCGTCTGTCCGGGGTCCTTCGACCCCATCACCAATGGACATCTCGACATCATCGCCCGCGCTTCCAAGCTGTACGACGTCGTACACGTCGCGGTGATGATCAACCAGTCCAAAAAAGGGCTGTTCACGATCGAGGAACGGATCGAACTGATCCGGGAGGTCACCGCCGAGTTCGGCAACGTCGAGGTGGAGTCCTTCCACGGCCTTCTCGTGGACTTCTGCAAAGAGCGCGACATCCCGGCCATCGTCAAGGGCCTGCGGGCCGTCAGCGACTTCGACTACGAGTTGCAGATGGCCCAGATGAACAACGGGCTCTCGGGCGTCGAGACCCTGTTCGTCCCCACCAACCCCACGTACAGCTTCCTCTCCTCCTCCCTGGTGAAAGAGGTGGCCACCTGGGGCGGTGACGTCTCCCACCTGCTGCCCCCCGTCGTCCACACCGCGATCATGGAGCGCCTCGGCAGGAAGTGACGGTCCTGACCGCCCGTCACCCGGTGTCGGACGGACGCGGACTGGCCTTACAGTCGTTGCGTCCGTCTCCAAACCGGCCGAAAGAGTGGCGAGCACACGGTGGACGTGCAGAAGAAGCTCGACGAGATCGTCGACACGGTGGGCAACGCCCGCTCGATGCCCATGTCGGCGTCCTGCGTGGTCAACCGGGCCGAGCTGCTCGCGCTGCTCGAAGAGGTGCGGGAAGCGCTGCCCGACTCGCTGGCCCAGGCCCAGGAGCTGATCGGCGGGCAGGAACAGCTCGCCGAACAGGCCCGCCAGGAGGCGGAGCGCATCATCGAGGGCGCGCACGCCCAGCGATCCACCCTGATCTCGGACACCGCGGTCGCCCGCCGCTCCCAGGAGGAGGCCGACCGTATCCTCGCCGAGGCCCGCAGGGAGGCCGAGGAGATCCGCGCCGAGGCGGACGACTACGTCGACTCCAAGCTCGCCAACTTCGAGGTCGTCCTCACCAAGACCATCGGCTCCGTCGACCGAGGCAGGGAGAAGCTCCTCGGCCGCTCCCCGGGCTCCGGCGAGGCGGGGTACGCGGGCGGCGATGACGACGACGCCCCGGAGTACAGCGCAGACCCCAGCACCTTGATCCGGCGGGCCGACGAGTACGTCGACGCCAAGATCGGCGCCTTCGAGGCCGTACTGACCAAGACCCTCGAAGCGGTCGGCCGGGGCCGGCAGAAGCTGCACGGCCGTACGGAGTCCGACGAGCTGGGCGCGCACATGGCGGCCCAGGACGCGGCGGGCCCCCAGGCACGCCTCAGCGACGCCGACTACCTGGCCGATCTCGCCGGCACCCCGAGGGAGGCCCTCCAGGCGCCCGTGGCGGCCCCGCAGCAGCCCACGGGTCCCACGGAGCCCGCTATGCCCGCCATGCCCCCTGTGCCCACTCAGCAGCCCTTCACGGACCCCGCCTACGCACAGCAGCCGGCCGCCGCGGCTTACCAGGACGGCGGCAGCGGCTACGGCACCTCCGGCGGCTACCAGGACCCGGCGTACCCGGCCGCGGAGCCCGGCTACGGGGCGGGCTACCAGCAGGACACGTACGGCTACCAGCAGGACCCGTACCCGTACCAGCAGCAGGGGTACGGCCAGGACCAGGGCCAGGGACAGCTCCAGGGCGCGCAGCAGGCCCAGGGGTACGACCCGAACTACGGCTGGCAGCAGCAGCAGCAGCAACAGCAGCAGACGGACGGGCGCCCCGCGCTCCCGGCCCTGCCCGCCGCCCCAGCCGACCAGCAGGGCTCCCTCGACGAGACCAGCTTCTTCGACACGAGCATGATCGACATCGAGCAGCTCCGCCGTTACGAACAGGGCCGCTGACCCGGCCGGTCCTCCGGGACCGCGGCAGCCCGATTGGGTCTACGGCGGCCGGTCCAGTACCCTGGTTCTTCGGCCGTGTGCATGTCCGCGGCTCAGGCTGCCCGCTTCGCTCAAGCGACGGTGGCGGCCCTCTCTTCACGATCCGAAAGCGGGAACGGCCCTGAACGCGCGCCTCGACCACCACAACCCCCTCGTGTTCGACACACACGAGCTGGGGCGGCGTCCTGGTGCGCTCCGGAAGCTGACCCGCTCGGCGCCCGCCCCGAAGGACTTCGGTATCGACGGGGTCATCGGAGCGCCCGAGGGCGCCCCGGTGGAGCTGGACCTCCGCATGGAGTCGGTCATGGACGGGGTGCTCGTCACGGGCACCGCCCGTGTCACGGCCGAAGGGGAGTGCGTAAGGTGTCTGGAGCCGCTCGGCCAGGAAGTGGCGGCGGAATTCCAGGAGCTGTTCTCGTACCACGACACCGACGACCGGGGCCGCGTCCGCGCGGAGCCGGCCGACGATGCCGAGGACGACGAGGACACACTCTTCATCGAGGACGGCCTGTTCGACCTCGAACCCGTGCTGCGTGATGCGGTGGTGCTCGCACTGCCGATGCAGCCGGTGTGCCGGGAGACCTGCTCCGGTCTGTGTTCCACATGTGGGATCAGGCTGGACGACAACCCGGACCACCACCACGACGCCGTCGACATCCGTTGGGCGGCATTGCAGGGACTCGCCGAGACCGTCAAGGACGGCGAGAAGGACAACATGGGCGGCGCCGAAGCGGGCGTCGACGAGAAGCAGGAGAAGTAGCCGTGGCTGTTCCGAAGCGGAAGATGTCGCGCAGCAACACGCGCCACCGCCGGTCGCAGTGGAAGGCTGCGGTCCCCAACCTGGTTTCGTGCGAGCGTTGCCAGGAGCCGAAGCTCCAGCACATCGCGTGCCCGAGCTGCGGCACCTACAACAAGCGCCAGGTCCTCGAGGTCTGAGCGGCTGGTGAGAGGCTCGATGTCTGAACTGTCCCCTGCCAAGAAGCAGACAGACACTGTCAGTACGGCCTCGTCCCACACGCTTCTGGAAGGGCGGCTCGGGTATCAGCTCGAGACCGCCCTTCTGGTGCGTGCGCTGACCCACCGTTCGTTCGCGTACGAGAACGGCGGTCTGCCCACCAACGAGCGGCTCGAATTCCTCGGGGATTCGGTGCTCGGCCTGGTGGTCACGGACACGCTGTACCGCATCCACCCGGACCTGCCCGAAGGCCAGCTGGCCAAGTTGCGGGCCGCGGTGGTCAACTCGCGTGCGCTGGCGGAAGTGGGCCGCGGCCTCCAACTCGGCTCCTTCATCCGGCTCGGCCGGGGTGAAGAGGGCACGGGTGGGCGGGACAAGGCGTCCATTCTCGCCGACACCCTTGAAGCGGTGATCGGCGCCGTCTATCTCGACCAGGGCCTCGACGCGGCGTCCGAGCTGGTGCACCGGCTCTTCGACCCGCTGATCGAGAAGTCCTCGAATCTCGGGGCGGGCCTGGACTGGAAGACCAGTCTCCAGGAGCTGACCGCGGCGGAGGCCCTCGGCGTGCCCGAGTACCTCGTCACGGAGTCGGGACCCGACCACGAGAAGACCTTCACTGCTGCCGCCCGCGTCGGTGGTGTCTCGTACGGCACCGGCACCGGCCGCAGCAAGAAGGAAGCGGAGCAGCAGGCGGCGGAGTCCGCCTGGCGCTCCATCCGGGCCTCGGCCGACGCACGGGAAGCGGCGGCGAAGTCCGGCGCGGGTGAACCGGCTGCCGCGGGTGCGCCCCTCGGTGACGGTGACGGCGCCGCGGAGGCCGTCGATGCCGCCCCGGCGGACGTGGCTTCGGCTTCGGAAGCGGCCCCGGCGGATCCGGCATCGACGGATCCGGCCTCGGCGGAGGCGCCGACGTCCTGACCGTACGCCTGTCCGTACGTACGCTCCTTCACGGTGCGCCCCTCGTGTCGTCCGCGGCCCGAGGGGCGTCTCCCGTTCACCGCCCCGTCCCCCTTCGCCGTCCTTGCCGTTCCGTCGTTCTTGCCGTTCCGTCGTTCCGAGGAGTCCCGTGCCCGAGCTGCCCGAGGTCGAAGTCGTCCGGCGTGGACTCGAACGATGGGTCAGCGGCCGGACCGTCGCCGAGACCGAGGTGCTCCATCCGCGCGCGGTACGGCGCCACCTCGCGGGCGGCACGGACTTCGCGGCGCGCCTCAAGGGACACACCATCGGTGTCGCGCGGCGCCGCGGCAAGTACCTGTGGCTGCCGCTCGCCGACACCGACGCCTCGATCCTCGGTCATCTCGGGATGAGCGGTCAGCTCCTCGTCCAGCCCGAGACCGCGCCCGACGAGAAGCACCTGCGGATCCGCGTCCGCTTCGCCGACGAACTCGGCACCGAGCTGCGCTTCGTCGACCAGCGGACCTTCGGCGGCCTCTCGCTCCACGACAACACCCCCGAGGGTCTCCCGGACGTCATCGCGCACATCGCCCGCGACCCCCTGGACCCCGCCTTCGACGAGGACGCCTTCCTCACCGCGCTCAAGCTGCGCCGTACGACCGTCAAGCGCGCCCTGCTCGACCAGTCACTCATCAGCGGCGTCGGCAACATCTACGCGGACGAGGCGCTCTGGCGCGCCCGGCTCCACTACGAACGCCCCACCGAGGCGCTGCCCCGGCCGCGCGCCGCCGAACTGCTCGGCCACGCGCGCGACGTGATGAACGCGGCGCTGTCCGTCGGCGGAACGAGCTTCGACAGCCTGTACGTCAATGTGAACGGCGAGTCCGGCTACTTCGACCGGTCGCTCGACGCGTACGGACGCGAGGGCGAGCCGTGCGGCCGCTGCGGGACCCCGATCCGCCGGCGCCCCTGGATGAACCGGTCCAGCTACTTCTGTCCGCGCTGTCAGCGACCGCCGCGCGCCGTACCGGGCGCCGCGCCGCGCGCCGTGTCGTAACGCTCCCGCGCCGCGAGCACCTCGGGCATCCGCCCCTCCACCAGGTGGATGAGGTCGAACAACCGCTCGGCGACGTCCCGCCCCAGCGGTGTCAGCTCGTAGTCCACCCGCGGCGGATTGACCGGCTGCGCGTCGCGGCGTACGAGGCCGTCCCGCTCCAGGGCGTGCAGGGTCTGGGAGAGCATTTTCTCGCTCACCCCGTCGACACGGCGCCGCAGTTCGTTGAATCGGCAGCCACTCCGGTGGAGCGCGCCGAGGACGAGGCCGCCCCAGCGGCCCGTCACATGCTCCAGCGTGCCGCGCGAGGGGCACTGCCGGGCGAACACGTCGAAGGCGTACCCGCCGAGCGCGGCGTCAGCGGAGAAAGTGTCCATATCCGCACCCTACTACCGGTAAGCGCCACCCGGTGGGTGGCGCTTTCTCCTGGTGCGTGTCTCCTGGTGCGTGTACGTATCCCGGACGGTGCCGCCGGGGCGGGACCGACGGCAGAGCGCCGGAGAGGTCCTCAGAAGCCGAAGTTCTGCGTCCACCACGGGCCGCCGGAGCCGGTGTGCACCCCGACGCCGAGCCGGGTGTAGTCGCAGTTCAGGATGTTGGCGCGGTGGCCCTCGCTGTTCATCCAGGAGTCCATCACCGCCTCGGCGGTGGCCTGCCCCCGGGCTATGTTCTCGCCTCCGAGGTTCTTCACACCCGCTTGTTCCGCGCGGTCCCAGGGAGAGTCACCGTCGGGGTCCGTGTGGTCGAAGAAGCCGCGCGCCGCCATGTCCTCGCTGAACGACTGGGCCAGCGCGTTCAGGCTCGCGTCGGACTTCAGGGCGGCGCAGCCGGCCTTGGCCCGCTCCTTGTTGACCAGCGAGAGCACGGCCGACGCGGCGGACGAGGGCGCCGTCTGGGGCTGCTCGGCCGCGCGGTCCGTGCTCTGCGTCGGCGCCGGGGCCGGGGCCTTGTCCTCCTGGGCGGGTGAACCGGCGGAGCCCGCGGACCCGCCGGACTCCGTCTCCTTCGACGGGGCCTCGGTCTTCGGCTTCGGCGGCGCCGGGGCGGTCGTCGCCCTGGTCGGGGAGGAGGGGGCCGCGGAGGAGGGGGAGGCCGGCTTCTTCTCCGGTCCCGTCGTCCGCTCCGCGCTGCGGCTGGGCTCCACCCTCGCGTCGCGCGTCGGATCCGCGGACGTGCCGCCCTGCTGCTGGAGCTCGGGCGCGCCCTCGCTGCGGATCTGCTCACCGGTGGTGCCGCCGCCGCTCACCGAGAACTGCCCACCGCCGGGCAGCAGTCCGGAGGCGACCGCGACAGCGCCGACCGCCATCGCCGCGGAGGCGCCGAGCAGTCCCGTACGGACGGGCTTGGTGACCCGGCCCTTGCGGCGCGGTGTGGCGCCGGGGCCGGCCGCGGGGCCCTCAGGGGATTCGACAGGTGCGCCGGGGGCGGCGGAGCGTCGGTGGCGTCCCATCTGTGGTGCCTTCCTCAGTTTCGACGGCAACGTTACTCACCCGTATGAGTGAGGCTCATTGCGACCGGACTGTACGGCATGGCCCGTGGGGGCGCCGGGCCCGCGGACCAATTGGCCGATTACTTTTGCGCGTATGAAAGAAGATGTACGACTCACGGCTTGGGTACGCGGCCGAGTACAAGGAGTTGGCTTCCGCTGGTTCACCAGGGCGAACGCACTGGAGATCGGCGGCCTCACCGGATTCGCCCTCAATCTGGACGACGGCAGGGTGCAGATCGTCGCGGAGGGGCCGCGTGACAATTGCCACCGCCTGCTGGAGTGGCTGCGCTCCGCCGACACACCCGGGAGAGTGGACGGAGTCACTGAGATCTGGGACACCCCGCGGGGCGGTTACGAGGGCTTCGCGATCCGGTGACGCGATGGCCCCGCCGGGCGGTCCATATGGCCGGGACATGCCACGGGCATGTGTGACTCTCCGCTATGACCAGCGATGACCTGGTGGTTGCCAGGAGTGGCCGGCTGTGCGAGGCTGCCCGGTCAGTGATGATCCGGGCGCGCCCCGGGGCGCCGGAGAGAGCGCCCGCCGCGCAGGCCACGGGCCCGCGCCGCCGGGCCGCCCGTCGGTACGGGCTGTGATCGTGTTGACCGTCAAACTTTTTGGTGAGACTCTGGAATCCCCGCGCACCTTAGCTGTTTGGCAGTAAGAACCGCAGTGACGAACAAGCACTGCCAGGCACCGCGGGTGCGATTTCCCTCACGACCCACACCGCATTCGGTCGGTCACTCAGTGTGGAGGACCATTCATCATGGCAAAGGCGCTTCTCGGTTATGTCGGCGGTTCCGACCCGCGACTCCTCGCCGAGATGCGACGGCTTCAGCAGCGCGTCCAGGACCTCGAATCCGAGCTCGTACGGATCCAGTCCGAGAATGACGTGCTGAACGCCGCTGTCGCACAGCACCCCGGAGAGTCGCTGCTCAACGGCATGGATATTGACGTACCCCAGGCGGAGCCGGCGCTCACCTGACGGCAGCCCCCGTCGGGGCCGGGTGAGAAAGACTCTCGCAAGATATGCAAGGGACGCTTCGGCGTCCCTTCTTTCTTTCCATCTTCCCCTGTACGAAGCTTTGTTGGCGTTGCCACGCCTTTCTTAACGTCTGATGTGCCCTGCGCGTTCCACGGTGAAACCGCCGACGGACGATCCGCGGCGGGTAGAGTCCGGCGGCGTGCACCTCAAGGCCATGACCCTGCGCGGGTTCAAATCCTTCGCCTCCGCCACGACGCTGCGCTTCGAGCCGGGTATCACCTGCGTCGTGGGCCCGAACGGCTCCGGGAAATCCAATGTGGTGGACGCGCTCTCCTGGGTCATGGGGGAGCAGGGGGCGAAGTCGCTGCGCGGCGGGAAAATGGAGGACGTGATCTTCGCCGGCACGACCGGGCGCCCCGCGCTCGGCCGCGCGGAGGTCTCCCTCACGATCGACAACTCCGACGGCGCGCTGCCGATCGAGTACGCCGAGGTCACCGTTACGCGGATCATGTTCCGGAACGGCGGCAGCGAATACCAGCTCAATGGCGACACCTGCCGGTTGCTCGATATTCAGGAACTGCTCTCCGACTCCGGTATCGGCCGCGAGATGCACGTGATCGTCGGACAGGGGCAGCTCGACTCCGTGCTCCACGCCGATCCGATGGGCCGCCGCGCATTCATCGAAGAAGCCGCCGGAGTGCTCAAGCACCGCAAGCGGAAAGAGAAGGCGCTGCGAAAGCTGGAGGCGATGAAGGCGAATCTCGCCCGCGTCCAGGACCTGACGGACGAGCTGCGCCGTCAGCTCAAGCCGCTCGGCCGGCAGGCGGCGGTCGCCCGGCGCGCCGCCGTCATCCAGGCCGACCTGCGCGACGCCCGGCTGCGGCTGCTCGCGGACGACCTGGTGCGGCTGCGCGAGGCGCTGCGCGCGGAGATCGCCGACGAGGCCGAGCTGAAGAGCCGCAAGGAGGACGCGGAGCGCAGGCTGAAGGCCGCGCTGAGCCGTGAGGCGGAGCTGGAGGAGGAGGTACGGCGGCTCGCGCCGCGCCTCCGGAAAGCCCAGCAGACGTGGTACGAGCTGTCGCAGCTCGCCGAACGGGTGCGCGGCACCGTCTCGCTGGCCGAGGCGCGGGTCACCAGCGCCACCAGCGCCCCCGAGGAGGAACGGCGCGGCCGCGACCCCGAGGACATGGAGCGCGAGGCCGCCCGGATCCGCGAGCAGGAGGCCGAGCTGGCCGCCGCGCTGGAGGCGGCCGAGCACGCGCGCGAGGACACCGTCGCCCACCGCGCCGAACTGGAACGGGAACTCGCCGCGGAGGAACGCCGCCTGCGGGATGCCGCCCGCGCCCTCGCCGACCGCCGCGAGGGCCTGGCCCGGCTGCACGGTCAGGTCACCGCGGCGCGTGGCCGGGCCGCCTCGGCCCAGGCGGAGATCGGCCGCCTCGCCGCGGCCAGGGACGAGGCACGGGAGCGCGCCGCCCTGGCGCAGGAGGAGTACGAGCAGCTCAAGGCCGAGGTCGACGGTCTCGACGCGGAGGACGACGCGCTCGCGCAGCGGTACGAGGACGCCCGGCGCGCGCTCTCCGACGCGGAGACGGCACAGAGCGCGGCGCGCGACGCCGCGACCACGGCGGAGCGTGAGCGCGCGGCCCTGAGCGCCCGCCATGACGCCCTCGCCCTGGGGCTGCGCCGCAAGGACGGAACCGGGGCGCTGCTGGGCGCCCGCGACCGGGTGACCGGACTGTTGGGGCCCGCCGCGGAGCTGCTCACCGTCGTACCGGGTCAGGAGATCCCGGTCGCGGCGGCGCTGGGCGCGGCGGCCGACGCGATCGCGGTCAGCGGCCCCGCGGCGGCGGCGGAGGCCCTGCGGCTGCTGCGCGAGCGGGACGCGGGCCGCGCGGCGTTGCTGCTGGGCGCCGAGGCCCCCGCCCCTGCCGCCGCCCCCGCCGCGCTGCCCGCCCCTGCCGCCGCCCCTGCCCCCGCCACGCCGCCCGTACCGCCCGCGCCTCCGGTTCCGTCCGCCCTGTCGTCAGCCGAGTCCGCGCCGTCGGCACCGTCGTCCGTGCCGCCGCCCGCCCCGTCGCACGGTCGGTCCGTGCCCGGCGGCGTTCCCGCGCAGAGCGGCGGCCCCGGTGCGGAGCCGGTGGGCGCGGTGCCCGGCCCCGCCGGCTCCGTACGGACCGCTGTCGCCGCGCCGTACGTCATCGATCTCGTCCAGGGACCCGCCGAGCTGATGGGCGCCGTACGCCGCCTCGTGCGCGACATGGTGGTCGTCGCGACCCTTGAGGACGCCGAGGAACTCGTCGCCGCGCGGCCCACGCTCACCGCCGTGACCGCCGAAGGGGATGTGCTCGGGGCGCACTTCGCGCACGGCGGCTCCGCGGGGGCGCCCAGCCTGCTGGAGGCGCAGGCCGCCGTCGACCAGGCCGCCGCCGAGCTGGCGCTGCTCGCCGTACGGTGCGAGGAACTGGCCGGGGACCAGCGCGCCACCACCGGGCGCCGCGCCGAACACGCCGCGCTCGTGGAGGAGCTGGGGGAGCGCCGCCGGGCCGCCGACCGGGAGAAGTCCGCCGTGTCCGGGCGGCTCGGCCGGCTCTCCGGGCAGGCCCGCGCCGCCGCCGCGGAGGCCGAACGGGCCGCCGGGGCCGCCGCCGAGGCGCAGGAGGCGCTGGAGCGCGCCACGGAGCAGGCGGAGGAGCTGACGGAGCGGCTGCTCGTCGCGGAGGAGGAGTCCCCCTTCGGGGAGGGGCAGGAGGAGCCCGACACCTCGGTACGCGACCGGCTCGCCGCCGACGGTGCCAACGCCCGGCAGACCGAGATGGAGGCCAGGCTCCAGGTCCGTACCCACGAGGAGCGTGTGAAGGGGCTCGCGGGCCGGGCCGACGGTCTCGACCGGGCGGCGCGCGCCGAGCGCGAGGCGCGGGCCCGCGCGGAGCGGCGGCGTGCCCGGCTCCGTCACGAGGCCCGGACCGCCGCGGCGGTCGCGTCCGGCGCCCGGCAGCTGCTCGCGCACGTCGAGGTGTCCGTCGTACGGGCCGAGGCGGAGCGCGCCGCGGCCGAGGAGGCCGGATCCGTACGGGACCGGGAGCTGACCGCCGAGCGGAACACCGGCCGCGACCTCAAGAGCGAGCTGGACAAGCTCACCGACTCGGTGCACAGGGGCGAGGTGCTCGGCGCCGAGAAGCGGTTGCGGATCGAGCAGCTGGAGGCGAAGGCGTTGGAGGAGCTGGGCGTCGAGCCGGCCGGGCTGATCGCCGAGTACGGCCCCGGCCAGCCCGTGCCGCCGTCGCCCGCAGCCGAGGGCGAGGAGCTGCCGGAGGACCCGGAGGATCCGCGGAACCGGCTCAGGCCCTACGCGCGGGCCGAGCAGGAGAAGCGGCTCAAGGCCGCCGAACGGGCGTATCAGCAGCTCGGGAAGGTGAATCCACTGGCCCTTGAGGAGTTCGCCGCGCTGGAGGAGCGCCATCAGTTCCTCTCCACGCAGCTCGAAGACCTGAAGAAGGCCAGGGCCGATCTGCTGGGCGTGGTGAAGGAGGTCGACGAGCGGGTGGAGCAGGTCTTCACCGAGGCGTTCCGGGACACCGCCGTCCAGTTCGAGGGCGTCTTCTCCCGGCTCTTCCCCGGCGGTGAGGGGCGGCTGATCCTGACGGACCCGGAGAACATGCTGACCACGGGCGTGGACGTGGAGGCCAGACCGCCGGGCAAGAAGGTCAAGCGGCTCTCGCTGCTCTCCGGCGGCGAGCGGTCCCTGACGGCGGTGGCGCTGCTGGTGTCGATCTTCAAGGCGCGTCCGAGCCCGTTCTACGTGATGGACGAGGTCGAGGCGGCGCTCGACGACACCAATCTCCAGCGGCTGATCCGCATCATGCAGGAGCTCCAGGAGAGCTCGCAGCTCATCGTGATCACCCATCAGAAACGGACGATGGAGGTCGCCGACGCGCTCTACGGGGTGTCCATGCAGGGCGACGGGGTATCCAAAGTCATCAGCCAGCGGCTCCGCTGAGGGCATCGCCTTCACCGAGGCTCCGGCAACCTTCACATCTTGAAGATGAGGAGAGGGTGATTCGCCGACTTTGTCGCACCGTGCTGCGCATGACCCCCGCGCTGTCCATTCGAAAGGTGAAGGCATACGCTCTTTCGCGTTGCTTTTGCCTTCAAGTGGTGGCTGACGGGACGTTATGCCTCACTTGTAGGGCTCCCCCACCCCACGCCCGGCGACGCAGCCGGGCGGCTTCAGGAGTACACGTGACCAGCACAGCGCAGGTTCCGCCGACAGGAGGTCGAGCGGCCCACCCGGAACATCTCGGCCATGTCGTCTTCATCACGGCCGCCGCCGCGATGGGCGGCTTCCTCTTCGGATACGACAGCTCGGTGATCAACGGGGCCGTCGAAGCCATCCGGGACCGGTACGACATCGGCTCCGCGGCCCTCGCCCAGGTCATCGCCATCGCACTGATCGGCTGTGCGATCGGGGCCGCCACGGCGGGCCGGATCGCCGACCGGATCGGCCGGATCCGCTGCATGCAGATCTCCGCCGTCCTCTTCACGATCAGCGCCGTCGGTTCGGCCCTGCCGTTCAACATCTACGATCTCGCGTTCTGGCGGATCATCGGCGGCTTCGCGATCGGTATGGCGTCGGTGATCGGCCCCGCGTACATCGCGGAGGTCTCCCCGGCGGCCTACCGCGGCCGGCTCGGCTCCTTCCAGCAGGCCGCGATCGTCATCGGCATCGCCGTCTCGCAGCTCGTCAACTTCGGCATCCTCCAACTCGCCGACGGTGACCAGCGTGGCAAGCTGCTGGGCTTCGAGGCGTGGCAGTGGATGCTCGGTGTGATGGTCGTACCGGCATTGCTCTACGGCCTCCTCTCCTTCGCGATCCCCGAGTCCCCGCGCTTCCTGATCTCCGTCGGCCAGGTGGACCGCGCCAAGGAGGTGCTCGCCGAGGTCGAGAGCAAGGGCGTCGATCTGAACGCGCGGATCACCGAGATCGAGCACGCGATGCGCCGCGAGCACAAGTCCACCTTCAAGGACCTGCTGGGCGGTGGCGGCTTCTTCTTCCTGCCCATCGTGTGGGTGGGGATCGGGCTCTCGGTCTTCCAGCAGCTCGTCGGCATCAACGTCGCCTTCTACTACTCGGCGACCCTCTGGCAGTCCGTCGGGATCAACCCGTCCAGCTCGTTCCTCTATTCGTTCACGACATCGATCGTCAACATCATCGGCACCGTGATCGCGATGGTCCTGGTGGACCGGGTCGGCCGCAAGCCGCTCGCCCTCGTCGGCTCCGCCGGTATGGCCGTCGCGCTCGCCTGCGAGGCATGGGCGTTCTCCGCGCACCTGGTCAACGGCAAGCTGCCCAGCACCGAGGGCACCGTCGCCCTGATCGCGGCGCACGTGTTCGTGCTCTTCTTCGCGCTCTCGTGGGGTGTCATCGTCTGGGTCTTCCTCGGCGAGATGTTCCCGAACAGGATCCGCGCCGCCGCGCTCGGCGTCGCCGCCTCGGCGCAGTGGATCGCCAACTGGGCCATCACGGCGAGCTTCCCGAGCCTGGCCGACTGGAACCTTTCGGGTACGTACATCATTTACGCCTGCTTCGCCACGCTCTCCATTCCCTTCGTGATCCTTTTCGTGAAGGAGACGAAGGGGAAGACGCTGGAGGAGATGGGGTAGCGGTTGTCGCGACCCGCGGGGCTGCCGAACGGTTCCCCCGCCAGGTCCCGACTCCGTCCCCGCGTCCGTCCCCGCGTGAGGGCGCCGGAGGTCAGACGGGCAGCGTCGCCGACGCGGACCCGGCCCCGTCCGTATCCGCCCCCGTCCGTTCACCGGCCCCGGCCCCGGCCCCGTCCGTCCTCGTTCCCGTATCCGCCCCCGTCCGTTCACCGGCCTCGGCCCCGCTCTCCGCTTCCGCGGGCGCCGGGGTCTTCGCGCGCTCGCGCGGCAGCACCCCGTACAGCCCCGCCGCCACGAGGACCGTGACCACCCAGCCCAGGCCGTTCTCGCCGACCCAGGTCCCGGCGAGGGGGCCCGAGAACCACTCCACCGACGTGAAGAGCACCCCCACCACCAGCGCCGTACCCCAGGCGGCCATGGCCGACGGGGCGAAGCCGCTCCGGTACCAGTAGCCACTGGTGCGGGTCGTGTCCATCAGCGCCGTGGCGTCGTACGTACGCCGCCGCAGCATGTCCACGCCGAAGACGCCGATCCACGCGGAGAACGCCACCGCGAGCAACGTGAGGAACGAGACGAACGAGCCGATGAAGCTCGTGGCGATCACCATCAGCAGGAAGCCGAGGACCAGGCTGATCACCGCGTTCACGCTGACCGCCCAGGCACGGGGCACCTTGATGCCCAGGGTCTGCGCCGTGAACCCCGCCGAATACATCGACATCGAGTTGATCAGCACCATCCCCACCAGCGCGATCAGCAGATACGGCACGGAGATCCAGGTGGGCAGCAGCGCGCCGATGAAGGAGACGGGGTCCTGCGCCGTGGCCAGATCGGGGGCGCCCACCGCCATCACCGCGCCCATCAGTACCAGGGGCACCACGGTGATCCCCGCGCCGCCCACCGTCGTGCCGACCATCCCCCGGCCGGAGGCCGACCGGGGCAGATAGCGGGTGAAGTCCGGGCCCGAGGGGACCCAGCTGAGGCCGCCCGCCGCGATGGTGCCGATGCCCGCGATCACCATCGCGGTCGGACCGGCCGGCTTGCCGAAGACCGCCGACCAGTCGGTTTCCGCGACGAGATGGACCAGCACCAGCACGCTGAACGCGCCGAAGAGATACGCCGACCAGGTGCTGCAGATCCGCAGCGCCCTGATGCCCAGTCCCGAGACCAGAAAGGTCCCGGCCACGAAGAGCAGCAGCGTGACCACGACGAGCGGGGTGCTGCGCTTGATCCCGAAGAGCAGATCGAGCACCGTCAGCACGGCGTACGCCCCGGTCACCGCGTTGATCGTCTCCCAGCCCCAGCGGGCGACCCAGATCAGCGACCCCGGGAAGAGGTTCCCGCGCTGGCCGAAGACCGCCCGCGAGAGCGCCATCCCGGGCGCTCCGCCGCGCTTGCCCGCGATGGAGATCAACCCGACCGTGCCGTACGAGACGAGGGGCGCAGCGACCGCGACGACCAGCGCCTGCCAGAAGTTGAGTCCGTTGAGGACGATCAGACCGGCGCCCATCGTGAGGAGCAGCACGCTGATGTTGGCGGCGACCCAGGTGGGGAAGAGTCCCCGCACGCGACCGGTGCGCTCGGCGTCGGGGACGGGTTCCAGACCGCGGGTCTCCAGCGCGCCTTCGGGGGCGGAGGCGTGGGGCATGAACGGGCTCCGTACAGAGGTGGGGGTCCTGGGGGAGTGGACTCCGGGCGAAACCGGAACCTCCACCATCGCGCGTTCGGGGTAAAACGTCCAAATCGTCACGAGGGTCTTCGTGTGAGCCTCTGAAGTCATGGCCGGGGCGGATCACGCCGGGACGCGCCCCGGCGTGGCCGGGAGCCGCGCCCGGCCGTGGCCGATACTGGGAGAGTTATGGAAATCGTCATCCTTGTTGTAGTCATCGCCCTGGTCGCGGTCGGCGCGATCAGCGGGCTCGTGGTCGGCAGCCGCAAGAAGAAGCTGCCGCCCTCGGCGCCGTCGAGCACGCCGACCATCACAGCCCCACCCGCCGAACCGCACGTCGGTGACGAGGCGGAGACACCGCGCGACGAATCGCGCCGCACGATCGAGGAGGTCGGGCTCCCCGACACCACCGGTGCGCCGGTCGCCGTCGAGGAGCCCGCCGAGGCGGTCGAGGCGCCCGCCATCGAGATCCCCGAGCCGTCGGCCGGCCGGCTGGTCCGGCTGCGCGCGCGGCTCGCCCGCTCGCAGAACTCCCTCGGCAAGGGACTGCTCACCCTGCTCTCCCGCGAGCACCTGGACGAGGAGACCTGGGAGGAGATCGAGGAGACCCTCCTCACCGCCGATGTCGGCGTCGCCCCGACCCAGGAGCTGGTCGAGCGGCTGCGCGAGCGCGTCCGGGTGCTGGGCACCCGCACCCCGGCGGAGCTGCGCACGCTGCTCAGGGAGGAGCTGCTGGTCCTCCTCGACCCCGATCTCGACCGGGCGGTGAAGACGGAGAGCGGTCTGGAGACGCCCGGCGTCGTGATGGTCGTCGGGGTCAACGGCACCGGCAAGACCACGACCACGGGCAAGCTGGCGCGAGTGCTCGTCGCGGACGGCCGGTCGGTCGTCCTCGGCGCGGCGGACACGTTCCGCGCCGCCGCCGCCGACCAGCTCCAGACCTGGGGCGAACGCGTCGGCGCGCGCACCGTACGGGGCCCCGAGGGCGGCGACCCGGCGTCGATCGCCTTCGACGCGGTCAAGGAGGGCATCGCGGAGGGCGCCGATGTCGTCCTCATCGATACGGCGGGGCGGTTGCACACGAAGACCGGCCTCATGGACGAGCTGGGCAAGGTCAAGCGTGTCGTGGAGAAGCACGGTCCGCTCGACGAGGTGCTGCTCGTCCTCGACGCGACGACCGGACAGAACGGCCTCGTGCAGGCGCGGGTCTTCGCGGAGGTCGTCGAGATCACGGGGATCGTGCTGACCAAGCTGGACGGCACGGCCAAGGGCGGCATCGTGATCGCGGTCCAGCGGGAGCTGGGCGTGCCGGTGAAGCTGGTGGGCCTGGGCGAGGGCCCGGACGATCTGGCGCCGTTCGAGCCGGGCGCCTTCGTCGACGCGCTGATCGGGGACTGACCGGTCGGGTACTGACCGGTCGGGTACTGACCGGTCGGGACTGATCCGGCCGGTCCGCGGGCCGTACGGAACGGCGCCGCCGCAGCCGTACGGCGCCCGGCCGGGGGCCGTCGGCCCCGTGCCGCCGCGGCGGCGCCCCCCCACGGCGTTCCGCGCCGGGCGGGGGGC
>NZ_JBHYZP010000054.1:0-45694 GCF_042752355.1 Streptomyces sp. NPDC059255
GGGGGACCCTGTGGGAGAGTAGGACGCCGCCGAACAATTATTGTGGGAATGCCCCGCACCGTATGGTGCGGGGCATTTCTGCGTTCAGGGGTCATTCAGGGGTGGTGTCGACGGGACAGGGCGCTGTTTTCTCATCCTCCGCCCCGCACCGTCTCACCTCACCTCATCCCTCACTTCGTCTGCCCTAGAGGCGTCCGGCTGTTTTGAGCGCGAGATATGCGTCGGCCAGAGCCGGGGCCAGTTTCTCGGGGGTGGCATCCACGACCGTGACGCCCTTGCTCCGGAGCAGATCTGCCGTACGTCGTCTCTGGGCCTGCGCCTGGGCGCCGGCGGCGGCTTCGTACACCGCGTCCACTGTGCCGCGTGCCGTGCTCATCTTCTCGATATGAGGATCGGCGACCGAGGCGACGATGACGGTGTGGCGCCGGGTGAGCTGCGGCAGGACAGGGAGAAGGCCTTCCTCCACGGGCGCCGTGTCGAGGCTCGTGAGCAGGACGATGAGCGATCGGCGTGGGGCGCCCTTCAGTGTTGCCGCGCTGAGACCGCGTGCGTCTGTTTCGACCAGCTCCGGTTCCAGTGGTGCCAGCGCGTTCACCATGGCCGGCAGGACGTCGCCTGACGAACGGCCCTGGACCTGAGCACGAGTGCGCCGGTCGTAGGCGAGGAGATCAACCCGGTCGCCCGCTCGTGAGGCGAGGGCTGTCAGGAGGAGCGTGGCGTCCATGGCGGCGTCGAGACGCGGGACGTCGCCCACACGGCCCGCCGAGGTGCGGCCGGTGTCGAGGACGATGAGGAGGTGGCGGTCCCGTTCGGGGCGCCATGTGCGTACGGTGACGGTCGACTGGCGCGCGGTGGCCCGCCAGTCGATGGACCGGGTGTCGTCGCCCGTCACGTACTCCCGCAGGCTGTCGAACTCGGTGCCCTCGCCGCGGGTCAGCACGCTGGTGCGGCCGTCGAGCTCTCGCAGCCGGGCGAGTCTGGACGGGAGGTGCTTTCGGCTGGTGAAAGGCGGAAGCACGCGCACGGTCCAGGGGACGCTGTGGCTGCCCTGGCGCGAGGCCAGACCCAGTGGCCCGAACGAGCGCACGGTCACTCGTTCCGCGTGGCGGTCGCCGCGTCGAGTGGGGCGGAGGAGGGTGGTGAGCCGGCGGCGTTCGCCCGGTGGGACGGTCGTCGTGTGCCGTGAGCTCGACTGGTCGGCTCCCGCGGGCCAGCTGCTGGGCGGCCAGGCGTCGCGGAGCTGGGCGCGAAGGCGGCGCCGGGAGGGGTTGGTGACGGTCAGGTGGACTTCGGCGCTCTCGCCGAGTCGAACCGATGTGTCACCGCTTCGAGTGAATTGGAGTGTTCGCACTGGCGTCGCCAGTGCGTAGTCGCACAGAATGGCGATCGAGAGCGGCGCATTGACGGCGAGGATCCCCGCCCAGCTGGGGGCGAAGACACCGACGGGGAGCGAGCCGAGAGCCGCGAGGAGAGCGCTCCGACCGGTGAGGGCCACGGTTTTACCACCTCATCTGGGTACGGGGACATGGGCGAGGATCGCGGTAATGACGGAGTCGGCAGTGACTCCCTCCATCTCTGCTTCGGGCCGGAGTTGGACGCGATGGCGCAGTGTGGGAAGAGCCAGGGCCTTTACGTCGTCGGGGATGACGTAGTCACGGCCGGTGAGCCAGGCCCAGGCACGGGCGGTGGAGAGCAGGGCGGTGGCTCCTCGTGGGGAGACTCCGAGGGAGAGCGAGGGGGATTCACGCGTGGTACGGCAGATATCGACGACATAGCCCGCGATCTCGGGTGAGACAGACGTCTTGGCGACCGCGTCGCGCGCCGCTGCCAGGTCGGCGGGGCCGGCGACGGGCCGTACCCCCGCGGCCTGCAGATCGCGTGGATCGAAGCCTTCCGCATGGCGGGTCAGCACGCTGATCTCGTCGTCGCGTGAGGGCAGCGGAACCGTCAGTTTGAGCAGGAAGCGGTCGAGCTGAGCCTCGGGCAGAGGGTAGGTGCCCTCGTACTCGACCGGGTTCTGGGTCGCGGCGACCAGGAACGGGTCGGGCAGTGGGCGCGCGACACCGTCGACCGTGACCTGGCGTTCCTCCATGGCTTCCAGGAGGGACGACTGGGTCTTGGGCGGGGTGCGGTTGATCTCGTCCGCCAGCAGCAGATGGGTGAAGACCGGGCCGGGCTGAAAGGAGAACTCCGAGGTGCGGGAGTCGTAGACAAGTGAGCCGGTGATGTCGCTCGGCATCAGGTCGGGGGTGAACTGAACGCGCTTCGTGTCGAGTTCGAGGGAGGCGGCGAGGGCCCGGACGAGCAGGGTCTTGGCGACGCCGGGGACTCCTTCGAGGAGGACGTGGCCGCGGCAGAGCAGGGCTACGACGAGCCCGGTGACGGCGGGGTCCTGGCCGACCACTGCCTTCGCTATCTCGGCGCGCAGGGCTTCCAGGGCCGCGCGGGCGTTCTCCGTGTTCCCGGCGGGCCCGGGGGACCCGGCGTTCTGTGCGGTCGGGGCACTCATGAGGTGCGTACCTCTCTTTCGAGGGCGTCGAGTTGGTCCGCCAGGCGGATGAGAGCGGCGTCGCTGCTGGGGGCCGGGCCGAAGAGGAGGGCGGCCGGGGTGTGGTCTGTGTCCGGGAGACGGGCGGAGACCGCGGGGATCAGTGTGTCGGCGCTGTGCGTCTTGGTGGGAGGTACGCCGAGAAGTGGGGCGAGGCGGTCACGGGTGGCCGCGCGCAGAGCTGACGCGGCATGGTCGCGCGCGTTCGCCTTGCGGTAGAGGCCGGCGCGTCCCTCGGTGGACTCGGATGCGCGGATGGCCACGGGGAGGCGTTCGGTCACGAGCGGGCCGAGCCTGCGGGCGCGCCAGACGGCGGCGAGCAGCGCGGCAAGGAAGAGCTGGAAGGCGCCCCAGAGCCAGCCGGAAGGGATCAGTTCGAGGAAGGTTGTGCCGGCGTTGCCCTCGCCACCGTCGGCACCGGAGGCGGAGTCGTCACTGAGGGAAGGGAGGTACCAGACGAGATGAGGCCGGGAGCCGAGGAGTTGAAGGGCCAGCGACGCGTTGCCCTGCTGGTCGAGGCGGTCGTTGTACAGGATGTCGGGGGATCCGAGCAGGACGGTGTCGCCGGCCGTGGTGTCGGTGGACGGCATGCCCGTGGAGCCGGTCATCGGGTCCGGGATCCTGAGGAGGGTCGGCACGCCGTCGCTCGGGTAGCAGGAGTCGGTGCCGGGTGTGTCCGTCTCGTATCGCTTCCCGCCGATGTCTACGCTGCCCGCGCGGACGGCGGCGGGCAGCGAGCACCGGGGGGCGCGTGCCGCGACCGGTCCGGGGGTGTTCGTACGGACTCCGGGTGCCAGGACGCCGAGGGACGGTGGGCCCGGGCCGAGCAGGACGGTGCGGCCGCCCGCGGCGGTGGTTCGGGCGCGCAGGGTGTGCTGCTGGGTAGGTGTCAGCAGGTCGGGGTTGGTGACCAGCAGGGTGGTGTCGGGACCGGCGGCGGCCGTGGCCTTGCGCAGTGTGGTGTGGACGGTGAGGGAGACCCCGCGGTCCCTGAGCAGCTCCGCGGCGGCGCGGCTGCCGTACCGGTCCGCGGAGCGCGGGTCGAGACGGCCGTGCTGGTCGCCGGAGCGCAGGGCGGCCAGGGTGATGCCCGCCGTCAGCAGGACGAGGAGGGCGAGGAGGAGCCCGCGGCCGCGTGTCCAGAGCTGGCGGGTGCTCGGGGCGAGCGAGGTGGGGCTGATGGTGGAGGTCACTCGGTTGTTCCTCCGGTGACGGTGCTCAGGTGCGGCTTCGTTCGTTCGAGGTCGGTGTCGAGGTCGCGCAGCAGCAGATATGCCCGTTCGTCGGCGGTGCGGCCCCCGTATGTGACGTCGTCGAACTCCCGGGCGGCGGTGCGCAGTCGGGCGGCGTGGCCCGGGAGCGCGCCCCCCGCTTCGGAGGCCGCTTCGTCGGCGGTGCGGCCGGGGCGGGGGTCGAGCAGGGCCCGTTCCTCCAGGGAGCGGACGATGGCGCGCATCCGTTCCTGGACGGCCTCCGTCCAGCGGTGGGCCGCCGCGTGTGTCTCCGCCGTGGTGCGGTGTTCCGCGGCGCTGCGGGGGCCGTCGTCGAAGAGGGTGCCCGTCGTGGCGGCCGTACGGCCGGGGGTGCCCAGCCGCCACCACAGGGCGGCGCAGAGGGCCACGACGATGAGGGTGACCACGACGAGTCCGAGCGGTCCGCCGGGCGCGGCGCCGGAGGCGGCGTCGAGGAGTTCGCCGATCCACTCCCTGATGCGGTCGAGGGCGCGTTCCAGGAGGTTGGGGTCGTTCTCGTGGTACATCGGCTTGGACAGTTCCTGCTCCGCCGCCTCGCGGGCGGGGACGCGGGAGGTGTCCACCGGCAGGTCGCCGCTCGTGCGTGTCAGCGAGTGCCTCGTCGTTCCCCCCACGATGGACACCGCATCAGCTCCCGGAGAGGTCTCGGCCCGGCTGTTGGGTGCCGTAGCCCGGTACGCCCGCTGCGCGTGCGAGTTCGAGGTCGAGGGCCTCGCGCCGGATGCGCTGGTCCACGTAGAGGAGGACCGTCACCCCGGCGGAGATCGGGTAGGTGATCGTGGAGGCGATCACGGCGCCGATGCCGGTGACGATGAGGAAGGGCCAGCCGGTGAGGCCGTCACCGTCCACGGCGGTGCCGATGATCGCGAACGGTATGGCGATGACGAGCGAGAGCAGGAAGGAGAGGAGCAGGGTCAGGGCCAGGATGCCGAAGGTGCGCCACCAGGCGCCCGACACGAGCTTGGCGGAGCGGCGCATCGACGGGATGATTCCGCGGCGTTCCAGCATGAGTGCGGGGGAGGTGAGGCTGAAGCGGACCATCAGCCAGATGACGACGACGAAGGCCGCCGTCGCGCCGAGCAGGGAGAGCGCGGCTCCGGCCGTGGATCCGATCAGCAGGCCGGGCAGCATGCCGACGAGCAGTACGAGGGCGCTCATGAGCGGCAGCAGCAGGGTGAAGCCGAGCAGCTTGGGGAGGCGGGGGCGGGCCTCTTGCCACGCGTCCGCGAGGGTGACGGGACGGCCCAGCACGGAGCGGCTGATCACCACGGTGAGTATCGCGGTGGTGAAGAGTGTGCAGATCACCATGATGGCGAGCGAGGGGATGTCGGCGGCGAGCTGCGACTGCGCCGATTCGGTGGTCTGGCTGAGCAGTTCCGACGGTGTCGCGTTCGGGTCGAGCACGACCGGCTCGGGCAGCAGATAACGCCGGAGGAGGATGTCGCCGATCTGGGAGACCACGGAGACGGCGAGGCTGACGCTCAGTACCGTGCGCCAGTGCGCGCGCAGGGTCGACACGGCGCCGTCGAGGATCTCGCCGACGCTGAGCGGGCGGAGCGGGATGACGCCCGGCTTGGCGACAGGCGGTCTGCCCCAGCCGGGGCCGCCGCCCGGGGGCGGGCCGCCCCAGCCCCGCGTGGGTCCGGGGGTGGCGGGGCCGGGGGCGCTCGGCGGGGACCACTGTCCGGCCGGTGGCTGGGCCGCGGACCACTTCGAGGTGGAGCCGGTGTCGTCGGCGGGCGTTGCGGGCCGTGGCACCGTGGTGTCCTGGCCGTCGGACGGGGCGGATCCGGGCGAGGCCCAGCCCGGAGTGTCGTTCACGGTCGTCCACCTCGTGGATTGGTTGAGAGGCCGGCTCGGAGAGTCGGCGCTTCGACGGTGCCCGTCCGCGGAGCGGGGCGGCGGGCCAGGTCGGGTCCGGTGGAGCTGCGTGGCCCGGGCTCCGTCCGCCGCACCGGTGGCGGGAGTCGCCGCCGGTGGCGTGCGCCGCGTGGTGGCGGACCGGTGTCGTCGACGGACCTGGGGTACCGGGGTGACACCGGCACCCCTGCGGGTTGCGGTGCGGGGCGTCGCGGGCCTGTGAAGGTCCGCCGGACACGACCTGGGTCCTGTTTCCCGGATCTCCGTGGATCGGCGGCGCGGTGCCGTGCCGGGAGTTCCGGTCCCACGGAGATCCGGGAAACAGGGCCTGGCAGCCATCGTGCCACGCGTTGCGTCAGGACGGACCGGGGGCTGTGTCTCCTTATCGCTTCCGTTGCTGCCTTCATAGTGTGTGCCGCAGCGGGCAGACTGGGCGGATGGCTGATCAGTACGCACACACCTCGGTCGGCGCGGAGCCGCCGATGCTCCCTTCCCTCCGCTGGGACGAGCCGCCCGAAGGGCCCGTACTGGTCCTTCTGGACCAGACGCGGCTGCCGGTCGAGGAGGCGGAGCTGGTCTGTACGGATGTGCCGGCGCTGGTGGTGGCGATCAGGACGCTGGCGGTCCGGGGAGCGCCGCTGCTGGGGATCGCGGGTGCCTATGGGGTGGCGCTGGCGGCGGCGCGCGGCTTTGACGTCGAGGACGCGGCGGAGCAGTTGGCGGGGGCGCGGCCCACCGCGGTGAATCTGGGGTACGGGGTGCGCCGGGCTCGTGACGCGTACCGTGCGGCGGTCGACCGGGGGGCGGATCCGGTGGAGGCGGCGGCTGCCGCGCTCACCGAGGCGAAGCTGTTGCACCGGGAGGACGCGCAGGCCAGTGCGGAGATGGCGGCGTTCGGGCTCGCGCTCCTCGATGAGCTGCTGCCGGGGGGCGGTCACCGGATCCTGACCCACTGCAACACCGGGGCGCTCGTCTCGGGTGGGGAGGGCACCGCGTTCGCGGTGGCCCGGTCGGCCCACCGTGCGGGTCGGTTGCGACGCCTGTGGGTGGACGAGACCCGTCCGCTTCTCCAGGGGGCGCGGCTGACGGCGTACGAGGCGGCGCGCAACGGGATGGCGTACACGTTGCTGACGGACAACGCGGCGGGTTCGCTCTTCGCCGCGGGGGAGGTGGACGCCGTGCTGATCGGGGCGGACCGGATCGCCGCCGACGGTTCGGTGGCGAACAAGGTGGGGAGCTATCCGCTCGCCGTGCTCGCCAGGTACCACCATGTCCCGTTCATCGTGGTGGCCCCCACGACGACGATCGATCTGGAGACCGCGGACGGGGCGTCGATAGAGGTCGAGCAGCGGCCCGGGCAGGAGGTGACGGAGGTCACGGCTCCGCAGGTGGTGGTGGCGGGGGTGGAGAGCGGTGGGGGGATGCCGGTGGCCCCGCTGGGAACGCAGGCGTTCAACCCGGCCTTCGATGTCACCCCTCCGGAACTGGTGACGGCGATCGTCACCGAACGCGGTGTGCTGTCCCCGGTGACCGGGGAGGGGATCGCGGAGCTGTGCGCCAGGGATAGGCAGGCGGGGGCGTAGGCGGAGACTGCCGCCTTGTCCGGGCGGCCTCGGGCTGGGCGGGGGGCGGTGTCAGTGTCGGCACCCCGTTTTTCATGGCGCCCGAGCAGGCGGCGGGGAGGAGTTGCACGGCGGCGACCGACATCTTGGCTCTCGGCCAGATCGCGGTCTTGCCCGCGACGGGCGCCGCCGCCTTCGGTGAGGGGGCCTCGCACGCGGTCCTCTGCCGGATCGTGCACGCGGACCCGGACGTGCCCCGGCTGGCGGATGGGCTGCGGGAGGTCGTTACCGGCTGCCTCACCAAGGACGCCACGCCGAGGCCGTTCACCGCTCGGATCACCGAGTGGTGCGGCCAGGTGTCGCAGGACCCGGTGCTGCGCCGTCCGGGCTGCCGGGTGTCGTGCCAACACCCGTTACACCACGTCCATTTCGAAGGACACGCTCAGCAAGGGTGCGCGGATCTGCGTGAAGACCGGCTCGGGCCACTACGGCCTGGTCACCGTCCTCGGTTTCGCGCCGAAGGATTCCCCGAGCCAGTTCGTCAGCGTGGACCTCACGGTGTGGCGCAACACGGCCGCCTCCTGAGCGAGCGGACGGACCGTCCGGGGATCGCCGTCCGCTCCACTACCGTGTGGGGGCGATGGGAGGCGGGATGCGGGTGGGGGATGCCGTGGCGGTCGGCCAGGGCTCGGGTCCACCGCAGTGGGTTTGACATCAATGCTTGACATCAACGCCGAGGGACGGCGACGGTCACACAGAGGCATCGGCGCACGTCGGCGCCGGTCAGTGAGACAGGTCACGCGTGTCTACGCAACGGAAATGAAAATGGGATGATGTCGATATGAAGGGACGCGTCCTTGTCGTCGATGACGACACCGCACTGGCCGAGATGCTCGGGATTGTGCTGCGTGGTGAAGGTTTCGAGCCGTCGTTCGTAGCGGACGGTGACAAGGCACTCGCGGCCTTCCGGGAGGCCAAGCCGGATCTGGTGCTGCTCGACCTCATGCTGCCCGGACGGGACGGCATCGAGGTGTGCCGGCTCATCAGGGCCGAGTCCGGGGTGCCCATCGTCATGCTCACGGCCAAGAGCGACACGGTCGATGTGGTGGTGGGGCTGGAGTCGGGGGCCGACGACTACATCGTCAAGCCGTTCAAGCCGAAGGAGCTGGTGGCCCGTATCCGGGCACGGCTGCGCAGGTCGGAGGAGCCGGCGCCGGAGCAGTTGACCATCGGTGACCTGGTCATCGATGTGGCGGGGCACTCCGTGAAGCGGGACGGGCAGTCGATCGCCCTGACCCCGCTGGAGTTCGATCTGCTGGTCGCGCTGGCCCGTAAGCCGTGGCAGGTGTTCACCCGGGAAGTGCTTCTCGAACAGGTGTGGGGTTACCGGCATGCCGCGGACACCCGGCTGGTGAATGTGCATGTGCAGCGGCTGCGCTCCAAGGTTGAGCAGGACCCCGAGCGTCCGGAGATCGTGGTGACCGTCCGTGGTGTCGGTTACAAGGCAGGGCCGAGCTGACATGTCCGGCGGCAGCGCTGCTCCGAAGCCCGGTGAGCCGGGAGTCCGTGCGGGGCGGGCTGCCGGGCCCGGGCGTGCCTTCGCGGGGGTGAGCCGGCTGTTCCAGAGCGGTCGGCTGCTCCAGGACGGCTCACCGGGCGGTCCCGTGCTGCGGCTGCTGGTGCGCTGGGTGCGGCGTCCGCTGCTGCCCGCCGTGCGGCTGTGGCGGCGCAACATCCAGCTCCGGGTCGTCGCGGCGACGCTGCTGATGTCGCTGGGTGTGGTGCTGCTGCTCGGGTTCGTGGTCATCGGGCAGGTCCGCAACGGGCTGCTCGAAGCCAAGGAGAAGGCCGCGCAGAGCCAGGCGGCCGGCGGCTTCACCGTGGCCAAGGAGAAGGCCGACTCCCCGGCGGCGCTCGGCGGCCGGAACGGCGACGAGGAGAGCGGCCGGTCGGGCCGGAACTCCGTCAACTGGCGGTCGGACCTGGTCGAACAGCTCGCCAGTGGCGGTCCCGGGGCCTTCAACGTGGTCGCGCTGAGCCCCGACGGCCAGGACGCGGCATCCACCAGCCGGGCGCCCCGGGTCTCCGGCGGGGTCGACTTCTCCAGCGTTCCCGCCGATCTGCGGACCGCGGTCGCGCAGGGCACCGGAACGTACGAGACGTACGCGCAGATCCGGTACACCCGGGCCACCGAGGACCGGGATCCGGAGCCGGGGCTGATCGTCGGCAAGCGGCTGAACGACGCCAACGGCAACGCGTACGAGCTGTACTACCTCTTCCCGCTGACGCAGGAGGAGCAGTCCCTCAATCTGGTCAAGGGCACGCTCGCCACGGCCGGGCTCTTCGTGGTCGTCCTGCTGGGCGCCATCGCCTGGCTGGTGGTGCGGCAGGTCGTGACCCCCGTACGGATGGCCGCGGGGATCGCCGAGCGGCTCTCCACGGGCCGGCTCCAGGAACGTATGAAGGTCACCGGCGAGGACGACATCGCCCGGCTCGGTGAGGCCTTCAACAAGATGGCGCAGAATCTCCAGCTCAAGATCCAGCAGCTGGAGGAACTCTCCCGGATGCAGCGGCGCTTCGTCTCCGACGTCTCGCACGAACTGCGCACCCCGCTGACGACCGTACGGATGGCCGCCGACGTCATCCACGAGGCGCGCGCCGACTTCGATCCGGTGACCGCGCGCTCCGCCGAACTGCTCGGGGACCAGCTCGACCGCTTCGAGTCGCTGCTCTCCGACCTGCTGGAGATCAGCCGCTTCGACGCGGGCGCGGCGGCCCTGGAGGCCGAGCCGATAGATCTGCGCGAGGTCGTACGCCGGGTGATCGGCGGCGCCGAGCCGCTGGCCGAGCGCAAGGGCAGCCGGATCCGGGTGCTCGGGGACGAACAGCCCGTGGTCGCCGAGGCGGACGCCCGCCGGGTGGAGCGGGTGCTGCGCAATCTGGTCGTCAACGCCGTCGAGCACGGCGAGGGCCGGGATGTCGTCGTACGGCTCGGAGTGGCGGGCGGTGCCGTCGCGGTCGCCGTGCGCGACTACGGGGTGGGGCTCAAGCCGGGCGAGGCCACTCGCGTGTTCAACCGTTTCTGGCGGGCGGACCCGGCCCGTGCCCGGACCACGGGCGGCACCGGGCTCGGGCTGTCGATCGCCGTCGAGGACGCGCGGCTGCACGGCGGCTGGCTCCAGGCGTGGGGCGAGCCCGGCGGGGGCTCCCAGTTCCGGCTGACGCTGCCGCGTACGGCCGACGAGGCGCTGCGCGGCTCCCCCATACCGCTGGAGCCCGAGGACTCGCGGCGCAACCGGGAGAGCGGCGGGGCCCAAGAGCTGAAGGAGAGCGCGCACCGGCTGGCGAGCGTGCCGACGCAGCCGCGGGTGGACCGCTCACCGCTCCAGGCGACGGCGGGACCGCCCGCACCGCCCCGGGCGACCGCCGCGGTGGATCCCGCGGCGCTGCCGGGCAGCGGCGCCCGGGTGGTGGCACGGCCCGCCGGGGAGCGGGCCCCCGAGAACGGTCCCCGGACCACCGAAGAATCCGAAGGATCCGCACCGTCGGCTCCGCAGCGGGAGGACACGATACGTGGGCGCTGACCGCCGTCGGTTCGGGCCGGGGAGGGTGGTGCGGATGCCGGCCGCGCTCGGCGTGCTCGCCGTGTTGCTGGCCGGGTGCGCGTCGATCCCGGACAGCGGGGACGTGGAGCCGGTCAAGGCGTCCCCGCCGGGTGAGTCCCAGGTCCGGGTGTACGCCGTGCCGCCGCGCGAGAAGGCGGGGCCCGCCGAGATCGTCGACGGCTTCCTGGAGGCGATGACCAGTGACGATCCCGATTTCGCGATGGCCAGGAAGTATCTGACGCCGACGGCGTCCCGCTCCTGGCAGCCGGGCGCCGGTACGACGGTGCTGCGCGCCGCGCCGGATCCCGCGGTTCCGCAGGAGGCGTCCGGCTCGGAGAGCGGCGGTCTGACGTATCCGCTGTACGGAGACCGGATCGCCGACATGGACTCCTCGCATGCCTATCAGCCGCTGGAGCCCACGGCGTACAACGGCAGCATCCACCTGGTGCGGCAGAACATCGGCGGCACCAAGGAGTGGCGGATCGACGGTCTGCCGCAGGGGCTGGTGCTCGGTGAGTCGGACTTCCAGCGCAACTACCGGTCGGTCAACAAGTACTACTTCGCCTCCGGGGAGAACTGGCTGGTCGCCGATCCGGTCTACATCCGGCAGCGCATAGACCCCACGACCCGGATGGATCCGGTCACGCAGGCGGTCAAGGTGCTGCTCGACGGGCCGACGAACTGGCTGAAGAGGGTCGTCGACTCCCCGTTCCCCACCGGTACGGCGCTGCAGAAGGGCACCACGTCGCTGGAGTTCGACGACCGGAACGCGCTGAAGGTGCCGCTCAACGAGAAGGCGGCCAAGGCGGGACGCACGCAGTGCCGGAAGATGGCCGCGCAGCTGCTGTTCACGCTGCGGGACCTCACGGCGACACGGGTGGGGCAGGTCGAGCTGCTGGCCGACGGTTCGTCGCTCTGTGTGCTCAGCGGCGACCAGGCGGAGGAGTTCGCGCCGGACCGCACCACCGGCCGGCCCGACAACCCGTACTACGTGGACGACCGGGGGCGCCTGTCGCTGCTCCAGGCGGGCGGCGGCGAGAGCGTGGACCGGTCGCAGGTCATCGGGCCGCTGGGCAAGGGCGATCTGAAGCTGGGCTGGGTCGGGGTGGCGCGCGACGAGAAGCACGCCGCCGGGGTCACCAAGGACGCCCAGTCGTTGTACGTGTCATCGATCCTCGCGGACAGTGAGCCGGGCGACCCGCTGCTGACCAGCAAGGGGCCGGACGACCGGCACCGGCTGTCGGCGCCGAGCTGGGACGGGCGCGGTGATCTGTGGATCGCCGACCGGGACCCGGCGGAGCCGCGTCTGCTGCGGTTCGCGGACGGTGCGGGTGAGCCGCAGACGGTCACGGTCGACGGTCTGGGCGGCGCGCGCATCGAGGGGCTGCGGGTGTCGGCGGACGGGGTACGGATCGCGCTGCTGCTGGCGAAGGACGGCAGGACCACGCTGCAGATCGGCCGGGTGGAGCGGCACGGCGCCGGGGCCGATCCGGTGGTGTCCGTGGCGGAACTCCAGTCGGCGGCCCCGCAGCTGGAGACGGTCACGGCGGTCTCCTGGGCCGGTCCGAGCAGGCTCGTGGTGGTCGGCAAGGAGCAGGGGGGTGTGCAGCAGGTCCGCTACCTCCAGACGGACGGATCGACCTCGGCGTCGAGCGTGCTGCCCGGGCTCAACCAGGTGACGGCGATCGCCGCGGCGGACGACGACCAGCAGCCGGTGGTGGCCGACTCCGAGGACGCGGGGATCGTACGGCTGCCCACGGGGGCGAACTGGCAGACGATGGTCGAAGTGGGGTCGTCGCCCGTCTATCCGGGCTGACGTCCAGGGACTTGTCCGGGCTGACGTCCAGGGTCTTTCGTCCGGATCACGCCGGGCTCGCGCGCGGGGCTGGAAACGGTCGGCCGACGAGGTGGAAACGGCTGGTTGCGGGGTTTGCGGGACCGAGTTGTCCACAGGGGTGGTCCCGTGCCGTCGAGGTTGGCACAGTGTGTCTCATGCGGGCGTGGTGGCGGGAGATCACCGGCCTGGTGCTGCCGGTCGCCTGTGGCGGGTGCGGAAGCCCCAGGACTCCTTTGTGCGAGCCGTGCGGCCGGGCGCTGTACGGGACGTGGCCGTGCCGGGTGCGGCCGGTGCCGGAGCCGGCGGGGCTCCCGGCGGTCCATGCCGCGGCTCCCTACGAGGACGCCGTACGGGCGGTTCTGCTGGCCCACAAGGAGCGCGGGGCGCTGGGGCTCGCCGCGCCGCTGGGGCAGGCTCTGGCGGGCGCTGTGCGGGCCGCCGCGCCGCCCGGCACGGGTGTGGGGCCGCTGCTGCTCGTGCCGGTGCCGTCCACGCGGCGCGCGGTGGGGGCGCGGGGGCACGACGCGGGCCGCAGGGTCGCGCTGGCCGCCGCGGGAGAGCTGCGGCGTTCGGGGCGGGAGTGCCGGGTCCTGCCGGTGCTGCGGCAGCGCCGGCCGGTCGCCGATCAGGCGGGCCTCGGCGCCCGGCAGAGACAGGCGAACCTTTCGGGGGCATTGGAAGTCGCCGTCGGGGGTACGCGGCTGCTGGAGGGCGGCCGGGTGGTCCTGGTCGACGACCTCATGACGACCGGTGCTTCGCTCGCGGAAGGGGCGAGGGCACTGCGTGCCGCCATGGGCCCCGGCATTCCCGGATTCGTACCGGTGAGTGCCGCTGTCGTAGCCGCTCCGCCGCTGTCTTTCGAAATAAATCGGAACTGACGGGGACCGTGCATCGTTGCAGGTGAACAGGGCAGGAAAAACCTGAACAGAGGTACGTGCCGGTAGCGGGTGCCGACACCCGTCCGGGAGGTCTATGTTCGGTTATGAGGAATGGCGCGAGCCGTGACTCGTTGAATGCACTGGTGTGCTCCGGCGCTTTTCAGACCCCCGGAAGTTTTGGGGAGTGGGGATCTCGCCGCTGGGGGAGGAGGAGGTGAAGTCGCCAAGTCCGAGGCTCCGGTGACTACCGGGGTCTGGTGCAACAAGGAGTGACTCCGCAGCGAGGCGGAGTGATCCGGGAACGGAGTTCTGCGTGGACATCGTCGTCAAGGGCCGTAAGACAGAGGTGCCCGAGCGGTTCCGCAAGCACGTGGCGGAGAAGCTGAAGCTGGAGAAGATCCAGAAGCTCGACGCCAAGGTGATCAGCCTCGATGTCGAGGTGTCCAAGGAGCCGAATCCGCGGCAGGCCGACCGCAGTGACCGGGTGGAGATCACCCTTCATTCGCGGGGCCCCGTGATCCGTGCGGAGGCGGCGGCCGCCGATCCGTACGCGGCGCTCGACCTGGCCACGGGCAAGTTGGAGGCGCGGCTGCGCAAGCAGCACGAGAAGCGTCACAACCGGCGGGGCAACGGCCGGTTGTCGGCAGCCGAGGTCGTCGATGTCGTTCCTGGCGTGGCCCAGTTGAACGCGAACGGCGCGACCGCGGCGGAGGAGGCCCGGGACGCGGTGCCGACCACCATGATCGGCACGCTCGAGGTGCAGGGCGAAGGACCGCTGGTGGTCCGTGAGAAGACCCATGTCGCCGCACCGATGACCCTCGATCAGGCGCTCTACGAGATGGAGCTGGTCGGCCACGACTTCTATCTCTTCGTCGATTCCGACACCAAGGAACCCAGCGTCGTCTACCGTCGCCACGCCTACGACTACGGCGTCATTCATCTCCGGACGGACCCGCTGGCCGGCTCGGAGGCGGGCGGCGCCGGCGGCGCTCTCGGCGGCTGAGACCGTCCCGAACGGCTGACACCCGTCCTGAGGGGCTGAGACGTCCCGAACGGCTGACACGTCCTCGACGGCTGACACCGGCGGCCGGAACGGCGGATACACCTGGCGGTACGGCCGGCACACCTGGCGGTACGGCTGGCACACCGGCCGGACCGCTGGAATTCAGCCGGAAAAGAGGCCGGAATTCTACGCTCGATGGTGTCCCCGGGCGCTCGTAGAGCCCCCGGGGGCGCCTTGGTGCGTCCTGAGGACGACCCCTCGGCCGCGCGGGCATGAAATCATGGAGGCGCACGCCAACAAGTGGTCTGCGAACTGCGGTTGGCCGGCTCTCATGAATGCGGGCCCCGGCCTTCAGGGGGAGGAACGATGGCGGACAGCTTCGGACCGGTGCATCACGCCGGTGGGGCCGGCGGCGCGCTCGGCGGCGCCGGGTCCGACACCGACGCGGAGCGGGGCGGCTCGCGGCCGGAGCCGATCCGGGTCCTCGTCGTGGACGACCACGCGCTCTTCCGCCGCGGGCTGGAGATCGTCCTCGCGCAGGAGGAGGACATCCAGGTCGTCGGGGAGGCCGGTGACGGGGCCGAGGCCGTCGACAAGGCCGCGGACCTGCTGCCCGACATCGTGCTGATGGACGTCAGGATGCCCAAGCGCGGCGGCATCGAGGCGTGCACCTCCATCAAGGAGGTGGCCCCCAGCGCCAAGATCATCATGCTGACGATCAGCGACGAGGAGGCCGACCTCTACGACGCGATCAAGGCGGGCGCCACCGGCTATCTCCTCAAGGAGATCTCCACCGACGAGGTCGCCACCGCGATCCGCGCCGTGGCCGACGGCCAGTCGCAGATCAGCCCGTCCATGGCGTCCAAGCTGCTCACCGAGTTCAAGTCGATGATCCAGCGCACCGACGAGCGCAGGCTCGTGCCGGCGCCCCGGCTGACCGAGCGCGAGCTGGAGGTCCTGAAGCTGGTGGCCACGGGCATGAACAACCGGGACATCGCCAAGGAGCTGTTCATCTCGGAGAACACCGTGAAGAACCATGTCCGCAACATCCTGGAGAAGCTCCAGCTCCACTCCAGGATGGAGGCCGTGGTCTACGCGATGCGCGAGAAGATCCTCGAAATCCGCTGACCCCGCGTCCGGCCCGCCCGTCACGCCGCGTCGGTGAGCGCCCGGGCCAGCGGGGCGCGCAGCGCGGGCGGGTCGACGCGCTCCACCCGTACGTCCGAGCAGCCGACCCATTCCGCCGCCTCCCGCAGCGCCGTCGCCATGGGGGAGACGCCCTTCGGGGTGTCCAGGGAGACCTGCTTGGCCACCAGTGTCTTCCCCTCGCGGGCCGGGTCGACCCGGCCGAGCAGCCGGCCACCGGAGAGCAGCGGCATCGCGAAGTAGCCGTATATCCGCTTCGGCTTGGGGACGTACGCCTCCAGCCGGTGGGTGAAGCCGAAGATCCGCTCGGTGCGGGCCCGCTCCCAGATGAGCGAGTCGAACGGCGACAGGAGCGTCGTACGGTGCCGGCCACGCGGGGTGGTGGCCAGCGCCGCCGGGTCCGCCCAGGCGGGCTTCGCCCAGCCCTCGACGCTCACCGGCACCAGCCCCGAATCCGCGATCACCGCGTCGACCTGCTCGCCCTTGAGGCGGTGGTAGTCCGCGATGTCGGCGCGCGTCCCCACCCCCAGCGACCGGCCGGCGAGCGCCACCAGGCGGCGCAGGCACTCCGTGTCGTCCAGGTCGTCATGGAGGAGGGCGGCGGGGACGGCACGCTCCGCGAGGTCGTACACCCGCTTCCAGCTCCGCCGGCCGGTGCACACCACCTCGCCGTACATCAGCGCGCGCTCCACGGCGACCTTCGCCTCGGACCAGTCCCACCACGGCCCGCCGTTCTTGGCGCCGCCCAGCTCCGTGGCGGTCAGCGGGCCCTCCGTGCGCAACTGCTTGATCACCGCGTCGTACGCCCCGTCCGCCAGCTCGTGGTACCACTGCGGGCGGGCGCGGTAGGCACGGCGGCGGAAGGCGAAGTGAGGCCACTCCTCGATGGGCAGCACGCAGGCCGCGTGGGACCAGTACTCGAAGGCGTGCGGCTCGGCCGGCGCCCCTCCGTCGGGCGCGGGCGGAGTCCAGTAGGCGTCCTCGACCGTCCTGCGGCCCACCCCGCCCAGCCGTGCGTACGGAATCAGCTCGTGCGACCGGGCGAGCACCGAGATCGTGTCGAGCTGGACGGCGCCGAGATGGCGCAGCACCCCCCGGACGCCGCCGCGCCGGTCGGGTGCGCCGAGGAATCCCTGGGCGCGCAGCGCGATACGGCGGGCCTCGTCGGCGGACAGCTCGGCGGTGGCGGGCGGCACAGTCGTCATGGTCCGCACGATAGACGGCGGCACTGACAGCCGGTCCTGGAGGCCGGCGGACAGAAGGATCAAGGCCGGGTCGGCAGATACGGGTACGGTCCCGGCAGCCCCAGGTCGGACGGGAGCAGTCCGCCGACCCAGCAGTCCCGCAGGGTTCCCTTGTTGAGCAGTCCCGCGCGCAGCGTGCCCTCCACCACCACACCCGTCTTCTCGGCGACGGCGCGTGAGGCCGCGTTGCCGACCTCGGCACGCCACTCCATCCGCACCGCGCCCAGCGCGGTGAACGACCAGTGGGCCATCGCCGTGATGGCTTCTGCCATGTAGCCGAGGCCCCGGTGCTCCTCGGCAGTCCAGTAGCCGACCTCCCAGGTGCCGGAGCGGGGATGGTGGAGGCTGATCGCGGCGAGCACGGGGCCGCCGTAGCGGGGGCGTACGGCGAGGGCGTACTCGGTGTCCCGGCGCCAGCCGTCCGGGACCATCTGTCCGATGAAATGCTCCGCGTGATGGTGTTCGTACGGAGAGGGGATCGTCGTCCAGCGCTGGATGACGGGATCCTGGCAAGCCGCGTACACGACATCGATGTCGTCCGCGGTGAACGGGCTCAGCAGGAGCCGTTCGGTGGTGAGCGTGACGGGTTCCATAGGCGGATTCTGCTGAGCCGGGCGATCCGGGACGAATGCTTTTCCGGTCGGCACCGGCACCTTCCGCGGGTCCCGCGCGTTCATATATGCGGGCGGCGGCAGACCCGCGTGGCGGCGGCCTCCCGGCGTGGCCGAGTCCTCGCTTACGATGGCCGTTGCGGTGGGGCCCGCCTGCCGTGCCCGCGCCCGTGTCCGATTCCGACCCACGTGCCAGGCCCGACCGGCAAGGAGACCAGCCTCAGTGTCCGTCTTCAACAAGCTCATGCGTGCAGGCGAAGGCAAGATCCTGCGCAAACTGCACCGCATCGCGGACCAGGTCAACTCTATCGAAGAGGACTTCGTCAACCTCTCCGACGCCGAGTTGCGGGCGCTCACCGCCGAGTACAAAGAGCGGTACGCCGATGGCGAGAGCCTGGACGACCTGCTTCCCGAGGCGTTCGCGACCGTCCGTGAGGCGGCCAAGCGCGTCCTCGGCCAGCGTCACTACGACGTACAGCTCATGGGTGGCGCCGCGCTGCACCTCGGCTATGTCGCGGAGATGAAGACCGGTGAGGGCAAGACCCTCGTCGGCACACTGCCCGCGTATCTGAACGCGCTGTCCGGCAAGGGCGTCCACCTGATCACGGTGAACGACTACCTGGCCGAGCGTGACTCCGAGCTGATGGGCCGCGTCCACAACTTCCTGGGCCTCAAGGTCGGCTGCATCATGGCGAACATGTCGCCCGCGCAGCGCCGTGAGCAGTACGCGTGCGACATCACGTACGGCACGAACAACGAGTTCGGCTTCGACTACCTGCGCGACAACATGGCGTGGTCCAAGGAGGAGCTGGTCCAGCGCGGCCACAACTTCGCCGTGGTCGACGAGGTCGACTCGATCCTGGTCGACGAGGCCCGTACGCCGCTGATCATCTCCGGCCCCGCGGACCAGGCCACGAAGTGGTACGGCGACTTCGCCAAGCTGGTCAGGCGCCTCACCAGGGGTGAGGCGGGCAACCCGCTCAAGGGCATCGAGGAGACCGGCGACTACGAGGTCGACGAGAAGAAGCGCACGGTCGCGATCCACGAGCCCGGGGTCGCCAAGGTCGAGGACTGGCTCGGCATCGACAACCTGTACGAGTCGGTGAACACCCCGCTCGTCGGTTATCTGAACAACGCCATCAAGGCCAAGGAACTGTTCAAGAACGACAAGGACTACGTCGTCATGGACGGCGAAGTCATGATCGTTGACGAGCACACCGGCCGTATCCTCGCCGGCCGCCGCTACAACGAGGGCATGCACCAGGCGATCGAGGCGAAGGAAGGGGTGGACATCAAGGACGAGAACCAGACCCTCGCCACGATCACCCTGCAGAACTTCTTCCGCCTCTACGGCAAGCTCTCCGGCATGACCGGTACGGCCATGACCGAGGCCGCCGAGTTCCACCAGATCTACAAGCTGGGCGTCGTGCCGATCCCGACGAACCGGCCGATGGTCCGCATGGACCAGTCCGACCTGATCTACCGCACCGAGGTCGCCAAGTTCGCGGCAGTCGTGGACGACATCGCGGAGAAGCACGAGAAGGGCCAGCCCATCCTGGTCGGCACGACCTCCGTCGAGAAGTCCGAGTACCTCTCGCAGCAGCTCAGCAAGCGCGGTGTGCAGCACGAGGTGCTGAACGCCAAGCAGAACGACCGCGAGGCGACGATCGTCGCCCAGGCGGGCCGCAAGGGCGCCGTCACCGTCGCGACGAACATGGCCGGCCGTGGCACGGACATCAAGCTCGGCGGCAACCCCGACGACCTGGCGGAGGCGGAGCTGCGGCAGCGCGGCCTGGACCCCGTCGAGCACGTCGAGGAGTGGTCGGCGGCGCTGCCCGCCGCGCTGGAGAAGGCCGAGCAGGCCGTCAAGGCGGAGTTCGAGGAGGTCAAGGAGCTGGGCGGGCTCTACGTCCTGGGCACGGAGCGCCATGAGTCGCGCCGTATCGACAACCAGCTCCGCGGCCGCTCCGGCCGTCAGGGCGACCCGGGCGAGTCCCGCTTCTACCTGTCGCTCGGCGACGACCTGATGCGGCTCTTCAAGGCGCAGATGGTCGAGCGTGTGATGTCCATGGCGAACGTGCCGGACGACGTCCCCATCGAGAACAAGATGGTGACGCGCGCCATCGCCTCCGCGCAGTCCCAGGTCGAGCAGCAGAACTTCGAGACCCGTAAGAACGTCCTGAAGTACGACGAGGTCCTGAGCCGGCAGCGCGAGGTCATCTACGGCGAGCGCCGCCGCGTCCTGGAGGGCGAGGACCTGCAGGAGCAGGTGCGCCACTTCATGGACGACACGATCGACGCGTACATCCAGGCGGAGACCGTCGAGGGCTTCGCCGAGGAGTGGGACCTGGACCGGCTGTGGGGCGCCTTCAAGCAGCTCTACCCGACGAAGGTCACCGTCGACGAGCTGGAGGACGCGGCCGGCGACCGTGCCGGGATCACCGCCGAGTTCATCTCGGAGTCCATCAAGGACGACATCTACGCCCAGTACGAGGAGCGGGAGAACCAGCTCGGCTCGGACATCATGCGTGAGCTGGAGCGCCGCGTGGTCCTCTCCGTCCTGGACCGCAAGTGGCGTGAGCACCTCTACGAGATGGACTACCTCCAGGAGGGCATCGGCCTGCGGGCGATGGCCCAGAAGGACCCGCTGGTCGAGTACCAGCGCGAGGGCTTCGACATGTTCAACGCCATGATGGAGGGCATCAAGGAGGAGTCCGTCGGCTACCTGTTCAACCTGGAGGTCCAGGTCGAGCAGCAGGTCGAGGAGGTCCCGGTGCAGGACTCCGCCGAGCGCACGTCGCTCGACAAGAAGGAGGACGCGGTCCCCGCGGGCACCGCGCGTCCGGAGATCCGCGCGAAGGGGCTCGAAGCGCCGCAGCGGCCCGACCGGCTGCACTTCTCCGCCCCCACGGTGGACGGCGAGGGCGGCATCGTCGAGGGCGACTTCCAGAGCGCGGAGGGTCCGACGCGCTCCACGTCGGACGGGATGACGCGGGCCGAGCGCCGCAAGGCGCAGAAGAGCGCGCCCAGCGGACGCCGCCGCAAGAAGTAGGGCGAGGGGCCGGGCCGCCGGCCGGACCGTCGACCGCCGCAGGGGCCGGGGCGCGCACACACGTGGTGCGCGCCCCGGCCTTTCGCTGTCGCGGGAGGTCCGGGCGGTCGAGGGCCGGGGGGTCGCGCTCCGGGTGGTCGCGGCGCGGGTGGTCGCGGGGCGGGTGGTCATGGGCCGGGGCTCACGCGTCGGTGGTGACACGTTCTCCGCCGACCTCGACCGCGGCGCAGCGCCAGCGCAGATCGGTGCTCTGCTCCAGTCGGAAGGCCAGGGCGCGGACCTGCTCGCCCGCGGCGACACTGGCGGACGCCTCGAGAACGCCGGGCCTCGGCTGGGAGTATCGGCAGGTGCGGATCACCGGGCGGACGCCCCTGGCCTTGAGCGGGGTGCCCGGCGCGAGGCGGACGAGCTGTTCGTACGCCTCGCCGACGGTCTGGCCGAGCATCCAGTGCACGGGCCGGTGGCCGCTGAGGACGGCCAGCAGCCGCTCCGCGAACAACTCGTGCGGCGGGACGTGCCGGCGGCGCTGCGGGCGTACGGTGCCGGGCCTGCGCGGATCGCGGCGGCCCGGCGGCCTGGCCCCGGTGTTGATGGCGCTGGAGGGAGTGGAGGAAGTGGTCCTGTTCACGCAGATCGCCCCCGTTCTGCCCGCCCGGTCGGATACCGGTCGGTAACTTCTGTTGGGGGACCTTTTACGGGCCCTTGGGGTGACGCCGCAAGGAGGGGGCGCGGGCGGGACACGGGGTGGTGAAATCACCTATCCGGGTGATCGCCGGGCGGTGCGGGGCCTGGTGGCGCGGGCGCGCACGGTTCCCGGTGGACGTCTGGGAGCCCCATCAGCGTCACCCCGAAGAGGGACGGGTCCACGTATCCTTAGGTGTTCTCCCGTCGACGAAAGCGGCCATGCCATGCGTGTCTACGTCCCCCTGACGCTGCCCGGTCTCGCAGAGGCGCACAAGACGGGTGAGCTGGGGCCCGGGCCGCTGACGGCGTACGCGGTCACCCCGGGGCTGCGGGAGTGGTACGTCTCGGACGACATCGAGGAACTGGAGTACGCCGCGCTCAACCGGGCCGCCGCCGCCTCGTTGCGGCTGATCGCCGCGGACCCGGCCGCGGCCCGCCGCCGGGTGGTCGTCGCGGCGGACGTACCGGACCGGGAGGCCGTGTCCGACCCCGACCTGCGGCTGGACGCCTCCTCGCTCGGCGAGGTGCGGATCGCGGCGGCGATCGCGCTGACGAAGGCGGCGGCCGTGCACGTGGACTCCGACGACGCGGACGCCGATGTGACGGCAGCGGCGGCGGCGCTGGGCGCCGCGGACCACGGGGACGACGACGCGCGGTTCACGGTGGACGGCGCGGAGGACCACGAACTGCTCTGGTTCGGGATCCAGGAGATCCCGAACCTGATCGCCTGATCGCCTGATCGACGAGGGGCGTTGTCAGACCTGCCCGGTACGGTTCTGGGCATGGGGAAGCAGAACACGCACCTGGTGTGGGACTGGAACGGCACGATCCTCGACGACATGCGCGCGGTCATCGGGGCGACCAACGCGGCCTTCGCGGAGATAGGGCTGGCGCCGATCACGCTCGACCGCTATCGGGAGCTGTACTGCGTGCCCATCCCGCGCTTCTACGAGCGGCTCATGGGGCGCCTGCCGAGCGACGCCGAGTGGGTCGTCATGGACGAGTCGTTCCACCGCCACTACACGGAGCGGCGCGACGGGTGCGGGCTGACGCGCGGCGTCGAGGAACTGCTCGCGGGGTGGGCGCTCGCGGGCGGCAGCCAGTCGCTGCTCAGCATGTACGGGCACGAACACCTCGTCCCGACGGTGCGGGGCTTCGGGATCGAGCGCCACTTCCTGCGGGTCGACGGCCGCAGGGGCCCGTCGGGCGGCAGCAAGGCCCTGCATCTGGAGCGCCATCTGACCGCGCTGGCCGAGTCGGGCGTGGGGTCCGAGCCGGGCGTGGGGGCCGGAAGGATATCCGCCGACCGTACGGTGGTGATCGGCGACGCGCTCGACGACGCGGTGGCGGCGGCGCATGTGGGGGCACGCGCCGTGCTCTACACCGGCGGCTGCAACAGCCGGGCCACTCTGGAGTCGGTGGGCGTCCCGGTCGTGGACACCCTGGAGGAGGCGGTGGCGCTCGCCCGGGACCTGGCATAGCCCTCCCGGGCCCGCGCGCGGGACTTCGGAACGGTCGGTCCAGGGTCTGATCCGGCCTGATCCGAACGACAGACCTCAGGCCACCGGGGCCTTCGCGCGCAGCACGGTGAGGAACGCGCGCATCCAGGCCGGGTGGTCGGGCCAGGCGCGGGACGAGATCAGGGTGCCGTCCACCACCGCCTCAGCGTCCTGGAACGTCGCTCCCGCCGACTGCATGTCGATCTCCAGCGCCGGATAGGCCGTGACCCTGCGGCCGGCGAGTTCGCCGATCGCCGCCGTCAGCAGCGGGCCGTGGCAGATCTGCGCCACCGGCTTGTCCGCGTCGAAGAAGGACTTGAGGATCTTGCGCAGCTCCGCGTCGCCGCGCAGGTATTCGGGAGCCCGGCCGCCCGGGATGACCAGGGCCGCGTACTCCGTCGGATCGACCTCGGAGAACGCCAGGTCGGCGGGGAAGGTGTAACCGGGCTTCTCGGTGTAGGTGTCGAAGCCCGGTTCGAAGTCGTGGACCACGAACCGGAGCTTCTTCCGGGAAGGAGCGGCGATATGGACCTCGTACCCCTCCTCGCGCAGGCGCTGGTACGGATAGAGGACTTCGAGGGACTCGGCGGCGTCGCCGGTGACGATCAGGACCTTGGCTGCCATGGCTGCTCCCGGGAAGGATGGGGCGGTCTGTCCGCCTGTCGACCAGTCTGCCCACCCGTGCCGTCCTCGTCCGTGAGACCGCGCGAGAGGTCCGCCCGTGTCCCCCCGGGCCACCCCGTGGGCCTGTCCGAAGTGGCCAATTCGGAGCCTTGCATTTGTACACAAGCGGCTCATGACGGAGCCTGGGTGGAGGGCGATAGCCTTGTGCCCGTGATCAGCGCGATACGCCGTGGGGGCAGCGAAGCCCCCGGCCTGCGCCCGGAGCGCCAGCGCGCCCGGGCGACCGCCGCTCACCCGGGACAGGGACCACGTCGGCGTCGTCCGCCGGTCGCGGCAGCGGACGCGGGACGACTGCCAAAATTGGTCAATAAGGCCCCGGACATCTCTCATCGCGGCATAACGTCGACCCAGACCGGAAACCTCGCGTCGTGGCGTTGTGTCGCTTCCTTCACCTACGTCACGCAACGGCGCGCGACAGGAGCCAGAGGACATGCAGACCAAGCTGGACGAAGCCAAGGCCGAGCTGCTCGAACAGGCGGCCCGGGCCGCTGAGAACAGCCCGGTGGGGGGTGCCGGGGGGCTGGGGGGCGGCCTCCGGAAGGACGCGGCCGCCGCCGGGCCCGACGGCACCGGGCCGGGCGGCGGTCCGGGCGACGCCCGGCACGGGGACGGGGACGGCGCCGACCGCGCCGCGGTCCTCGCGTACCTCCAGCGCTACTACCTGCACACGGCCCCGGAGGACCTCGCCGGCCGCGACTCCACCGATGTCCTCGGCGCCGCGCTCTCGCACTACCGGCTCGCCGGGAACCGCCCGCAGGGGACGGCGAGCGTACGGGTCCACACCCCCACGGTCGAGGAGAACGGCTGGACGTGCAGCCACTCCGTGGTGGAGGTCGTCACCGACGACATGCCCTTCCTCGTGGACTCCGTCACCAACGAACTCTCCCGGCAGGGCCGCGGCATCCATGTCGTGATCCACCCGCAGGTCGTCGTGCGCCGTGATGTCACCGGCAAGCTGATCGAGGTGCTCCCCGAAGGGATCGGAGCCTCGGCCGAGCGCCCCCACGACGCGCTCACCGAGTCCTGGATCCATGTCGAGGTGGACCGCGAGAGCGACCGCGCCGACCTCCGGCAGATGACCGCCGACCTGCTGCGCGTCCTGTCCGACGTCCGAGAGACCGTCGAGGACTGGGAGAAGATGCGCGAGGCCGCGCTGCGCATCGCCGAGGAGCTGCCCGGCGAGCCGACCGCGGACGACCTGCGCGAACAGGAGGTCGAGGAGGCCCGCGAGCTGCTGCGCTGGCTCGCCGCCGACCACTTCACCTTCCTCGGCTACCGCGAGTACCAACTGACGGACAGCGACGCCCTGTCCGCCGTCCCCGGCACCGGACTCGGCGTGCTGCGCTCCGACCCGCACCACGGCGCCGACGACGACCACCCGGTCAGTCCCTCCTTCAGCCGGCTGCCCGCCGACGCCCGGGCCAAGGCCCGCGAGCACAAGCTGCTGATCCTCACCAAGGCCAACAGCCGCGCCACGGTCCACCGGCCCAGCTATCTCGACTACGTCGGGGTGAAGAAGTTCGACGACAAGGGCAACGTCGTCGGCGAGCGCCGCTTCCTCGGGCTGTTCTCCTCGGCCGCGTACACCGAGTCCGTACGCCGGGTCCCGGTGATCCGGCGCAAGGTCGCCGAGGTCCTGGAGGGCGCCGGCTTCTCGCCCAACAGCCACGACGGCCGCGATCTGCTCCAGATCCTGGAGACCTACCCGCGCGACGAGCTGTTCCAGACGCCCGTCGACGAACTGCGCTCCATCGTCACCAGCGTGCTCTACCTCCAGGAGCGCCGCAGGCTGCGGCTCTACCTCCGCCAGGACGAGTACGGGCGCTACTACTCCGCCCTCGTCTACCTGCCCCGCGACCGCTACACCACCGGGGTCCGGCTGCGGCTGGTCGACATCCTCAAGGAGGAACTGGGCGGCACCAGCGTCGACTTCACCGCGTGGAACACAGAATCGATCCTCTCCCGGCTGCACTTCGTCGTCCGGGTCCCCCGGGGCACCGAGCTGGCCAAGCTCACCGACGCCGACACGGACCGGATCGAGGCCCGCCTCGTGGCCGCCGCCCGCTCCTGGGCCGACGCGTTCGGCGAGGCGCTGAACGCCGAGTGCGGCGAGGAGCGCGCCGCCGAACTGCTCCGCAAGTACGGCAGCGCCTTCCCCGAGGGCTACAAGGCCGACCACTCCCCGCGGGCCGCGGTCGCCGACCTGGTCCACCTCGAAGCGCTCGACCAGAAGGAGAAGGACTTCTCCCTCTCCCTGTACGAGCCGGTCGGCGCGGGCCCCGGCGAGCGGCGCTTCAAGATCTACCGCACCGGCGAACAGGTCTCCCTCTCCGCCGTCCTCCCCGTGCTCCAGCGGCTCGGCGTCGAGGTCGTCGACGAGCGGCCGTACGAGCTGCGCTGCACGGACCGTACCCACGCCTGGATCTACGACTTCGGCCTGCGGCTGCCCCAGGGCGGCACCGGCGGCGGCGACTACCTCACCGAGGACGACCGCGAACGCTTCCAGCACGCCTTCGCCGCCGTGTGGACCGGAGCCGCGGAGAACGACGGCTTCAACTCCCTCGTCCTGCGGGCCGGTCTGGACTGGCGCCAGGCGATGGTGCTGCGCGCGTACGCCAAGTACCTGCGCCAGTCGGGATCGACCTTCAGCCAGGAGTACATGGAGGACACCCTCCGCTCCAACGTGCACACCACCCGGCTGCTGATCTCCCTCTTCGAGGCCCGCATGTCGCCCGGCCGCCAGCGCGCCGGCACGGAGCTGACGGAGGCCATGCTGGAGGAGCTGGACGGCGCCCTCGACCAGGTCGCGAGCCTGGACGAGGACCGGATCCTGCGCTCCTTCCTCACCCTCATCAAGGCCACGCTGCGGACCAACTTCTTCCAGCGGACCAGCAGTGGTGAGCAGCACCGCTACGTGTCGATGAAGTTCGACCCCCAGGCCATCCCCGACCTGCCGGCGCCCCGCCCCGCCTACGAGATCTGGGTCTACTCCCCGCGCGTCGAGGGGGTCCACCTGCGCTTCGGCAAGGTCGCCCGCGGCGGGCTGCGCTGGTCGGACCGGCGGGAGGACTTCCGTACGGAGATCCTCGGCCTGGTCAAGGCGCAGATGGTCAAGAACACCGTGATCGTGCCGGTCGGCGCCAAGGGCGGCTTCGTCGCCAAGCAGCTGCCCGACCCGGCCGCCGACCGGGACGCCTGGCTCGCCGAGGGCATCGCCTCGTACAAGATCTTCATCTCGGCGCTGCTCGACATCACGGACAACATGGTCGCGGGCGAGGTCGTGCCGCCCGCCGATGTCGTACGCCACGACGGGGACGACACCTATCTCGTCGTCGCCGCCGACAAGGGCACCGCCAGCTTCTCCGACATCGCCAACGACGTCGCGGTCTCCTACGACTTCTGGCTCGGGGACGCCTTCGCCTCCGGCGGCAGCGCGGGCTACGACCACAAGGGCATGGGCATCACGGCCCGCGGTGCCTGGGAGTCCGTGAAGCGGCACTTCCGCGAGCACGGCCACGACACCCAGACCGAGGACTTCACCGTCGTCGGCGTCGGCGACATGTCCGGTGACGTCTTCGGCAACGGCATGCTGCTCTCCGAGCACATCCGGCTGGTCGCGGCCTTCGACCACCGGCACATCTTCCTCGACCCGCGCCCCGACGCGGCCACCTCGTACGCCGAGCGCCGCCGGCTCTTCGAGCTGCCGCGCTCCTCCTGGGCCGACTACGACAAGGGGCTGCTGTCGCCGGGCGGCGGGATCCACCCCCGTACGGCCAAGTCGATCCCCGTCAACGCGCATGTCCGCGAGGCCCTCGGCATCGAGCCCGGCGTCACCAAGCTGACCCCGGCCGAGCTGATGAAGGCGATCCTCCAGGCCCCGGTCGACCTGCTGTGGAACGGCGGGATCGGTACGTACGTGAAGGCGTCCACCGAGACGGACGCGGACGTCGGCGACAAGGCCAACGACGCGATCCGCGTCAATGGCGAGGACCTGCGGGTCAAGGTCGTCGGCGAGGGCGGCAACCTGGGGCTGACCCAGCTCGGCCGGATCGAGTTCGCCCGGCGCGGCGCGGGCGGCGCGGGCGGCGACGTCAACACCGACGCCATCGACAACAGCGCGGGCGTGGACACCTCCGACCACGAGGTGAACATCAAGATCCTGCTCAACGGTCTCGTCACCGAAGGGGACATGACCGTCAAGCAGCGCAACAAGCTCCTCGCCGAGATGACCGACGAGGTCGGCGCGCTCGTCCTGCGCAACAACTACGCGCAGAACACCGCGCTCGCCAACGCCCAGGCGCAGGCGCCCTCCCTCCTCCACGCCCACCAGCGCTTCATGCGCCGGCTGGTCCGCGACGGACACCTCGACCGGGCGCTGGAATTCCTTCCCGCCGACCGCCAGATCCGGGAACTCCTCAACTCCGGCAAGGGCCTCTCCCAGCCCGAACTCGCCGTGCTGCTCGCCTACACCAAGATCACGGCGGCGGAGGAGCTGATCCACACCGAGCTGCCGGACGACCCGCACCTGCGCGCGCTGCTGTACGCGTACTTCCCGCAGCAGCTCCGCGAGCAGTTCGCCGAGCAGATCGAGGCACACGCGCTGCGCCGCGAGATCATCACGACGGTCCTGGTCAACGACACCGTCAACACCGGCGGTTCGACCTTCCTGCACCGGCTGCGCGAGGAGACCGGCGCGTCGACCGCGGAGATCGTACGGGCGCAGGCCGCGGCCCGGGAGATCTTCGGGCTGAACGGGGTGTGGGACGCCGTCGAGGCGCTGGACAACCAGGTCCCGGCGGACGTCCAGACCCGGATCAGGCTCCACTCGCGCCGGCTCGTCGAGCGCGGCACGCGCTGGCTGCTGGGCAACCGGCCGCAGCCGCTGGAGATCGCGGGGACGATCGAGTTCTTCGCGGCGGGCGTCGAGCGGGTCTGGGCCCAGCTCCCGACGATGCTGCGCGGCCCGGAGCTGGAGTGGTACCAGGCCATCGTCGCGGAGCTGACCGACGCCGGGGTCCCCGAGGAGCTGGCCCTGCGGGTCGCCGGGTTCTCGTCCGTCTTCCCGGCGCTCGACATCGTCGCCATCGCGGACCGTACGGAGCAGGACCCGCTGGCCGTCGCCGAGGTGTACTACGACCTCGGCGACCGGCTGCGGATCAGCCGGCTCATGGACCGGATCGTGGAGCTGCCGCGGGCCGACCGCTGGCAGTCCATGGCCCGCGCCTCGATCCGCGAGGACCTGTACGCGGCGCACGCCGGGCTGACGTCGGACGTCCTGACGGTGGGCGACGGCAGCGCGACGCCCGAGGAGCGGTTCGCGGCATGGGAGCGGAAGAACGCCGCGATCCTGAGCCGCTCCCGTGCCACGCTCGACGAGATCCAGGGCTCGGACGCGTTCGACCTGGCGAACCTCTCGGTCGCGATGCGCACGATGCGGACCCTGCTGCGCACGCACCGCTGACCGCGGGGAGGACAGGATGTGCGAGGGGCGCCCGGCTCGTGGTGAGCCGGGCGCCCCTCGCCGCGCGCCGTGACTACTTCTTCCTGTTCCCGCCGGCGTTCGTGAACTCCTCGTACGCCGCGACGACCTCCCGCGCCGTGCCGTCCATCCGCAGCGTGCCCGACTCCAGCCACAGCGCCCGGTCGCAGGTCTCCAGGATGGACTTGTTGCTGTGGCTGACGAGGAAGACCGTGCCGGCCTCCTCGCGCAGCGCGGTGATGCGCTCCTGGCTGCGCCGCTGGAACCGGGCGTCGCCGGTGGAGAGCGCCTCGTCGATCAGGAGTACGTCATGGCTCTTGGCGGCGGCGATCGAGAAGCGCAGCCGGGCGCCCATGCCCGAGGAGTACGTCCGCATCGGCAGCGAGATGAAGTCGTCCTTCTCGTTGATGCCGGAGAACTCCACGATGTCCTCGTAACGTTCCCGGACCTGCTCGCGCGTCATGCCCATGGCCAGCCCGCCGAGGGTGACGTTGCGTTCGCCGGTCAGGTCGTTCATCAGTGCCGCGTTGACGCCGAGCAGCGAGGGCTGGCCTCGGGTGAAGACCCGGCCCCGGCTGGGCGGCAGCAGGCCCGCGATGGCCTTGAGCAGCGTCGACTTGCCGGAGCCGTTGGAGCCGATGAGACCGATCGCCTCGCCCTTGTACGCGGCGAAGCTGACGCCCCGGACCGCGTGCACCTCGCGCGCGCCGGGGGCGGAGCGCCGGGAGAGGATCCGGCTCAGGGCGGAGGTGGCGCTGCCCTTGCCGCCCTTGGTGCCGTGGACGGTGTAGGTGATGTGGACGCCGTCGACGACGACGGTGGGGACCGGCTCGGGGGCGCCGTTCCGACCGGGAGCGGCGTCCGGGCCGGGAGCGGCGCCCGGCTCCGGGGGGCGTTCCGTGAACGTATCAGCCACGTCCGTACTCCTCTTCGGCCTTCCAGAAGAACAGGAACCCGCCCACTCCGGCCACCAGCGCCCAGCCGGCGGCGAGGGCCCAGACGTGCGGGGGAAGCTGGGCGGAGGTGAAGCTCTCGACGAGCGCGAAGCGCATCAGGTCGATGTAGACGGCGGCGGGATTGCACTGCAGCGCCACCGTGACGAGGTGCGGTACGTTCTCGCCCTTCGTCACCCGGTCCACGCTCCACATCACACCGGAGACGTACATCCAGGTGCGCAGCAGGAAGGGCATGAGCTGGGAGATGTCCGGGGTCCTGGCCGCCAGCCGGGCCAGCACCATCGAGATCCCTGTGTTGAACACGGCCTGGAGGGCGAGGGCGGGCACCGCGAGCAGCCAGCTGAGGCCCGGGTACTCGCCGAAGCAGACCAGGATCACCGCCAGCGCGCCCAGCGAGAAGAGCAGTTGCTGGAGCTGCTGGAGGGCGAGTCCGATCGGCAGGGCGGCGCGCGGGAAGTGCAGGGCCCGTACGAGACCGAGGTTGCCGGAGATGGCGCGGGTGCCCGCCATGATCGAGTTCGAGGTGAAGGTCCAGATGAAGACGCCCGTCACCAGGAACGGGATGAAGTCCGGGATGTTGTGCTTGGTGTCGAGCAGCACCCCGAAGATGAAGTAGTAGACCGTCGCGTTGAGCAGCGGGGTCATGATCTGCCAGATCTGGCCGAGCTTGGCCTGGCTGTACTGGGCGGTCAGCCGCGCCGTCGCGAACGCGGTGATGAAGTGGCGCCGTGACCAGAGCTGCCGCAGGTAGGCGGGGAGCGAGGGGCGGGCGCCGCTCACGGTCAGCCCGTGCCGGCGGGCGAGGGCGCCGAGCTCCGTCTCCCGCGCGGGGCCGGGCGGGACGGCCGGGGAGGCTGCGGCGGCCGGGGCGGCCGGGGCGGTCGGCGGGGTCGGAGAGGCCGATGAGCCTGCTGAGGCCGATGAGTCCGCTGAGGTCGCTGTGATCGTCTGGCGCTGGCTCACAGGTGTCGCTTTCGCCGGTGGCGGGGGCGGTTCTCTCACCCCCGACGACGGAACGATGCCGTATCGTCGCAACGCCAAAGGTAGGCCGGAGATACGTCGCAACGCAACCGTTCCGTCGTCACGTGGCCGGGGCGCCGGGGCCCGGCTATGCTCGGGGCTGATGACTACCGACCCCCGTACCACCACGGGCCCCGCAGCTCCGGCGGGCCCGCGCGCCCCCCGGCGCGTGCCCGCGGGCGCCGCCGTGCTCCGCGAGGACGTGACCGACGCCATCCGCGCCGCCGTCTTCGAGGAACTGGCCGCGGTCGGCTTCGCCCGGATGTCCATCGAGGGCATCGCGCGCCGCGCGGGTGTCGGCAAGACCGCCGTCTACCGCCGCTGGAAGTCGAAGCTGGAACTCGTCCTCGACCTGGTCTCGGCCTTCGCCGCGCAGGGGCTGCCCGCTCCCTCGACCGGCTCGCTCCACGGCGATGTGCGCGCCCTGCTCGAAGTCGCGTCGCACGCCCTGAGCCACCCGGTCGCCTCGCAGGTCATCCCGGATCTGCTGGTGGAGGCGGCGCGTCACCCCGAGATCTCCGACGCGATCAAGGCGGCCCTGCTGGACGGCCAGCGGGGCATCGCCGCCGTGATCGTCCGCGAGGCCGTCGAGCGCGGGGAGCTGCCCGGGGGCGCGGACGCCGACCGGGCGCTCGACCTGATCGTCGGGCCGCTCTACTGGCGGCTGGTCGTCGTCCGCAGCGCACTGCCCCCGGGGTATCTGGACGATCTGGCCGCCTCGGCGGTCGCGGCGCTCAGCCGCTGAGGCCCGTGCCCGGCCGCCCGGCAGTGTTCCGCCTGCGGCTACTCACGCCCGGCCGCGGCTACTCCGTGCCCGGCTCGATGTCCTCCGTGAAGTAGCTGTCGTGCCGCGGAACTGCTTGAGTTCCTCGCCGCCCCGCCGCGACATCTCGGCGACCCGCTCGAAGTACTCCTCGCGCGGGGCGCCCGGGGAGAAGAGCAGCAGCATGGACGTGGGCTCGTCGGTCACGTTCTTGAAGGCGTGCAGACCGCCCACCGGTACGTAAAGGAAGTCACCCGCCCGGCCGGTGACCCACCTCTCGCCGTCGTAGAGCTCCAGTGCGCCGGAGAGGATGTAGAAGGACTCCGACATCGCCTTGTGGAAGTGGGTCCTGGCCCCGGCGGACCGCGCGCCCAGCTCCACCTTGTACAGGCCGAACTCACCGCCGGTCGACGCCTGGGTGGCCAGATAGTGCGTGGAGCCGCCGGGCGAGACGATGTCCGGCGGGGTGGCGGCCGGGCGGAACGTCGCGTTCACTTCGCCCCTCTCGCCGTGGTAGCGGGGCGGCGGGTACGCGAAGTCTTCCGGGTACGACATGATGCGCTCCTCTCGGCAGGTACCCATCAGCATGAGGGCTCCCGCCCCCGGAAGCAGGCATCGCGCCCCGGGCGGCCCCAGCTCTCCCCGTACCCCCGTCGTGGCGAGGGGCCGGCCGCCATCCCCGTGGATGACGGCCGGCCCCTCTCCCCGGCAAGGCCCGCTGCCGCGGTGCTACTTGACGGCTCCCGCCATCACGCCCTGCACGAACTGCCGCTGGAACGCGAAGAACACGGCCAGCGGGATCACCATCGAGACGAACGCGCCGGGCGCCAGTACGTCGATGTTGTTGCCGAACTGCCGTACCTGCTGCTGCAGCGCGACCGTGATCGGCGGGTTCTTCGAGTCCGCGAAGATCAGCGCCACCAGCATGTCGTTCCAGACCCAGAGGAACTGGAAGATGCCGAGCGAGGCGATCGCGGGCCCGCCGAGCGGCATCACGACCCGGGTGAACAGCCGTATCTCGCCCGCGCCGTCGAGCCGCGCCGCCTCCAGCAGCTCCCTCGGGATCTCCGCGAAGAAGTTGCGCAGCAGGAAGATCGCGAAGGGCAGACCGAAGGCGACATGGAAGAGGATCACGCCGAAGGTCGTCTCGAAGATGCCGATGGCGCCGAACAGCTCGGCGACCGGTACGAGGGCGACCTGTACCGGGACCACCAGCAGCCCCACGACCGCCAGGAACCACCAGTCGCGGCCGGGGAAGTCCATCCAGGCGAAGGCGTATCCGGCGAGCGAGCCGATCACCACGACCAGGAGCGTCGAGGGGACGGTGATCAGGATCGTGGAGAGCAGCGAGTTGGTGATGATGTCGTTGTCGAGGAGCCGCGTGTAGTTCTCGGTGGTCAGCTGCGCGGGCGCGGTGAAGACCTGCCACCAGCCGCTCGCGTTGATGTCCGCCGAGTCGCGCAGCGAGGAGAGGAACAGGCCGATCGTCGGCATCAGCCAGAACAGGCCGACCAGGACGAGGAAGACCCGTACCGCGCCGCCGCCCGCGCGCGCCGCTATCCGGCTGCCCAGGGACTCCTTCGCCAGGTCCGTCCGCGCCGCCGCGCCCGGCTTCGCCTTCGCCGGGCCGCCACCGCCGCCGGGGGCCGCGTCCGACGTCGTCGTCGTGGTCATCGTCGCGTCTCCCTTCGCATCCGCCGTACGTTGAACAGCATCACCGGGATCACCAGCAGGAGCAGCAGTACGGCGATGGCGCTGCCGACCCCGAGATCCGCGTCCGTGCCGAACGACGAGCGGTAGAGCTGGAGCGCCAGCACGTTCGCGTCGGCCTGGGACGACCCCGGCGGGATGATGAAGACCAGGTCGAAGATCTTCAGCACGTTGATCATCAGGGTCACCATGACGACCGCGAGGACCGGGGCCAGCAGCGGCACGGTGATCCGGCGGAAGACCTGCCACTCCGTCGCGCCGTCCACCCGGGCCGCTTCCATGAGTTCCCGCGGCACGCTCGCGAGCCCCGCCGCGATCAGCACCATCGCGAACCCGGCCCACATCCACAGATAGCTGCCGATGATGGCCGGTGTGACCAGGGTGGGGCCGAGCCATTCCACCCCGTTGTACGGCTCCTTGAAGTTGGCCGCGGGGAGCCGGAGCTGGGCCCCATCGGCCGCGGCCGGCAGGCTGAACGTGCCGTCGGCGCCCGCGGTCGCGGAGGCCACGACCTTGCCGTCCTTGACCGCCTCGACCTTGAGGCTCCTGAGACCCAGTTCCTTCGGGTCGATGACGTTCGGCTTCCCGCCGCCGCCCGGGGTGAAGTCCAGCCACGCCGTGCCGGTGACCCGGCCGTCCTCCGACTTCGCGGCCTTCGCGGGCTCCGCGTCCGAGGGCATCTTCGCCGGGGCGACGCCGACCAGCGGCAGCAGCACCTCCGTACCCGCCGAGACGGGTTCCTTGGTGACGAACGAGCCGCCGCCCCCCGCCTTCAGCGGATGCACCGGCAGCGGATGCGCCTTGGGGTACCCCGCCGACTCGCTGAACGTGTCGTGGACCCCGACCCAGACCGCGTTGGCCACCCCGCGGGCCGGGTCCTGCTCGTACACCAGCCGGAAGATGATGCCCGCCGCGAGCATCGAGATCGCCATCGGCATGAAGACGATCAGCTTGAACGCCGTTCCCCAGCGCACCCGTTCGGTGAGTACGGCGAAGATCAGGCCCAGCGCGGTGGCGACGGTCGGGGCGACCACCACCCAGATCGCGTTGTTCTTGACGGCGGTCAGGATGGTGGCGTCGGTGAACAGCTCCACGTAGTTGTCGAGCCCGGCGAAGTTCGCGCCGGACTTGTCGAAGAAGGACCGGTAGACCGAGAAGCCGATCGGATACACCACGAGCGCGCCCAGCAGCACCAGCGCGGGCAGCAGGAAGCCCGCCGCGACGAGCTTGCGCGTGCCGGTGACGCTCCTGGGGCCGCCCTTGCGGGACGTACGGGATGTACGGGCCTGGGACGGATCCGCCGGGTCTGTCGTGGACACGGGAGGCGGTGTGCCGCCTCCCGTGTTCGCCGTCGTCACCGCGTCAGCTCTTGTACGCCTTGGCCGCGGCGGCTTCCAGCTCCTGCTGGACCCCGGCCACGTCCTTCGGGTTCTTCAGGAAGTCCTGGAGGGACTTCCACTCGCCCTTGCCGGGCGTACCGCCGAACGACTGCGGCATCTGGTCCGACATGTCGAAGCGGAAGTCGTCGCCCGCGGTGATCAGCGCCTTGGCGATGTCACGCTGCACGTCGTTCGGGTACGAGGCCACGTCGAGCGACTTGTTCGGCGAGATGAAGCCGCCCGACTCCGCCCAGATCCGCGCGGCGTCCGTGGAGGCCAGGAAGGTCAGCAGCGCCTGCGCGCCCTTGGTGTCCTTCAGCGCCACGGCCGCGTCGCCGCCCGTCACCACCGGCGAGTCGCTGCCGACCGCCGGGAACGGGAAGACCTTCGCGTCCGTACCGATCTTCGCGTCCGTCTCCCCGATGTTGACGCCGACGAAGTCCCCTTCGAAGACCATCGCGCCCTTGGGCTGGTCACCGCCGGTGAACGTCTGTGTGACGGAGGCCGGGAACTCCGTCTGGAGCGCGCCGTCCGTGCCGCCCGCTATCAGGTTCGGCTTGCCGAACAGCTCGCCGAGCGTGGTGAGCGCGTCCTTCACTGACGGGTCGGTCCACTTGATCTCGTGCTGGGCGAGTTGGTCGTACTTCTCCGGGCCCGCCTGCGAGAGGTAGATGTTCTCGAACCAGTCGGTGAGGGTCCAGCCGTCCGCGCCGCCCACCGAGACGGGGGTGACACCGGAGGCGGAGATCGTCTCGGCCGTGGCGAGGAATTCCTTCCAGGTCTTCGGGACCGAGGCGCCCGCGTTCTCGAACGCCGCGTTGTTGTACCAGACCAGCGACTTGTTGGCGGCCTTGAAGTACACGCCGTACTGCTCGCCGTCCACCGCGCCGAGGTCCTGCCAGCCCTTGCCGTAGTTCTTGGCGAGCTGCGCCTTGGCCTCCGGGCCGGCGGGCTTGGCCCACTTCTTCTCCACGGCCTGCTGGATGGCGCCGACCTGCGGGAGCATCGCCACATCGGGCGGGCTGCCGCCCGCGATCTTCGTGCCGAGGAAGTTGACGATCGGGTCCTGGGCGGGCACGAAGGTCACCGTCGCCCCGGTCCGCTTCTCGAACTCGGTCAGAACCTTGGTGAAGTTGGCCTGTTCGGCGCCGGTCCAGACGGCGGCGACCTGGATCTTCTCGCCGTCCAGCTTGGGGAGTTCGACCGTCACCGCGGCCGGCTTGCCCGTGCTGTCGCCCGAGCCCTTGCCGTCGTCGTCACCGTCTCCGGAACCGCCGCCGCAGCCGCTGAGGGCCATGGCGCCGACCGCGGCGAGCGCGACGGCGGCCCGGCGGGTCCCGCGGACCGACCGGCCGCCGCTGCGGCCACCGAAGTCGCTGTTGCCAAGCGCCTTGGATGCTCTGCGAGTTGTGCGCATCACTGCCCCGTTTCTCTCCCGTATGCGTACGGATCTACGCGCGTGGGACCCGGGCAACGCGGCATGACGTAGCGGCGCTGCTCTCGTCCCGTGGGCACAGTCCTACGTCGGGTGACGAGGGGCCGCAATAGCCGATGGGGGGTGAACGTCTCTATCGTGATGGGCTCGTGACGTGGCCCCGCGGACCAAAGCGGGCGGTCTGATGATCTTTCGGGATGTCCCCGCGACTCAGGGGTGAGCGGGGGTCAGTGGGGCCAGCGGTACGGCGTCCACGGAGCGGGCGGCCCGCTCCAGCGCGCTCGCGAGAAGCGCCAGGTCAGTGGGCCCGTTGCCCAGTTCGCGGACGGGCCGGCGGGCCGGCGGATCGCCCATCCGCTCCCACTCCACCACCGCGACCGTCGGCCGCTGCGTCGCGGTGCGCGGGATGCGGCCGGTGACCCGGCCGCCCTGGAACGGGGTGACCCGGCCGTCCGGATGGCCGAGCCTGCCCCGGCCGGGTGCGGGATCGTCGGGCGCGGGCGCGGCCGGGGGCGCGTCGAGCACGACGCGCAGCCGCGCGCCCTGGGCCAGTTCCGTGTCGACCGTACGCTCGGGGCGGGCCGAGGCGGCCACGAGATGGACCCCGAGGCGCTCGCCGTCCCGCGCGACGGCCTCCAGGGCGCGTACGACGGAACCGGCCGAGGGGCGGCCGGGGCTGCCGAGGGAGGGCGCGACCAGCGCTTCGTAGTCGTCGACCAGCACGACGAGGCGGGGGAGGGGGGCGGACTCCGCGCTCCGGGCGGAGGTCCGGGGGCGGCTCCGGTCCTGCTCCCGGGGCTGTTCCCGGGTCTGCTCCCGTGACTGGTCCCTGGCCTGGTCCCGTGGCTGTTCCCTGGACTGGTCCCGGCCCTGTTCCCTGGTCTGTGGGTGGCGGAGCCTGAGTGTGCCGCCGCCCAGCGTGTCGTTCGCCCGCTGTTCGGCCGTGCTCGGTCCGCGCTGGCTGACCAGCCGCTCCTGGACCTGCTGCGGGTCCCGTGGGTCCTGTGGTTCGCGCGGGGAGCGCGGATCCTGCGCGTCCCGGTGGTCCCGTACGCCGTCCCGCGCGCCGCTGTGCCACTCCGTGAAGTCCAGCCGCCCCAGCAGCTCCGCCCGGCGCTTCAGCTCGCCGCCCAGCGCCTGCGCGAACTGCCGCATCCGGACCGGGTCCGACGCCACCAGATGCTCGGTCACGTGGGGCAGCTCCGTACAGACCGAGAGCCCCTCGCCGCGCTCGCCCCCGGCGCCGTCGACCAGCAGCAGCCCCAGCCGGTCGGGGCGGGCCCCGGCGGCGAGGGAGGCGGCGATGGAGCGCAGCAGCTCCGTACGGCCGCTGCCCGCCGGGCCCTCGATCAGCAGATGCGGGCCCTCCTCCGTCAGATCGACGCTCACCGGGCCGCGCGGCCCCGCCCCGAGGACCGCCGTGCAGTCCAGGGTGCGGTCGGCGGCCGACGCCCAGCGGGCCATCAGCGAGGCCGGGGTGGCGCGGGCGAGCCCCAGCTCGTCCAGCAGCCTCGCCGAGCGCGGCAGCGCGGCGGCGGGCCTGTTCCGGCCGCTCCCGGCGGCCCGCAGCGGCGCCAGCGCCCGGCCGAACCGCTCGGCCCAGGCGGGTGAGACGGCGTCCACCACGGCGAGCGTGCCGTGCCCGGCGGGCTGTCCGACCGCCGTACGCAGCAGCCGCAGCGTGGTGGCCACATCGCCGCTCAGCAGGGCGACGGCCCCGCACTCGCGGAAGGGCAGCGAGGCGGCGCACGCCGTCTCGTAGGTCGCGGCGATCGGCGAGAGCGGGGAGGCGGACTCCGTCTCGGCGAGACAGAGCAGATGGATCCCCGCGGCGGCGCCGCCGCCCGCGAGCCGTGCCGTCGTCTCGCGCAGCGCGGCGGAACCGGGGTCGCCGTCCACGATCACCAGCGTGTACGGGCCGTCGTGGCGGGCGGCGGCCTCCGTGACCGTCCACGGGTCGGCCGAGGCCCAGCCGGGCCCGAGCGGCCCGTCGTCGAGCCGGCGCGTCAGCTCGTCCGTCCGCGCGGTCGCCTGGTCCGCGTCGTACGCGAGGAGCAGCCGGCACTCCTGGCCGTGGGCCGGCCGGACGTGCGGGAGCCAGCCGAGCCAGCTCCAGTCCTGCTTGCGTTCGGCCAGGCTCCGCGCCCGGTCCGCGCTGATCAGCACGATCTCCAGATCGGCGGGCGCGTGCAGCGCGGCGAGCTGGGCCACCGTCCAGCGGGCCAGCCCCGTCAGCCGCTCCCTGGGGCCCGCGATACCGAGCGATCCGGCCTCGCGCAGCCCGACCGTCACCGGGACGAGCGGCAACGGCCGGGTGCCGTCGGTGGACGGGCGGTCGGCGGTGCCGAGCCGGACGGCGAGCGCCTCGGCGTGCCTGCTGCCCCGCTCCCACAGCCGGGGGCCCGGGCCGAGCGCGGTCAGCAGCACCGTGGCCGGATCGGGCCAGGTCTCGGGGGAGAGGCCGCGTCCGGCGGCGGTGGCGGGACCGGCGGGGCCGGGCGCCGTCTCCGGCAGCTCCTCGCCGCGGCTGCCCGCGAGCCGCCGCGCCCAGGCGCCTATGCCGCCGCGGCGGCGGGCCGCCAGGTCGGGCGGTTCGGTGCCGCGCGGGGGCGTCTCCTGGCGGCGGGAGCCCGGTGTCCTGCTGTGCGGCCGGGGTTCCTCGTACGCCGCGGGACCGGCGCCCGGGTCGGCCGCCGCCGGCCTGCTGTGCCCGCTGTCCCGCGTGGCGCCCGGGGCTTCGGAGTCCACCCCGGGCAGCGGGGTGCGGCCGTAGTGCGTGTCGGCGCTGCGCGGGTCGGGCACGCGCGGGGCGCCGGGGGGATTGCCGTACTGCGAGCCGCCGTACTCGGGGCGGGAGGCGCTGTGGCCGTCGTACCGCCCCGTGTCGTACCGCCCGTCGTGTCCGTCGCGCCTCTCCTGCCCGTCCTGTCCGTCCCGCGGGTCGTGCCCGTCGCGCCGGTCGTGCCCGGCCTGCTCGAACCGCCCGCGGTCGTACTGCGTGCCGGGGATCCGGGTCGAGGCGCCCGCCTGCCCCGCGTCGTACGCGCCGGGCGCCCGGCCGCCGCCCGCGTGGCGGCCGCGGGTGCCGCCGCCGGGCGCGGTGTCCGGCCCCGGACCGCCGCGGCCGGCCGCTCCGCGGTCGTCGGGGTCGCCCGGCGCGTCGCCGTACGGGAGCGCTCCCGGGGCGGAGCCCGCGGCCCGGCCCCCGGTGGGGTACGGATCCCGGCCCGTGTCGGCAGTGCGGTCAGTGCCGAGAGCGCCGTCCGCGCGCCGGGTCTCCGGGCGGGTGATCCGCAGGTGGCCCTCGCCGTCCGCCGCCGTCGCCAGCGCGGCCGTGCGCTCCCCGCCCGTGAGGCGGAGCGCGGACTCGCCGAGCCGCAGCAGCGCGCCGGGCGCCAGCCGGACCGGGCGGGGGCCCACCCGGACGCCCTCCAGCGTCGTCCCGTTCGTCGACTGCAGGTCCGCGACCGTGACCCCGCCGTCCTCCGCGACCGTCACCGCGCAGTGCAGCCGCGAGACGTCCGGGTCGTCCAGCGGCACATCGGCGTCGGCGGAGCGGCCGATCCGGATCTGTCCGCCGTGCAGCAGATGCACCCCGCCCGCGTCCGGGCCCGCGACCACGTGGAGCTGGGCGGGCGCGTCCTCCGTCGGGACCTCCGTCTCGCCCGGGAGCTGGAGCGAGAGCACCGCGCCGTCGATCAGCGGCGGCTCGCCCAGGGCGCAGCGCTGCGCGTCGAGCCGCTCGCGGCCGGAGTAGAGGACGACGGTGCCGGGCGCGTCGGGGCCCGAGACGGCCGTGGCGAGGGCGGCGGCGACGGCGGCCAGCGCCGTGCCCGCCGGGGCGGTGACGAGCACGTCACAGGAGCGCCCGGCGGCATGGCCGCCACGCGGCGCGAGGACGGTCAGCCGGATCTGCATCGCCGTCAGCGGTCCCTTCTGCGCGGGGTGCCCGGCAGAGGGGGAAGCACGGTGATCTCCCCCCACGCCACGCACGGACGCGTCGTCCGGTACAGGTCGGCACGGGGCGGCGAGATTCCCCCACTCCACACGTCACGTGCTTGAGGGCATCTTCGCACCTGCCACTGACAACACGCCCGGGTACCGGCAACAAGTGATCTTGAATAGTCGGCTGTTGGCGTAAAAGTGCCTGCTTGGGCGCTTCTTCGCGGCGGGTTGGGACCGGGTGTGATGTCGTCGGCCGCGCGGTGCGGCAACCAGCCGTACGATGCGTGCGTCTTCCTTTCGAACACGATCCGACCCGGTCCGACCCGATCAAGAAGCAGCATCCAGCCCCACGGCCACCTCTCCGGCCACCTCACCGGCCATCCCCTGACCAGGCCTCTGACCGGCGTCCTGACCGGGGAGCCGACCGGCCGGTTTAAAGTGGGTCGGAGGCCCGGCCCGCCGGGCGATGATGATCACGACCAGCGAGACGACCACGATCAGCAGGGAGCCATGACGTGCGGCCCGTAGGCAGCAAGTACCTGCTCGATGAGCCGATCGGACGCGGCGCCACGGGCACCGTCTGGCGAGCGAGTCAGCGGGAGACGGCGGGGGCCGAGGCGGCCGTCGCCGGCCAGCCCGGCGAGACCGTCGCGATCAAGGTCCTCAAGGAGGAGCTGGCGAACGACGCGGACGTGGTGATGCGCTTCCTGCGCGAGCGCTCCGTCCTGCTCCGCCTGACCCACCCCAACATCGTCCGCACCCGTGACCTGGTGGTCGAGGGCGATCTCCTCGCGCTCGTCATGGACCTGGTGGACGGCCCCGACCTGCACCGGTATCTGCGCGAGAACGGCCCGTTCACCCCGGTCGCCGCCGCGCTGCTGACCGCCCAGATCGCAGACGCCCTCGCCGCCAGCCACGCCGACGGCGTCGTCCACCGCGACCTCAAGCCCGCCAACGTCCTGCTGCGGAACGACGGCGAGCGGCTGCATCCGATGCTCACCGACTTCGGCATCGCGCGCCTCGCGGACTCCCCGGGGCTGACCCGCACCCACGAGTTCGTCGGCACCCCGGCCTATGTCGCGCCGGAGTCCGCCGAGGGCCGCCCGCAGACCTCCGCCGTGGACATCTACGGCGCGGGCATCCTGCTGTACGAACTGGTCACGGGGCAGCCGCCGTTCGCCGGCGCGACCGCCCTCGAAGTGCTCCACCGCCACCTCAGCGAGGAGCCCCGCCGCCCCACCACCGTGCCCGAGCCGCTGTGGACCGTCATCGAGCGCTGCCTGCGCAAGGAACCGGACCAGCGGCCCAGCGCGGAGAACCTGGCCCGCGCCCTGCGGACCGTCGCCGCCGGGGTCGGAGTGCACTCCACGCCCGCCCAGGTCGACGCCGCGCTGGGGGTCGCCGCCCTGCTCGCGCCCGACCCGTCGCCCGCGCCCGTACCCGGCACGGCGGGCGGCGACGCCGAGCCGACGCAGGTCCTGCCGAGCAACGCCGCCTCGTACGACCCGGCCGCGCCCACCAGCGTCATGCCCTCCACCGGACCGGGCGCCGGGCGCGGCCCCGGCGCGGCGGACCCGACCGCGATGATGCCGCCCGTACCGCAGGACCCCGAGGGGCCGCACCCCTGGCAGGGGCAGCTGCAGGCCGCGCGGGACCGCAACGAGCAGACCCAGGTCCAGTACCTCGACCCCAGCCAGGACCCGCTGCGCCGCCGCCCGCAGCGGCCGCAGGGCCCCCGGCAGCAGCCTCCGCCGCCCCAGCAGCGTCAGCCGCAGCAGCGGTACGCGCCGCCTCCGCCGCCCCCGCAGCAACACCAGCCCCAGCAGCAGCGTTACGCCCCGCAGCAACAGCAGTACGCGCCGCCCCAGGCACCGCCGCCCCAGCAGCCCGCGCCCCGTCAGCCGCGCGAGCCGCGCCCGCCCCGGCAGCGCAGCGCCAACCCCATGCACATCCCGGGCCTCGGCTGCCTCAAGGGCTGTCTCTTCACGATCGTCCTGCTGGTCATCGCGGGCTGGCTCGTCTGGGAACTGACCCCGCTCCAGGGCTGGATCGCCGAGGGGCAGAGCTACTGGTCGGCGATCGGCGACGGGATCGCCAAGGTGACGGACTGGTTTTCCCGGATCAGCGACTAGCGCCACGACCGGCAAAGCTTGCCGGGAGGGGCAGCAGCGTGCCAGACCTCGGCTCCGGTCCTGGCCCGGGCCGATGTGCGGCACGGGTGATCCGAGGGGACATATCCGCTCGGATCGCCTCATTGCCCCAGTCGGCGGCGGGAGTTGGCGCCGACCGGGGCACGGAGCGCCCCGACTTCCGCGTACTTTGATGGGCAACGCCAGCCGCTGAGGGAGCAGTCTTGGCACGGAATATCGGCAGCCGGTACACCGCCCATCAGATCCTGGGGCGGGGCAGCGCCGGCACGGTGTGGCTCGGCGAGGGGCCCGACGGCCCGGTCGCCATCAAGCTGCTGCGCGAGGACCTCGCGTCCGACCAGGAGCTGGTCGGACGCTTCGTCCAGGAGCGCACCGCCCTGCTCGGGCTCGACCACCCCCGGGTGGTCGCCGTCCACGACCTCGTCGTGGACGGCAACGACCTCGCGCTCGTGATGGATCTGATCCGCGGTACCGACCTGCGCACCCGCCTCGACCGTGAGCGCAGGCTCGCCCCCGAGGCGGCGGTCGCGATCGTCGCCGACGTCGCGGACGGGCTCGCCGCCGCGCACGCGGCCGGGGTCGTCCACCGCGACGTCAAGCCGGAGAACATCCTGCTCGACATGGAGGGCCCGCTCGGCCCGGGCGGCGCGCACCCCGCGCTGCTCACCGACTTCGGCGTCGCCAAGCTGATCGACACCCCCCGGCGCACCAAGGCCAGCAAGATCATCGGCACCCCCGACTATCTGGCGCCCGAGATCGTCGAGGGCCTGCCGCCGCGCGCTGCCGTCGACATCTACGCGCTGGCCACGGTCCTGTACGAGCTGCTCGCCGGGTTCACCCCGTTCGGCGGCGGCCACCCCGGGGCCGTACTGCGCCGCCATGTCACCGAGACCGTCGTCCCGCTGCCCGGAATCCCCGAGGAGCTGTGGCAGCTCCTCGTCCAGTGCCTGGCGAAGGGCCCGGCGTCCCGGCTGCGCGCCTCGGAACTGGCCGCGCGGCTGCGCGAGCAGCTTCCGCTCCTCGCGGGCATCCCGCCGCTGGACGTGGACGAGCCGGACGCGGAGCCCACGGAGCAGCCGCGCCCCTGGGAATCCGCTCCCGGCACCGCCGCCGAGGAGCCGCGCCGCAGGGGCTCGGTCCCGCTGGTGCCCGGCGCGGCCCCGGACTCCAACCGGGACACGCATACGAGCATGCGCGTCCCGGCCCCGGACGAGCTGGCGGGCGGCGCCCGGGGCACCGCCCGCGCGCCCCGCTCCCCGGGCCAGCGCCGCCCCGGCAGCGCCCGGCACAAGGCGGAGGCGGTCCGTAAGCGCCGGATCGCGCTGGGCGCGGCGGCGGTCCTGCTGATCGCGGCGCTGGGCGTGGGCGGCTGGCTGACCCTCGGCGGCGACGGCACGGGCGGCACCCCGCGGGACTCGAAACAGACCACGTCCCCGGTGCCCTAGGCCCTGGACACGGGGTGACCGGGCCCGGCCGGAGGCCGCTGACGGGCACAGCCGGCGCCCCGGAGGCGAGCCGAGCCCTCAAAAATTAGGGGTTAGGCTGGTGCCGTGGCAGTCGTCGATGTATCCGAAGAGCTGAAGTCCCTCTCCTCGACCATGGGGTCGATCGAGGCCGTCCTGGACCTCGACAGGCTGAGGGCCGACATCGCCGTGCTCGAGGAGCAGGCCGCGGTGCCGTCCCTCTGGGACGACCCCGAGGCGGCGCAGAAGATCACCAGCAAGCTGTCGCACCTCCAGGCCGAGGTCCGCAAGACCGAGGCGCTGCGCGGGCGCATCGACGACCTGGAAGTGATGTTCGAGCTGGCCGAGTCCGAGGACGACGCGGAGGCGCGCGCCGAGGCGGAGGCCGAGCTGGAGTCGGTGCGCAAGGCGCTGGACGAGATGGAGGTCCGTACGCTCCTGTCCGGCGAGTACGACGAGCGCGAGGCGCTGGTCAACATCCGCGCCGAGGCGGGTGGCGTGGACGCCGCCGACTTCGCCGAGCAGCTGCAGCGGATGTATCTGCGCTGGGCGGAGCGGCACGGCTACGGCACCGAGGTCTACGAGACGTCGTACGCGGAGGAGGCCGGCATCAAGTCGACCACCTTCGTCGTGAAGACGCCGTACGCGTACGGGACGCTCTCCGTGGAGCAGGGCACCCACCGCCTGGTCCGTATCTCGCCGTTCGACAACCAGGGCCGCCGCCAGACGTCCTTCGCGGGCGTCGAGGTGCTGCCGGTCGTGGAGTCCAGCGACCATGTCGAGATCGACGAGTCCGAGCTGCGCGTGGACGTGTACCGCGCGTCGGGCCCCGGTGGTCAGGGCGTCAACACCACGGACTCCGCGGTCCGTATCACGCACATCCCGACCGGCATCGTGGTCTCCTGCCAGAACGAGCGCTCGCAGATCCAGAACAAGGCGAGCGCGATGAACGTCCTCCAGGCGAAGCTGCTGGAGCGCCGCCGGCAGGAGGAGCAGGCCAGGATGGACGCTCTGAAGGGCGACGGCGGCAACTCCTGGGGCAACCAGATGCGTTCCTATGTCCTTCACCCGTACCAAATGGTCAAGGACCTGCGGACGGAGTTCGAGGTCGGCAATCCGCAGGGTGTGCTGGACGGGGAGATCGACGGATTCCTGGAAGCTGGAATTCGCTGGCGCAAGCAGCAGGACAAGTAAATTCGCGCTTTGTCGACAAGGGAACTGCCGTCCGGTGGGCGGCAGTTCCCTTTTACGTCACAGTTGCATCCCCGCACGCCGGACAACTCCCGCGATATCGGTCATCGCACGCGCAACGACCTTGACGCGTATATGAAAACCGGGAACTCTGACGCTTGGCATGCGTATATCCGGGGCGCGTGAGACCGGGGGCGGCGAGCACGGCCCCCCAGCGGCCGCGGCCCCGGACGCTGCACCACTGACGTATCAGCTACTGGGGGTAGCAAGCAGATGACCAAAAAGACGCGGATCCGCGTGGCACGTGTGGCGGCCGGTGCGGTTATCGCCGCGGGCGCCTCGCTGACCATCGCGGGCGCCGCCCAGGCCGCCGGTATCGGCGTGTCCGTGGAGACGGGCGTCGTCGATGTCGGCCTCGGCATCAACGACACGTCGGCCGGCACGACCGACGGCGGCGGCGACCCGGGTGGCGTCGACAGCGGCGGCACCTCCGACGGTGGCACGACCGACGGCGGGACCACGGACGGCGGGACCACCGACGGTGGCACGACCGACGGCGGGACCACCGATGGTGGGACCACGGACGGTGGCACGACCGACGGTGGTACGACGGACGGCGGGACCACCGATGGTGGCACCACGGACGGCGGGACCACGGACGGCGGGACCACCGACGGTGGCACGACCGACGGCGGGACCACCGATGGTGGGACCACGGACGGTGGCACGACCGACGG
>NZ_JBHYZP010000055.1:0-45320 GCF_042752355.1 Streptomyces sp. NPDC059255
GGCCGGGCGGCCCGGTTCGCGCGGACGACCGCCCCGACGGCGTGCCTACCGAGCCGGACGACCGCCCCGACAGTGGGCCTACCGGTCCGCCGTGCCGCGCGGGACCACCGACGCGAGTACGGACGGCAGCGCGTGCCAGTCCGCCGAGATCAGGCTCGCGTCGCGCTGCGCCAGCAGCGCCAGCCGGTCGCGGGCCTGCTGCTCGGTGGGGTTGGTGCCGTCGATGGCGGGCGCCACGTTGTGCGCGTCCGTCATCAGCAGGAAGTAGTTGCGCCGGCTGTACCAGGAGGTGTCGATGGTGCCCGCCGCGTACGCGGCGGCGTCGCCGTCGAAGAAGACGAACCAGGGCCTGAGCGTCACGTCCGTGTACCGGGTACGGGGATCTCCCGCCGCGGCCTTGTGGACGGCGGGGAAGGCCGCGGCCTCGCCCAGCCGGCCGGCCGCCTTGAGGTCGCGCAGGTAGATCGCGTACTCCCGGTCGGTCCACAGGGTGTCCAGCGGGTTCTGCTCCTCCACGGTGCCCGGGATGAGCTCGACGATGAACTTCCCCGCGAGCTGTGCGCGCGTCGGCCAGGCACCGGCCTGGGCCGCCTGGTCGAGATCGGCGTGGCCGCCCGCCAGATCGCCGGGACGGTAGAGCGCGTCGCCGAGTTTGCTGGTCAGCAGCGCGTCGAGGGCGGCGGGGCCCCGGCCGCCCTGGCCCTGGAATCCGTCCTTCATCTCCAGCTTGAGCACGATGGGGCGGTGGCCCGGGTTGGCGTCGTGCCAGACCTTGATGTCGGCCAGGCAGCCCGGCAGGTCGCGGTTGCGTGTCTTGGTCCGCAGTTCGCCGGTGTCGGACGCGTTGACGCAGTTGTTGTCATTGCCGATCGGGTTGGAGTGCGACACGCGCCAGGAGGCGCCGTACACGTTGGTCCACACGTCGAGTTCGAGCATTCCGGCGCCGGAGTCCAGCGCGTCCGCGAAGTACGGGAACGTGGCCTTCTCGTAGGCGTTGTGGACACCGACCCCGGTGCCGGAGGGGTACGGCAGCTGGTCGGCGCCGGCGGCACCGGCCGGTGTGGCGACGAGGGCGAGCACGGCGGCGGCACCGGCCGCCAGGGTCGTACGGAGGAGCTTGGCCATATCCCTGGTTCCTCTCGGCATGCATGTCTTGGGCATGTCAACAGAGAGGGAGCGTAAGGGAGTTCGGTGACCAGCGGGAGGACATCGGGCCTACGGACACGATCGCCGGGACGACGGGCGGTGCGACGGGGGTGTGGCGGTGCTGCGACACGGGCCGCCGCCCCGGCGCGCGGCAGGGGTGAGCGCCGCCCTGTGCGGCTGCCGCACGGCACAGGGCCCCAGGGCCGGGGCCCACAGCTCAGCACTCAGAGCCCAGGGCTCAGGGCTCAGGGCTCAGGGCTCAGGGCTCAGGGCTCACCTGCGTACGGCCGGTCCGGGCGGTCCGGCCGGTCCCGTACGACCGCTCCTCGGCGGTCTGCGCACCGGAGCGGCCGGATGCGCGGGAGCGGCCGGCCCGTCGTTACGGAAGCTGCTCCTCGATGGCCGCACGTCCCCGCTCGGCGAGCTTGCGCCGGGCCCAGGCAAGGCTCTCCGGGGTGAGATCGCGGCCGGAGGCGAGCACGAGATCCTCGGCCGTCACCTCGTCACCGGCACCGGTGTGCAGCAGCCGGTCCGGGGTCGCGCTCTCGATCTCGAACGGGATCTCGGGCTGCGCAGCGGACTCTTCCTTCATGCCGCCTCCTCGTTCGTCCGGTGGGGCCATTGTCGTGCTCTCCGGGCCCGGTCGCATCCCCGGTCGCCCCCGGTCGCCCCCGGTCAGCCCGGCTGCCCGGGGTCCGGCTCGGGCCGGGCCTGTGCCGTGTGCCGGCGCCCGAGCAGTTCGGCGAGGCCGCGCCGGGTGGCGGCGAGGACCACCCGGTCCCTGGCGTGCAGCACGTAGCCGGGGTGCAGATCCCAGACGAGCCCGGGCGGCCGCCGCCCCTCGGGCCCCGGCCGGGTGGCCGCGAGGTCCGGCACCCGGTCGCCCGGGTCCGCCGTGTCGAGCGCGATGACCCGCCAGGCGCCGGGCCGGAACACCTCCGCGACCGTGCGCCCCTCCAGCCGGGGGTGGCCCGCGACATCGATGGCGGCCACCAGCAGCACCCGGCGCTCGACCGGGATCGCCCCGAGGATCTGGCGTCCCATCATCGCGATGGCGAAGGCCGGGGCGGCCAGGGTGGAGACGCTGCGGCTGCGGGTGAGCGCCCGGGGATGGGCCGCGCGCAGGGTGCGGTAGACGGCCGTGGCGAAGTCGTCGTCGTACAGCCGCAGGGCCACCCGCAGGTCGGGGGCGACGGAGCGGGCGTAGAGCGTGGCCTCCAGGTTGGTGGTGTCGACGCTGGTGAGGGCGAGCAGGGCGTGCGCGCGCTCGATCTTTGCGGCTTCCAGCACCCCTTCCTGGGTCACGTCGCCCAGGACGGTCGGGATCCGCAGACTGCGGGCGAGCGCGATGCCGCGCGCCTCGGGGTCCTCCTCCACACAGACCACGGGGATGCCCAGCTCGCGCAGGCCGACGAGGACACGGGTGCCGACCTTGCCGAGGCCGAGCAGGACGACATGGCCGGAGAGGCCGCGGGGCGGGCGGCGCAGCGACGACGCCGTACGGAACGTGCCGAGCGCCTCCAGGACCGCGGCGAGCACCACGGGCAGCAGCAGAATCCCGGTGACCATGGCGAGGAGCTGCATGACCTGCCGGTTCACCGGCTCGCCGACCGCGGGGTCACCGATGGCGAAGAGGTCGAGCAGCGTGAGGTAGAGGGCGCCCAGCGGGCGGACGCCGGTGGCGATCGACGAGGCGACGGCCAGCGCCAGCACGGCGGCGATGATCCCGGCGAACGACCAGCGCAGCCGGCGGGAGAAGAGCGAGGAGAGCGGGGCGCCCCGGCGGCCGAGCCGTCGGGACGGCAGATCGGGTCCGGCGTGGGACACCGCCTCCAGGACGACCGTTCCGCGCCCGGTGGCGGCGGCGGCACTCGCGTCGTCGGGCAGGAGCTGGGGCGCTTCCTGGCCGCTGTTCTCCGAGCCCTCCGTACCCGCCGGATCGTTGGTGGTGGCCGAGAGGAGGGCGAGGGTGCAGAGTCCGGGGTCGGCGACCTGGCCGGGACCCGGCGGGTTGCGCTCCACGGCACGCAGCAGCAGGCCGTCGGCGCGGATGACCTTGCTGGTGCCCGCGACCGCGGTGGCCGCCAGCGCGGGCGCGGCCGTGTCGGCGTCGGAGAGGACCGTGGTGGTCGCGTCGAGCGCCGCCTGGTCGAGGCCGGGGACCGCGACGGCGGCGGCCTGGTCGAGGAGTTCTTCGAGGTGCTGGCCGAGCTTGCGGTTGTAGAGCCGGATGACCAGGCGCAGTTGGGGGTTGAGACGGCGGGCGGCGAGTGCGGCCCGGATGTTGATCTCGTCGTCGTCATGGACCAGGGCGAGGGCCGCCGCGTCCGTCACCCCGGCCTCCTCCAGGGCGTCCTCGTCGAGTTCGGGGGTCTCCAGGACCCGCGGCCCGCTCGACGCCCGGCCGGGGCCGTCGTCCGCCGGGTCCGGCAGCGTCGCCGCCGTACGGGCCATGGCCGCCGACATCCGGCCGAAGAAGGCCGAGGCCCTGCCGAGCCCGGCGACCGGGGCGGGCGGCAGACGGGAGGCCCGTACGGGCGGCACGACCAGGGTGACCTGTTCGCCGTAGACATGGCGCAGCTCGCCCGCCAGCCGGTGGGCCAGTGTGTCGTCGCCGCAGACGATCATGTGGCCCGCCGCGGAGCCGTGGGGTACCTGGTGAGGAAGTGTGGGCACCGCACCAGTGTGCCGCGCCCGTGCCGCGCCCGTGTTCGGGAGAAGCACAGCCGTCCCGGCCGGGGGCGCGGCCGGGACGGCTGATTTCAGGTCAAAGCACTTCGTGCCGCGTATTGCTGAATGGGCGTCAGTTCAATTGGTCGTCAGGCTTCCCTGGCCTCAGGTTCCGGTGACGGAGTAGGAGTGTGCCCCCGTCCCGGCCAGCGCGCCCTGGTCGACGATCAGGTACTCGTCGCGCAGCGGTGTGCCCGCGAACCAGGACTCCAGGATCTCCCGGGTGCCCGCGGCGTAACGGGCCTGCGCCGAGAGCGAGGAGCCGGAGATGTGCGGGGTCATGCCGTGGTGCGGCATGGTCCGCCAGGGGTGGTCGGCGGGGGCGGGCTGCGGGTACCACACGTCTCCGGCGTACCCGGCGAGCTGTCCGCTGCGCAGCGCGCGGTCGACGGCGTCCCGGTCGGCGATCTTCGCGCGTGCGGTGTTGATGAGATAGGCGCCGCGCTTCATGGTGGCGATCATCTCGTCGCCGAACAGCCCCTTGGTCTCGGGGTGGAGGGGCGCGTTGATGGTGACGACGTCGCAGTGCGGGACCATGTCGGCCGCGCTCGCGTGCCAGGTGAGGCCCAGCTCCCGCTCGACGGACTCGGGCAGCCGGTGCCGGTCGGTGTAGTGGAGCCCCACGTCGAAGGGGGCGAGGCGGCGCAGGACGGCGAGTCCGATGCGGCCCGCGGCGACCGTGCCGACCTGCATGCCCTCCAGGTCGTACGAGCGGGCGACGCAGTCGGCGATGTTCCAGCCGCCGTCCAGGACCCACTGGTGGGAGGGGAGGTAGTTCCGTACGAGGGAGAGCGTCATCATCACCACGTGCTCGGCGACGCTGATGCTGTTGCAGTACGTGACCTCGGCGACGGTGATGCCCTTGGCGATGGCGGCGTCGAGGTCGACATGGTCGGAGCCGATGCCCGCGGTGACGGCGAGTTTCAGCTTCTCGGCCTTCGCGATGCGTTCGGCCGTCAGATAGGCGGGCCAGAAGGGCTGCGAGATGACCACGTCGGCGTCGACCAGTTCCCGGTCGAACACGGACCCGTCCCGGTCCTTGTCCGAGGTGACGACCAGGGTGTGGCCCTGGGACTCCAGATAGCCGCGCAGCCCCAGTTCGCCGGAGACGCTGCCGAGCAGTTCGCCCGGGGTGAAGTCGATGGACCGGGGGGTGGGGGTGGTCTGGCCGCCGGGGTAGTGGTCGATGCGGGGGAGGCCGTCCCGCGCGTAGGACTTCGGCGGGCCGTCCACCGGGTCGTCGTACAGCACACACAGCACCTTTGCCATGACTGCGGCTCCTCATCCGTTGCAGCGGGAAGGTGTCTTCACCTTCCCCGCCACGGTGAGCACGGTCAAAGCGAACTTTCCTATGCCCGGATAGCCGTGCCCTATCCCGGCACGGCTATCCGGGCGGGGTGTGGCGTGGGATCCGCGGCGAGGGGGTGTCCCCCGGTGACCGGGCCGGCCGGGCGGCCGGGTGCAGATGGGTGTCCAGCAGCCGGTCGAGCGCTTCCCGTACGCCCGCCTCCCTGGCGGTGTCCAGCAGGGCCCTGGCGAGGACGGGTTCGGGGGTGCGGTCGGCGATGACGAGGCCGACCCGGGGGCCGTGTGCCGGGTGCTCCAGCGGGATCACCCGCATCCCCTCGGGGACGCCGAACATGTGCAGCCAGGCGTGCGAGATGACGCTGGACCAGCGGCCGGCCGTGAGGTGCGCGTACAGCCCGGCGACGGAGTCGGTCTCGATGGCGGGCGCCACGGCGGGCACCCCGTCGGCGGCGAAGTACTCGTCCATGATGCGGCGGTTGCGCATCTGCGGGGAGAGCAGGCACAGCGGCTGTTCCGCGATGCTCGCCCAGCTGGCGAGCGGGTGGCCGGACAGGGGGCCGTCGTGCGGGGTGAGCAGCAGATAGCGCTCCTCGTACAGCGGGGTCCTGCGGACCTGTCCGAGGCTGTCGTCGTCCAGATAGGTGAGGGCGATGTCGAGTTCGAACGCGGCCAGTTTCCGGGCGATGTCACGCGAGGAGAGCGAGTCGAGCGAGACCCGGGCGCGCGGGTGGCGTTCGACGAAGGGGGTGGTGAGCAGGGAGGCGGCGGTGAGCGCGGTGGGGATGGCGCCCAGGCGCAGGGTGCCGGCGAGGCCGCCGCGCATCGCGGAGAGTTCATGGCGCAGGGCGTCGCGCTCGGCGAGGATGCGGTGCGCCCAGAGCAGTACCCGTTCGCCCTCGGGGGTGAGCCCTTCGAAGCGGCGGCCCCGGCGGACGATGGGCACGTCCAGCTCGTGTTCGAGCTTGCGGATGGCGGCGGAGAGCGAGGGCTGGGAGACGTAGCAGGCCGCCGCCGCGCGCGCGAAGTGGCGTTCCCTGGCGAGGGCGACCAGATACTCCAGTTGACGCAGCAACACCGCTCGCTCCCCTGCTCGTACGGCCCGTCCTCACCCTGCCAGGCCCCGGGCGCCGGAGGAACGGCGCGACGGACGCCGCGGGCCCGGCGCCGTACGGGGCACAGCGCGGCGACGGGCCCCGGCGCCGGGTCACAGCGGTACGAGGGTGACTTCCGTGGCCTTGACGCCGGTCCAGACGGAGGCACCGTCGGCCAGGCCGAGTTCGGCCGCCGCCTCGGGGGTGATCTCGGCGACCAGGTCGGGGGCCTCGTCCGAGGAGATCAGGACGCGCAGTCTGCTGCCGAGCGCGGTGATCTCCCGGACCGTGCCGGGCCAGACGTTGCGCGGGCTGCCGCCGGGCCGCTGCCGGTGCACGGAGACGGCCTCCGGGGCGATGATCGCCAGGGCCCGCGAGCCGGCCGGCGACGGCTCGGCGACCACCAGCCGGCCTCCCGCGTCGAGGGTGAGGCCGTCGGGCCCGAAGGCGCCGGGCCAGGCGTTGCGGCCGAGCATCCGGGCCACCCAGGGCGACCGGGGGTGCCGGGTCACCTCGGCGGGCGGGGCGTCCTGGAGGACCCGCCCCTCGTCGAGTACGAGGACCCGGTCGGCGAGGGAGACCGCCTCGACCGGATCGTGCGTGACGATCAGACAGACCCCGCCGAAGCCGTCGAGATGGCCGCGCAGGGTGTGCCGTACCTGCGCCCGGGTGGTCTGGTCGAGCGCGGCCAGCGGTTCGTCCAGGAGCAGCAGCCGGGGCCGGGCGGCCAGCGCGCGGGCGAGTGCGACGCGCTGCGCCTGGCCGCCGGAGACCTGGTGGGGCTTGCGGCCGGCGAGGTGTCCGACGCCGAGGCGGTCGAGCCAGTGCTGTGCGGTACGGCGGGCCTCCGCGCGGGGTATGCCGTGGGCGCGCAGCCCGTACGCGGTGTTGGCGAGGGCGCTGAGGTGCGGGAAGAGCGCGCCGTCCTGGGGGACCCAGGCGACACCCCGGCGGTGCGGCGGCAGGGCGGTGACGTCCAGTTCGCCGAGGCGCAGCTCCGCGTGGGCGCGGTGGGTGAGGCCGAGGAGTGCGCGCAGCAGGGTGGTCTTGCCGGCGCCGTTGGGTCCGACGACGGCGATGGTGGTGCCGGGTTCGGCGTCCAGTGCGAGCTGGTTGAAGCCGCTCACCTCGGCGCGCAGCCGCCACCGCTCCGGGGGCTCGCCGGGCGCGGCGGCCTTGTCGCCGGCCGGGGCCGCCGGGGCCGCGGAGGCCGCCGGGGCCGCCAGTGGCTCTCCCGTACCGTCGCCGTCCGGCAGTGCTCCGCGTCCCCGCGAGCGGTCCGGCGCCTGGCCCGTCCAGCGGCCCCGCAGCGCGACCAGCACGGCCATGGCGATGGCGAGCAGCAGCAGGGAGACGGAGGTGGCGGCCTCCGGCGAGTCCTGGAGCAGCAGATAGACCTGGAGCGGCAGGGTCTGGGTGGTGCCGGGCAGGTTCCCGGCGAAGGTGATCGTGGCGCCGAACTCGCCGAGCGCGCGCGCCCAGGTCAGCGCGGCGCCCGCGGCGAGCCCGGGCGCGACCATCGGCAGGGTGACGGTGAGGAAGACACGTACGGGCGAGGCGCCCAGCGACGCGGCCGTCTCCTCGTACGCGGGCCGCAGCCCGGCGAGGGTGCCTTCGAGACTGATGACGAGGAACGGCATGGCGACGAAGGTCGCGGCGACCACGGCGCCCGAGGTGTGGAACGGCAGGGTGATGCCGAAGGTGTCCTCCAGCCAGGGCCCGAGCAGCCCGCGCCGGCCGAAGCCGAGCAGCAGCGCCACACCGCCGACGGTCGGGGGCAGCACCATCGGCAGCAGGACGAGGGCGCGGACGAGGGCCTTGCCCGGGAAGTCCACCCGGGCCAGCAGCCAGGCCAGCGGCACGCCGAGCAGCAGCGAGAGCGCGAGCGCCCAGAACGACACGAGCAGGGAGAGCTTCAGCGCCTCGACCACGCCGGGGCTGGTGAGGTGGGTGCCCAGCTCACCCCAGGTGGTCCGGGCGAGAATGCCGATCAGGGGCAGCAGCAGGAACGCGACGGCGAGCAGCGCGGGCAGTGCCAGCGCGACGGGGGCGCGGAGCCCCCGGGCGCGGGAGTGGCTCATCGGGGCCCCGGTTACGGCTGCTGGAAACCGGCCGCCTGGAGGATCTTCTGGGCCTCCGGGCCGCTGAGCCAGCTGACGAACGCCGCAGCGGCGTCGGCGTTCTTGGACGTCTTGAGCGTGGCGGCCGGGTACTGGGCGATCGCGTTCTGCGTGTCGGGGATCTCGACGGCGTCGACCTTGTCCGTCGCGGTGGCGGCGTCGGTCTTGTAGACGATGCCGGCGTCGGCCTCGCCCAGCTCGACCTTGCTCAGCACGGCGCGGACGTTCGGCTCCTGCGAGACCGGCTTCACGGTGATCTTCTGCGCGTCCAGCACCTGCTTGCTGTAGCGGCCCACGGGCACCTCGGGGGCGGCCAGGACGACCTTCAGCTTCGGGTCGGCGAGACCCTTCAGGTTCTCGATCTTGTCCGGGTTGCCCTCGCCGACGGCGATGACCAGGCGGTTCTTGGCGATGACCGTCGGGGTGCCGGTGTCGCCCCGCAACCCGTCCATGGTCTTGGTGTCGGCGGTGACCAGCGCGTCGGCCGGTGCTCCCTGGTCGACCTGCGCGGCCAGTTCCTGCGAACCGGCGAAGGAGAACGTGAGCCGGGTGCCCGGGTTGGCCTTCTCGTACGCGGCGCCCGCCGTCTTGAAGACGTCGGTGAGCGAGGCGGCGGCGAGCACGGTGAGCTGGGCCTTGGGGGCGCCGCCCGGCGAGGCGCCGTCCTTGGCACCGGTGCCGGTGTCCTTCGCGTCGTCCTTTCCTCCGCAGGCCGCCAGCGGCAGGAGAAGGGCGGCGGTCACCAGCGCGGTGGCGGCGCGGCGGCGGGTGAGGGCGAGGGACATGAGGAGGCTCCTTGGCGGTGGGACGGCGGCGGGGAGTGACGCGGCCGGGAGGGTTCAGACGCGGTCGATGTGCACGCTGGTGGCCTTCACGCGGGCCGTGGCCTCCACGCCGACCTCGAGTCCCAGCTCCTCGACCGCTTCCCGGGTGAGCAGCGAGACCAGCCGGTGCGGCCCCGCCTGGATCTCCACCTGGGCCGCGACATCGCCGAGGGTGACGGCTGTGACGATGCCGGGGAACGCGTTGCGGGCCGAGGTGTACGAGACGTCCTCCCCGTCCGGGCCGCTCTGGGCGACCTCGACGGAGAACGCGGCCAGCGCGCGGCCGTCGATGAGACGGCGTCCGCCCTCGTCGCGATGGGTGGCGACCCGGCCCGCGTCGGCCCAGCGGCGGGCCGTGTCGGGACTCACCCCGAGGAGCCGGGCCGCTTGGCCGATGGTGTACGACTGCATGTGCGACAAGATAGGCCGGAGCGTCTCGCATTTACAATTCTTCAGATGATATTCCCTGGCAGGTGCGTGGATACACCGATCGCGGACGCGTGGATACGTCGATACCCCGATACGCCGAACGCAGTTGAACGGCCGTCTCAGCTGAACGGCCGTCTCAGCGCTTGACGGCCCGCAGGATCACGAACTTCGGATCGCTCGTCACCGTCTCGCAGTTGCCGAAGAGCCGGCGCAGCTTGGTGTGGTAGCCGAGGTGGCGATTGCCGATGACCCACAGCTCTCCCCCGGTCCGCAGCACCGCGCGCGCCCCGGTGAACATCCGCCACGCCGTCGCGTCGGTGGTCGACTGGTGCGTGTGGAACGGCGGATTGGTCAGGACGAGGTCGGCCGACTCCCCCGGTACGCCGGTCAGGCTGTCGCCGAGGACGAACTCCGCCGCCGCCGTGTCGTCGGCGTTCTTGCGGAAGGTCGCCTCGGCCGAGGCGACGGCCGCGTACGACTCGTCGACGAAGGTCACGGTGGCGTCCGGGTTGCCCAGCGCCACGGCGGTGCCGATGACGCCGTTGCCGCAGCCCAGGTCGATGACCCGCTCGGGCCCGTGGCGCCGCGGGAGGTGCCGCAGCAGGAACCGGGTGCCGATGTCGAGCCGTTCCGCGCAGAAGATCCCGGCGTGGTTGACGACCGTACGGCCCGACACGGAGCCGAGTCCTTCGGGCAGCGCGTAGCTGTGCGGCCAGGGGCTGGTGGTCCTGGTCCGCCCCGCCGTGGGCGTACAGAAGATGAGCCGCGCCTTCTTGACGGCGAGGGAGGTCTTCGTGGGGCCGAGGATCTGGTCGAACAGCTTCAGGGTGGACGTATGGATCTCCGTCACCCGGCCCGTGCCGATGACGACGGTCCCGGGGTGCACGGAGGGCGCCAGCCGGTGGAGCTGGTCCTCCAGCATGGCGAGGCTCTTGGGAACGCGGACCAGCAGGACGTCGATCCGCTCCGGTGGCGTGTCCAGGGTGGACAGCAGGCGCCCGGCGTCCGGACCGAGACCGGCGCGGCGCAGATTGGCGCGGGTGGCCTGCTGGGTGAGGTACGAGTCGCTGATCTGCACGAGATCGCCCGCGGCCCGCTCCTCGTGTCCGGCGAGCGCGGTGGTGAGCGCGCCCCACCGATCTCCGACGATCACGACGGTGCCGGAGAGCCCGGCCGCTCCGGCTTCCCCGAGGTGGCTCAGCAGGTACTCGTCGGCGGCGTCCCACGCGCGCAGCGTCTCGCGGGGATGCTCGGGGAATCGGGTGAGGCCGAACTCGCCCCAGGGTGTCGTCAAACGGTTCATCGTGCCCTCAGGCTATCCGCCCGGGAGCGGGCCGTGCGCCGCACGGCCCGCGCGACCGGCCGGGGTCCCGCCCCCGGTCAGGTGGCGGCCCGGTCGGCCCGGTCCTGGGAGGAGAGTCTGCGAGCCCGGTCCAGGGCCGCCTGGGCCTGGCCGATGCTGAGGACCGCGGCGAACTCCGTACGGGCGATCTCCAGGACCACTTCGGCGTCGGCCGGCGGACGCGGGTGATCCCGCAGGGCGATGTCCGCGGCGGCCTGGGCCAGGAGATCGTCGTCCGGGGACGCCCCGGGCTGGGACATGGTGTGGAGCACTTGGTGCCAGAGTCCGGTCATCGCGTCATTTCCCTTCGTCCGTGAGGGTGGCGTCGGTGGGGGTGGCATCAGGGGGCGTGCCGTCGGCGGGAACGCCGTCAGCGGATGCGCTGTCGGCGGGTGTGCCGTCGGCGGGTGTGCCGTCGGCGGGTCTGTCGGTGACGGGTCTGTCGGTGACGGGGACGTCGGTGACGGGGACGTCTTCGGTGGGGATCCCGAGCGTGGCGAGGGCGTGGTGGACGAGTTCGTCGGCCAGCAGTTCCCGGGAGAACGCGGTGGCGTCGCGGGCCCAGTGGGCCACCAGTTCGTTGATGGCCCCGATGAGCGCCACGATGGCGAGGGAGTAGTCGCGGGGCGCGGACTCGCCCCGTTCGACGGCCCGCTCCGCCTCTCCGCTGAGGAAGTCGGACCACAGGCTCCGCCACAGCAGCCGGTGCTCCTCGACCGCGCGGCCGGCGCCGATCACCTCGACGAACGCGATCCGGGTGGCGGCGGGCTCCGCGGTGACGGCGTCCAGATAGGAGCGGGTCAGCGCCGTGATGCGGCTCCGGGCCCCGGCCGACTCCATCCCGGGGTCGCTGAGGACCGTCAGCGCGGCCTCCATGCCGGCGCGCGCGACGTCGTTGTGGAGCGCGATGAGCAGCGCCTCACGACCCTCGAACTCCTCGTAGAACGCGCGGATCGAGACGTGGGCGGTGGCACAGATCCGCTCGATGGAGGTGGCCGGATAGCCGCGGGTGGTGAACAGGTCGGTCGCGGTCGCCAGCAGCCGCTCGCGGCGAAGGGCCCTGCGCTCCTGTCCCGCCCGGTCCTGTCCCGCCCGGTCCGATCCCGAACGGTCCTGGTCCACCCGGTCCTGGTCCGCGCGAGTCTCCTTGGCTTTCGTACGGGCGTACGATGACGTCGCCGTCGTGTCCGCGGAATTCCGGCACGGATCCATCCGACCTCCCCGAATCGCCCTGGGAACACACGGTGTTGTCACCGGTAAGAGCGCTTGTCGAGCATGCCACGCGCCACAGGCCGACACGCCACGTTCCACGAATGCGCGCGAAACCGCAAAAATGTCCGACGCGACGGACCGTCCGCCCGTGCGCCTGGCCCGGGTTCGCCGTACGGGAGCGCTCGCACGCCGCCGGATCACTCGGATGGTCGGCGCACCGGGCTGCCGGGCCGTCGGAGCGGGATGCTCGTAGTGACCGGCCGTGCCACGGCACCGACCACGGCGAGAGGGACCGTCATGACCACTCCCGCCGAACGGGCGGAGCGCGGCAGGGCGGCCCGCAAGAAGGCGTCCCGGTCCTCGCACGGGTTGTGGATCCCGGGCGTCGACCGGCCCGACCCGCTCGCCGTCCTGGCCCGGCAGGCCGCACGCCGGGTACCCGAACTGGCGCCACTGCGCTACGAGCGGATGGCCGCGTCCCCGTTCGCCTATCTGCGCGGCGCCGCCGCCGTGATGGCCGCCGATCTGGCGACCCAGCCGGACACCGGGCTGACCGTTCAACTCTGCGGTGACGCCCACCTGCTGAACTTCGGCGTCTTCGCCTCGCCCGACCGCGCCCTGCTCTTCGATCTCAACAACTTCGACGAGACCCTTCCCGGCCCGTTCGAATGGGATGTGAAACGGCTCGCGACCAGCGTCGCGGTCGTCGTCCTCGACCAGGGCGGCTCGGCGGCGGACGCCCGGGACGGGGCGCGGGCCGCCGCCGGGGCGTACCGCCGGTCGATGCGCCGGCTGGCGCGCCTGCGCGAACTGGACGTCTGGTACGAGCGGATCGACACCGCCGGCCTGCTCGCCCTCGTGCGGTCGGCCCCGCGCGGTCGCGTCGGGGCGGACCTGTCGCGCGCCCGGCGGAGCACCGGCCCGCGGACGGTGGCGAAGCTGACCGACACGGCGGAGGGACGGCGCCGGATCATCCACGATCCGCCGCGGCTCGAACCGGTCGGTCCCCTCGACACGGCGATGCTCCGGCGGATCTTCATCGGTTACCGCAGCACACTCCCCGAGGAGCGGCGGATGCTCCTCGACCGGTTCAGGTTCGTCGACGTGGCCCGCAAGGTGGTGGGGGTCGGGAGCGTCGGCACCCGGTGCTTCGTCGTACTGCTGGAAGGGCGCGACGCCGGCGATCCGCTCCTCCTCCAGATCAAGGAGGCCGAGCCGTCCGTGCTCGAACCGCATCTCCGGCCCAGTGTCTACCCCCACCAGGGCCACCGGGTGGTCGCGGGGCAGCGGCTGCTCCAGGCGGCCGGTGACATCTTCCTCGGCTGGGTCACCGGTCCCGAGGGCCGCCACTTCTACTGGCGCGGGCTCCGGGACATGAGGGGCTCGGCCGTCATCGACGGTATGCCGCCGGCCCTGCTGCGCGAGTACGCGAAGCTGTGCGGCCGGGCGCTGGCCCGGGCGCACGCACGGTCCGGGGACCGGATCGCCATCGCGCACTACCTCGGCGGGGCGGACACCTTCGACCGCGCCGTGGCGGAGTTCGCCCTGCGCTACACCGGCCGGAACAGGGCCGACCACGCCGCGCTCAGGGCGTCGTCGGCCCTGTTCCGGCCGGTGGACCGGATCCCGGCGGCCATCCGCTGAGCACGTCAGTTCTCCGGCACCGGACCCGCCGTGTCGAGCGCCGCGCCGACGTCGTCGGCGAGGGTGACCGCGACCTCCCGGATCTGCCGGGAGGGGACGACCCCGGGCGTCGGCAGCAGCATGTAGCGGCCCTGGTAGTGCCCGCCCGCGGCGGCCCGGAGTTCGATCTCGCCGTCCGGCCAGCCCCGTCCCTCCAGGTCCCACGGTTCACGGTCCACGACGACCGTGCCGTCCTGCTCCAGCCGCGCCGGGTGCCCGAGCAGGCTCCCGTACTCGAACCGGCAGCTCCGCAGCCGCAGGATGTCGACCAGGTGACGGCCGACCTGGTCGACCACGGCGGCGGAGGAACCGTGCTGCTGGGCCAGCCGGGCGGTGTCGTGGATGCGGGCGAGGAGCCCCGCGTCGACCACGGTCATGACCCGCAGCCGCCGCGCCCGCGCGGCGAGTTGGGAGACCGCGAGCCCCACGGCCAGCAGCAGGACGGCCGTGGTGAGGTCGTTGGCGCCGGTCACGGCGAAGCGTTCGTACGGCCGGACGAGGAAGAAGTCGAACCAGACCGCGGCGGAGAGCGCGGCGACCGCGCCCGCGACACGGTTGCCGAGCGCGGCGACCGCCACGACGACCACGACGAAGATCAGCGCCAGGTTCGTACCCGCCACCCCCGTGCGCAGCGGCACCAGCGCCCCTGCGACCGCCAGGGGCGCGAGCGGCGCCGCGACCAGCGCGACCCGGTCACGCGGTGAGAAGCGCATGGTCCACCTCGCCGTGCCGGTGCGGAGGCCCGGCCCCGCCGGGGGCCGCCGGCCGGCGGCCCTCCACTCCAGCGTGCGCCCGCCGGATCCGGTGGGGCGGGGCCGGCCGGGGTCTTGACGGAGCCCTGCCGCGGACCCGGGGGAGCTTGACGCACCCTTGACGCACCCGTCACGCACCCGTCACACGCCCCTCACGCGCCCCCATGGCGGCCGGCCCGCCGAACCGGCGCGAAGCCCGCCCGGCCGGCGCATGCACATCGCGTGAAACGGCTGTGGGGCGTACGGGACCCGTGATACGCCTGCCGTTATGGACGATCTTGTGACGGAGCGGCTGGTGCTCCATCCGCTGAGCGTGCTCGAAGCCGAGCGGGTGGCGGCGGGCGAACCCGCGGCCGGCGATCTGTGGGCACCCGGGTACCCCGCGGACGGGGACATGGCGGGGGCCCGGCGCTTCCTGACGACGTGTTCGATCACCGGCGATCCGGGGCCCTTCGGCACGTACGAGATCCGCCGCCGTACGGACGGGCACGCGATCGGCGGTCTCGACTTCCACTCCGTCCCCGACGAGGATCTCGCCGTCACGATCGGCTACGGGCTGATCCCCTCCGTCCATGGACAGGGGTACGCGTCCGAGGCGCTGCGCGGACTGCTGCGGTACGCGCGGGCCCGCGGGGTCAGCCGGGTCCAGGGGGACACCGATCAGGACAACATCGCGTCGCAGCGGGTCATGACGGCGGTGGGCATGCGGCTGGTCGCGGAGGACGAGGCGCTGAAGTACTACCGGATCGTCTTCCCCGTCGACGGAAAGGCGGCCGACGCCCTGCGGTCGTGGACGGACGGCCGACGGGCGGGGTGACCCGACCGGCCCATCCGGGGGCCGGGCGGGGGTCCGAACGGGCCCGCGCGGGAAGGGAGTGATCGTGCGTGATGTCAGAGTCGTCCTGAGCGCGCCGGTGGCGGAGTTCGTGAAGCGGGGCCGGGAGCCCGTCGTCACCCAGACGCTGCGCTCGACCGCCGCCGCGACCATCTCGTACGTGGTCGCGGTGCGGCTGAGCAGCGAGCCCGCGCCGCTCACCGCGCCGCTGACCGCGCTGCTCGTCGTACAGGTGACGCTGTACTCCACCCTGACCACCGGTATCCGCAGGGTGAACGCCGTGGTGGCCGGGGTGCTCGTCGCCAGCGCCTTCAGTGTGCTGGTCGGGCTGACCTGGTGGAGCCTGGGGCTGATCATTCTCGCCTCGCTCGTCGTCGGACGGATCGTGCGGGTGAGCGAGTTCGTGCCCGAGGTCGCGATCAGCGCCATGCTCGTGCTCGGGGTGCCCCGGGTGGCGTCCACCGCGTGGGACCGGGTGCTGGAGACGCTGATCGGCGCGGTGGTGGGACTGCTGTTCAACTTCCTGCTGGCGCCACCGGTGTGGGTCGCCACGGCGGGTGAGTCCGTGGAAGGCCTCGCCCGCCGGATGCGCCAGCTCCTGCTGCGGATCGGGGAGGGGCTGACGGAGGCCATCCCGGTGGAGCACGCCGCCTCGCGGCTGCACGAGGCACGCCGGCTCGACCACGACATCAGCGAGGTGGACGCGGCACTGCGCCAGGCGGAGGACAGCGTCCGGCTCAACCCCCGGGTGAAGGAGGGGCTGTTGCACCGGGTGGTGCTGCGGACCGGCCTGGACACCCTGGAGATCTGCACCGTGGTGCTGCGGGTGCTGGCCAGAACCCTCACCGACCTCGCCAAGGAGCGCGAGCGGGAGGCGCTGTTCGCCCCGGAGGTCGGAGCGGCGCTGCAGGAATTGCTCGGCCTGGTCGCCGACGCGGTGGTGAGCTTCGCCGTCATGGTGACCACGGACGTCACCCGGAGCGCCGAGACGGCGGAGGCGCGGCTCGCCGAGGATCTGGACGCGGCGCGGGCGAGCCGGGAGCGGCTGGCGGGGCTGCTGCTCGCGGAGGTACGGCGCGACCCGGAGCAGTGGCAGCTCCACGGCGCGCTCCTGGCCGAGCTGGACCGGATCCTCGACGAGCTGGACCTGGAGCACCGTTCCCGGCGGCTGATGGAGGAACTGGACCGGGCCTCCCGGGAACAGCGGGAACGCCATCCCCGGCTGACGGCGGCCTGGCAATGGGCAGGCCGAAAGTTCACGCGGCGCGGACGCTAGAGAGCCGTACGGGAACGAGGGCGGGAATGCGCGGAGGCCGGCTTCAATCGGTCATCGGCACGGTGGGATTCGCCGGATTCCGGCGCAACGGAAAACTACCGGCCGATTATTGACGGAATATTTACCAGCGCTGTGGCAGTCCGTGGTGAATGGGGGGCGGGGAAGCGCTTGCACGCCGGTTCACACCCCCGTAATGACGGGCGAAAGCAGTGATGACGGCATGATCGGGCCATCCCTCCGGTTTGTGATCATGGTCGTCGCGGCCCCGTCCCCGGCTCGCCCCGGCGCGGGCTTCCCGGCCGCTCCTCGGCGTCTGCGCAGGTCCACGGGGCGTGCGGGGACGGCGAGTTGGACGGGGCGATTGTTGGCGGACACACCGATGGCGGTACTGTGCGCGCGCGCCGTCATCGTCGGCGGCGCGGTTATAGCGGAGGATTTTGTGACCCAATTCAGCAGATCGTGGCGGCGTGCCAGCGCCTCCATAGCGGTCGCGGCGACCGGCGCCCTCGGTGTCGGCCTGTCGGCGGCTCCCGCGTTCGCGCACACGCCGAACTGGTCGGTGACGTGCTCCGAGGTGAGCCTGAACCTGACCGCCTACGGCAACAGCGACAAGAACACCGTGACGGTCACCGTGGACGGCACGGACCTGCTGCCCACGGAGAATTTCCGTAACAACTTCAGCAAGAAGCTCGACCTGCCCGCGCACAAGAGCGAGGTGACGGTCCGTCTCGTCGTGAAGGCCGCCGACGGCGACCAGTTCAACAAGGACGAGACGAAGACCGCCCCGGTCTGCGAGGGCGAGGAGACGCCCCCGGAGCCCACCCCGCCGCAGGAGTCCGCGCCGGAGCCGAGCGCTCCGGAGGAGACCCCCGAGGCGACGCCCAGCGAGGACACGCCCGCCTCCGAGGCGCCGACCCCGGCCGGTGAGGCGAGCACCTCGGCCGCCGCGGTGCCGTCCTCGCAGCCGAGCCCCGCCGGTGACGATCTCGCCGAGACCGGTGCGTCCAGCTCCACCCCGCTGATCGCCGGTGCCGCGGGTGTCGTGCTGGTCGCCGGAGCGGGCATCATGTGGGCCTCGCGCAAGCGCCGTTCCGCACAGGGCTGACCCGAGGGTTCACCCGCGCACCACCGCACCACCCGCGTGACCGCACCACCCGCACCACCCGCACCACCGCATGACCGCACCATCCGCACCACCCGCCGTCCTGACCGGTCGGCCCGCCCCCGCCGCCCCTGCCGGGCGGCGTCCCGCACCGCCGCCACGCGGCGCGCCCGGACGCCGGACACCCGGCCGAAGGCATGGACCGAACGGCGGGGGCCGTGCGCCGCCGCACCGTTCCACGGTGCGCGCGGGGCTCCGGCCAGGACCGGCCCCGTGAGGCCCCGCGACACTCCCCGTGCGCGGGGCCTCACCTCTGTCCCCGTCCCGTGTCTCCGTCCCCGCAGGCGCGCGGCACGGCGCGCCGCCGGGCGGGATGCGCGGCGCGCCCGGCGCGCCGACAATGAAGGCGCGCGTACGGAGGGGATCCGGGCGCGGAACGGACGGACCACTGCCGACAGTCTGGGGCGCCCATGGATCCGGTGGAGGCGCTGGACAGGATCGCCTTCCTGCTGGAGCGCTCGCGGGCGGACACCTACCGGGTCAAGGCGTTCCGCACCGCCTCCGCGACCGTGGCCGCCATGGATCCGGACGATGTCGCCCGCCGCGCCGCGGCCGGCACGCTGGACCGGGTGCGCGGCATCGGTTCCAGAACCTCCCAGGTGGTCCGCGCCGTGGTGGCCGGCTCCGTACCCGAATATCTGGAGCGGCTGGAGCGGGAGGCCGAAGCGCCGCTCGCGGCGGGCGGGCACGCGCTGCGGAGCGCGCTGCGCGGCGACTGCCATCTGCACTCCGACTGGTCCGACGGCGGCAGTTCCGTCGAGGCGATGGGGCGTACGGCGGCGGCGCTCGGCCACGAGTGGGCCGTACTCACCGACCACTCCCCCGGGCTCACCGTGGCGAACGGCCTGTCGGCCGGACGGCTGCGCGAACAGCTCGACGTGATCGCGGAGCTGAACCGGGGGTGGGCGCCGTTCCGGCTGCTGACCGGCATCGAGTGCGACATCCTGCCCGACGGTTCGCTCGACCAGGACCCGGAACTCCTCGACCGGCTGGACGTGGTGGTGGCGTCCGTCCACTCGAAGCTGCGGATGGACGCCGCCTCGATGACCCGGCGGATGATCGCCGCCGTACGCGATCCGCGCACCGACGTGCTGGGCCACTGCACGGGGCGCCTGGTCATCGGCCGGAGCCGCCGGGACCGCGGTACGGGCGGCAGCCGGCCCGAGTCGGAGTTCGACGCGCGGGCGGTGTTCGACGCCTGCGCCGGGACCGGCACGGCGGTGGAGATCAACAGCCGGCCCGAGCGGCTGGACCCGCCCCGGCGGCTGCTGCGCGAGGCGGTCGCGGCCGGGGTCCTCTTCGCCGTCGACACCGACGCGCACGCGCCCGGGCAGCTCGACTGGCAGCTTCTGGGCTGCGCCCGGGCCGAGGAGTGCGGTGTCCCGGCGGAGCGGGTCGTCAACACCTGGACGGCCGAGGGGCTGCGGGAGTGGACCCGGACCCGTCGCGCACCCGCACGGGGGTGAGGCGTACGGGCGGCCGCCGCCCCGCCCCGTACGGGCCTACGCGTACACGCCGTCCAGCCAGGTCCGCCAGGCCTGTCCGGTCCGCTCGGCGTCGGCGCCGGGGGCGAAGTCGTGGACACTCACACCGACCGTCGCGCCGAAGTGGTTCCGGCCGAAGAACCGGTACATCGCGGTGTCGGTGCGCAGCCCGATGAAGTACGGGTCCCGGTAGTCGACGACGGCATCGACCGGGCCCACGCCCGGCAGGTCGACCCGTACGGCCGTGCCCGCCGGGGCGTCGTCCGCCAGTCCGAGCGCCCGGCCTGCCGTTTCGAGCGCGTCCGGCGCCCCGGCGGCCGCGGGTCCGTCGGCCGCCGAGAAGACGGCGCCGCGTCCGGTGAAGTGGCGCAGGTACTGGCCCAGGGTGTGGATGTAGAAGGTGTTGTGCTTGGCGGCGCCGTCGTACTGGTTGTCCCAGTCGTCGACGAAGATGCCGCTGTGCACGTAGCGCACCCAGGATCCGCCGCCCTCACGTGGCTCGATGAGATGGTCGAGCTGGTTGAGGGTCTGCTGCGAGATGCCGTCGACGTCCTCGACCCGGGCGGTCAGCCGCTTCCCCGGTTCCCAGACGGTGATCGTGCCGCCGAACGGAGCGGCGCCGCCCTCGCGCGGTTCGTACTCCATGGGCCACAGCCACGCCGCCGTACCGGTGGTGACGGCCTGCCAGACCTCTTCGGGACTCGCGTCGGTCTCGAACTCGCGGACGATCTCGAATTCCTTGGACATGGTGGCGTACTCCTTCTCGCTCATGAAGCCTCCCCGATCGCAGCGGGGCGTGCCGGGCCGGACCCGGCACCGGAGCCGGAATCGGAATCGGGTTGAGCCGACTCCGGCCCGGTGGCCTTGACGGTGGGGTGGAGCGCGATCACGATCCGGTGGTCACGGCCGCTCCCGTCCTGCTCCACGTGGTACTTGGCCATCAGCGCGGTCACGCCGCGGGTCAGCTCCTCGACGAACGCGGCCCGGTCGGCGGCGTCGGCGAAGCGCACCTCGCCGTCGAGCGCGTACGTCGCGAGGCGCTTGCGCGCCCGGGCGGCGCCGGTGATCAGGCTGCCGACGTCCCGGACGAGCCGGGCGGCGACCGCGAGCAGCCAGCGTGCGGAGAGCTGGTCGCGGAAGCGGGCCGGGTCCGGCTGGACCGCCGCCAGCGCGAGCGGCGAGATGACGTACGAGGCCGCCGTGGCCCGCATCATCCGCTCGGTGACATTGCCGCGTCTGCGTTCGTCGGCCAGCTCGACCAAGCCGTGCCGCTCCAGGGCCTTGAGATGGTAGTTCACCTTCTGCCGGGGCAGTCCGACCCGGCCGGCCAGCATCGTCGCCGACGCGGGCCCCGCGGCCAGCTCGGCGAGCAGCCGGGCTCTCATGGGGTCCAGCGAGGCGGCTGCCGCCGCCGGGTCCTCGATCACGGTCACGTCCCACATGACTCCACCATCTCACCGACAAATATTTTTGTCCATAGGGATTTATTTGTCGGCTGGATCCACGCGCGGAGGACACCCGCGCGGAAGGAAGGAGCGTCAGCCGGCGAGCCCCCAGGACAGCGTGCCGTCCGCGCCGGCCAGTACGGCGAGAACGACCAGGTCGGCAACGCCGAGGAAGAGCCCGAGGGCGGCCCTGCCCCGGCGCCCGGTACCGCGCATCAGAGCGAGGGCCGCCAGCACGATCGCCAGGGGACCGAGGACGAGGTTGAGCACGAGCAGACCGAGGAGCCCCAGGACGAACGAGGCGACGGCCATGCCGTCCGCGTCGCGCCCCTGCCGCACCGCGGACATCAGCGCCGCCCGCCGCGGGCATGGAACTCACGGGCGGCGAACACCAGAAGCCAGCAGCCGATGAACGCGGCGGCGACCAGGGTGACATGAAGGGGGATGTGCGCCACCGCACCGAGCACCACCCCCATCAGCAGGAGAGCCGCGACGAGGAAGATCATGGAATGCCTCCTTGCGAGGAGATCCGGACGGATGCGCGGGCACGCGTGCACGAACCAGCATTGCGAGAACACTTGTGCACCGACTGGCCAGTCTAGGTTCCCCTTCTCCGGCGAACAGTTGTTTACTGAATGGCATGAGTCACACCCAGGGCATCCGGCAGGTCCGGAAACAGAAGACCCGTCAGGCGCTGCTGGACGCGGCGCTGCTGCTCCTGGAGGAGCAGAGCCTCAGCGGCCTCGGGCTGCGGGAGGTGACCCGGGCGGCGGGCGTGGCCCCGACGGCCTTCTACCGGCACTTCCGGGACCCGGCTGACCTCGGGGTGGCCCTCGTCGAGCAGGCGCTGGACAGTCTGCACGGCACGATCGGCGCCATCCTCACCGCCACGGACGGCGACGAGGAACGGATCGACCGCACCGTCCGGGCGATGGCGGAGTACGTCCGCGCGTACCCCGCCCATGTCCGGTTCATCGCCCGCGAGCGGCACGGGGGCGTACGGCCGGTGCGGGAGGCCATCGCCGCCCAACTGCGCCGTTTCTCCGAGGAGGTGGCCTCCGCGCTCGCCGCCGAGCCGGTCTCGGCCGGATGGAGCCCGGACGATCTGCGGATGCTGGCCGATGTCTACGTCGACCAGACGGTGATGACGGCGTCCGCCTTCCTCGACGCGGCCGAGCACCGTCCGGAGACGGAGCGGCACCCGGAAACGGAGCACGCGCCGGAGGGGGAACACCCCCCGGAGACTGCGGCGGAGGCGGAGAGGCGAGTGGTCTCCGCGGCGCGCCACCGGCTCAGGCTGATCGCCCTCGGCCGCCGCCACTGGCTCAACTGACGCCCGCCCGGCCGGAGTCGGGCCCCTGCGACCTCGTACGGACCCCGCACCCCCGTACGGACCCGGTCCGGCCGCCCGGTCGTCAGCCCCCGTGTCCCGGCCCCTCCCCCGGTGGCGGCGGCAGACGGAGGTGGGCCAGGTCGTCCGGCACCGGGCTGTCCGGACGGAACAGCGGGGCCGCCAGACCGTCCGCCGCGGTGGCGGGCGCGTCGGTCAGGCGGAACCGCTCGCGCAGCCGGGTGTAGAAGTCGGTGGGCCCGAGCCGGACCAGCCGCAGCCGGTACGTGGCTCCGTAGACGCCGACCCAGTCACCCGGCTCCAGCGCACCGCGCAACTGGCCGTCGATGCTGATCGCCACCTCCCCGGAGTGCGGCTGGATCCGCAGCGCGACGGACTCGTCGGGAGCGGCGACGACCGTGCGGTCGAACGTCATGTGCGGCGCCACCGGGGTGAAGACCACGGCGTCCATGTGCGGGGAGAGCACGGGCCCGCCGGCCGCGAAGCTGTAGGCGGTGGAACCCGTCGGGGTGGCGACGATGACCGCGTCGGCGGAGTACGAGGCGAGCAGCCGGCCCGCGACGTAGACCCCCAGGGCGACCTGCCGGTCCCGGGCCAGTTTCTCCAGCACGACGTCGTTGAGCGCGATGACGTCCAGGGGTACGCCCCAGCCCTCCCCGGTGGCCCCGGGCCGTACATGGGGCGGCGGCAGCGTCGGCCCCCGGCCGTGGCGCAGGAGCGCCGTGATCTCCGAGGGCATCTCCAGCGCACGTGAAGCGCGCATGGTGAGCGTCATGCGCTCCTCGATGGCGGCCCGGCCCTCGTGGACGGCGTCCAGGGCACGGGTGATCCGGTCCGCGGGGACCTCGGTCAGGAAGCCGACGCGCCCGAGGTCGACGCCGAGGACGGCGGCGTCGCTCTTGGCCGCGATCCGCGCGCCGCGCAGGAAGGTCCCGTCGCCGCCCAGGGTCACCACGAGGTCGGGGTTGCCCGCGGCGGACGCCTCCTCCTGGCCGCCGTGGCGGGGTTCGTGCTCCCGCCACACGTCGATCTCCTTGCAGGGGACACCGTGCGCGTCGCACCAGGCGTGGACGGTACGGGCCGCCTCCACCGATGCAGGGCGGCCCTGGTGGACCACGAGACCGATACGTTCCACAGCCATGGGCCCGCTCTCCGTAGGTCCGGTCGGCACGGCCTCCGGTCGGCACGGCGGCCATCGGTTCCAGGATGACGGAGGGGGCGGGCGGAGCGCGCGCGGGCGGAGCGCGCGGCCGCTGCCTCCCGCCCGCACACCTCACGCACCCCACCTCACATTCACCCGAATGGCGGATAGTTCGGACCGGCCGCCGGCCCCTGGGAACGCTGTCCGCACTGGGCACCCGGTGGTGCCGCCACCGGCGGGCCGGCCTCCCCCGGTTGCCGAAGGACCCGTACGGATGCGCGATGGAGTCGTGCGCGCCTGGCCGTGAGGGGCCTCATCCCGCAGACGCGCTTCCCCCACGCGAGGAGTGATCGCAGATGTCAGCCGAAGGCGTGTTCAACAACCCGAGCAGTCTGAACGGCAGGAGCGTGTACGACAGGGACGGTGACAAGATCGGCAGCATCGGCCAGGTCTATGTCGGTGACCGCACGGGCCGCCCGGAGTGGGTCACCGTCAGGACCGGTCTGTTCGGGATGAAGGAGAGCCTCGTACCGCTGTCCGGCGCCCGGCGCGCCGGCGAGGACATCCACGTCCCGTACGCCAAGGACACGGTCAAGGAGGCGCCGCGCCTCGAAGCCGACGAGCACCTTGACCCCGGCCAGGAGAAGCAGCTCTACCACCACTACGGACTCACCGGTGCGGGTGGTATCGGCACCGCCGCGAGCATGGGCACGGCGGCCGGGGCGGGCGGGGCGGCCACCGGCGGCAGGTCCCGGGCCGGAGCCGGCATGTCCGCGGAGTCGGGGATGTCCACCGGCCGCGCCGCCACGCCGGAGGGGACGCGGGGACCGGCCATGGCCGGATCCGCGACACGCGGCGCCGACCTGGGCGACATGCGCACGGGCGAGAAGCACGGCGAGGAACTCATCCGCTCCGAGGAGGAGCTCCACGTCACCACCGAGGAACGCGAGGTCGGCCACGCGCGGCTGCGCAAGGTCGTCGTGACGGAGAACGTCACCACCTCCGTACCGCTCAGCCACGAGGAGGTGCGCGTGGTCCACGAGGCGATCTCGCCCGAGGACCGCGGCGCGGTCCGCGCCACACGGATCGGTGAGGCGCAGACCGAGGTCACGCTCCACGCCGACCAGCCGGTGATCAGCAAGGAGTCCGTCCCCGTCGAACGCGTCCGGCTGGACACGGAGCGGGTCACGGAGCAGCGGGAGGTCTCGGCGGAGGTCCGCAAGGAGCAGATCGAGTACGACACGGACCAGGACGAGAGGGGCATGCGCGGCGGCAGGCGCGGCCAGGGCCGCTGACCTGTCCCCCGCACCGTCCCGTCCCGGGCGGCACCCCCCGGCAGCACCGAGCCCCCGTTCACCGCTTGCGCGCGGTGGGCGGGGGCTGTCGTCGGCCGGTCGCGCTCAGCGGACCGTGAGCGTCCCCTTCATGAAGGGGTGGATGGTGCAGACGTACGGGTAGGCGCCGGCCTTGCCCGGTGCCCTGAAGGTGGCCGTCTTCCCCGGGCCGATGGTGCCGGTGTCGAACACCTTGCCCGTGGCGGCGGTCAGGGTGTGGGCCACCGAGTCCTTGTTGACCACGGTGACCTCGGTGCCCGGAGCGACCGTCAGGGCCGCGGGCGTGAAGGTGAAGTTGTCGATCGTCACCCGCGCCGCTCCGCCCGCCGAAGCGGGCGGCGACGGCGACGGCGACGGCGAGGGCGACGAGGATCCGCCACCGCCCCCGCCGGAACAGCCGGCGAGCATCGTCACGAGGACGACGGCGAGGAGGACGGCGCGGGGCGAGCGGCTGCGGGCGCCCGGGAACGGCATGGCTTCTCCGAGCTGTCCGACCCGACGGATCGGACGGGATCAGACGGGATCGGACAGGATCAGTAGCTGGCGCCGGGGCTGGGGGTGCCGCTCATGCCCGCGCTGGGGCTCATGCTCCCGCTGGGGCTGGCGCTCGGCGGCGGGGTGGTGACCTTGTTGCCGTTCGTGTCGACCACGTACCACTTGGCGCCGAACTCGGTCAGGTCCTGGCCGTGCGCCTCTCCCGGCGCGTGGTCGGCCTTGTAGGTGTAGAGCGGGTGGCCGTTGTAGGTGACCTGCTTGGTGTTGTCGGTACGGGTGATGGTCGACAGCAGGCTCTGCTTGACCCCGCCGGTGCCCGCCTTCGGCTCGACACCGTTGGTGACCAGCACGGGGCGCCAGACCTTCGCGCAGTCGCCCGTGCAGGTGGACTCCTTCGTCTTGTCCGCCGCGAAGAGGTAGAGCGTGTGCTCACGGCCGTTGACGAGGATCTTCCCGTACGGCGCCAGTTCCTTCGCGTTCACCTTGCCCTCAAGTTCGGAGGGCATCGCCGACGGCGACATGCTCATGGACATCGACGCCGAGGCGGCCGCCTCCGCGGGCGCCTCTTCCCGGGCAGACTCCGACGCGCTGTCGCTGCCGGAGCAACCTGCGAGGGCGACCGCGCAGAGTGCGGCCGCGGCCATCGCGGTGACTGCCCTGGTGTTGCTCTTCATTCGAAACTCCTCGGATCAGGCCGCCCGAAGGGCAGCACGGCGCCCGCCCGAACGCGACCGCAGCCCCCACTAGACGGCAGCCCCGGTACCGGCGCGAGCGGACAGGGCCGTCCGGGGGGCCGTGAGCCGCACGGTTCACACGTACGCCGCGCCGTTCGTGTGTATGCCGCGCGGCGCGGCGCCCGCCCGGCCCACCTCCCCCCGGGTCCCGCGCCGCGCCGCGGGTGGGGTACCGTGGAGGTCTGCGAAGGGGAGTAGCCCCGCGAACCGGTCGTCGACACACTGGAACCCCCGGGTTCCCGGTGGCCGGGCCCGCCGATGAGGCGGGTGGGCGAGACCTTCGGTCAGGCACTGACAGGCCCGCGTCCCATGGCGTGGGTGACAACACCGTCGTGCCGGGCCGAGTGGTCCTCCTGGCTCCGACAAGGTGCTTCGCGAAGATCCGGGCCCGGCCCCCAGAGAAAGCCACCCGGAATGTCTCTCGATCCCCTGGCGATCCTCACCGCCTTCGGACTGATCTTCCTCGCGGAGCTCCCCGACAAGACCATGTTCGCGTCCCTCGCCATGGGGACGCGGATGCGTCCGCTCTATGTGTGGTTCGGCACGTCGACCGCGTTCATCGTGCATGTCGCCATCGCCATCGGGGCGGGCAGCCTCATCGGGCTGCTGCCCGACTGGATCGTCAAGCTCGTCTCGGCCGCGCTCTTCGCCTTCGGCGCTTTCATGCTGCTGCGCGGCGGGGGCGACGACGGGGAGGAGGAGACGGAGACCAGGACCGTCACCGGGTTCTGGCCGGTCTACTCCACCGCCTTCATGGCCGTGTTCATCAGCGAGTGGGGCGATCTGACCCAGATCACCACGGCCAACCTCGCCGCGAGCAACGGCACCTGGTCCACCGCCATCGGGTCGGCCGCCGCGCTGATGTCCGTCTCCGCGCTCGCCCTGCTCGCGGGACGGTTCATCGCCACCCGCGTCCCGCTGAAGACCGTGCAGCGCATCGGCGGTCTGTGCATGCTCGGGCTGGCCATCTGGTCCGTGACCGAGATCTTCGTGGGCTGACGGCCGGCCGACAGCTAAGGGCCCGATCCCGTCGGTGCGTACCGACGGGACCGGGCCCTTCCTGCGAGGGTCCCGCGAGGTCCCGCGAGGTCAGGTCAGGCGCTCCTTGAGCACGGTGAGCACGTCACGAGCGGCCGTGGGGCCGGTGTTGAGATAGAAGACGTCGTCGTCGACCGGGACCGCCGTCTTGCCGGCGACGGCGGAGAGCGTCGGCCACAGTGGCGCTTCGGTCAGCTCGGCGGCCTTCGCCGCGTCGCCCTGGACCCCGTAGAAGAGCCAGTCGGCGTCGGCCCGGTCGAGCTGCTCGTTGCTGATGTTCTGCGAGGTCTTGTCGAACCGCTGGCTCTCGGGCCGGCCGAGCCCGGCGTCCTCCGCGATGCTGCCGGTGAACGACGGTACGCCGAAGACCCGCAGGCGGTCCCCGTTCAGCCGCAGGAACGAGACCGTCACCGGCTTGTCGAGCGAGGCGCCCAGCGCGGCGGCGTCGGTGTGGAAGCGGTCCAGGTACGTGCGCGCCTGATCGGCCTTGCCGAGGCCGTCGGCGACGAGCAGGAAGTCCTGCTTCCAGTAGAGCCCGGTGCCCTGGGTGGCGACGGTGGGCGCCACCGCGCTCAGCGCCTTGTAGAGATTCCCGGCGTTCTTGCCCGCGATGTTCATCAGGATCAGGTCGGGCTCGATGTTCGCGATGGTCTCCAGGTTCGGATCCACGCGCGAGCCCACGTCCACGACCTTCGCCAGCGCGGCGGCGTCCTCGGAGAAGTCGTCCTTCAGATACCGGGGTACGAGATCGGCGCCGTCACCCCGGGTCGAGCCGGCCGGGACCGTACCGAGCGTGAGCAGCGCGTCGGCCTGTCCGGTGGAGATGACCACGACCTTCTTCGGCGCGGCCGCGATGGTCGTCCTGCCCTCGAAGTGGCCGACCGTACGCGGGAATTCGCCGTCCGGTTTGCCGCTTCCCATGCCCTTGGGCACGGAGCGGGGAGCGGTGTGGGTGGCGGCGGCCGACGGTTCGGCGGCCGCACCACTCGCCGACGAGACGGTCGAGTCGGTGGAACAGCCGGTGAGCAGCAGGGCGCCCGACAGGGCAACGCCGCTGATCAGGCGGGTGAGAGGGAGATCACGGAAGCGGTACACGAGCGCTTAGCTTAGGCTCTCCTAAGTGTGGATGAGTAGGGACGGCAGTCATGCGATGGATCACATACCGGAGGGCGGGGAACGGACCGGTGCGGTACCGACCGGTGCGGTACGGACGGCTCCGGCGCCGGCCGGTGGGGCACGCCCCGCGCGGAGCGGGGGCGCCCGGCGCGGCCGGCGCCTCGTGGCGCTGGTGGTCTGTCTCGGCCTCGTCGTCCTGCTGCTCCTGGTGAGTCTGGGGGTCGGCGCGCGCGGCGTCCCGCTGGAGACCGTGTGGCGTGTGCTGCTGCACGACGACGGCAGCCCGGACGCCATCATCGTGCGGCAGTTGCGGCTCCCCCGTACCGTGCTGGCGGTCACCGTCGGCGCCGCGCTGGCGCTCGCCGGTGTCGTCATGCAGGCCATCACCCGTAATCCGCTGGCGGAACCGGGCATCGTGGGTGTCAACGCGGGTGCCTCGTTCGCCGTGGTGACCGCCATCGCCGCGTTCCATGTGACGAGCGTGTCCGGCTACGTCTGGTTCGCCTTCGCGGGCGCGGTGCTGGCCTCGCTGCTCGTCCACGCCCTGACCACGGGCGCCACCCGGAGCAACCACCACACCCGTCTCGTGCTGGCGGGGGCGGCGCTGTCGGCGAGCCTGGGGGCCTGTACCGGCATCCTCACCATGTTCGACTCCTCGGCGTTCGACTCGTACCGCTTCTGGGTGGTCGGGTCGCTGGAGAACCGCGGTACGGAGGCGCTGACCGCCGCCGTCCCCTTCGTGCTGGCGGGGACCGTCGTCGCGCTGGTGCTCGGCCCCTCCCTCAACGCCCTGGCGCTCGGGGACGAGGCGGGCGCGGCGCTCGGGCTGCGTGTGCCGTGGGTACGGGCCGCGGGCTTCGTCTCCGTCATGCTGCTGTGCGGCGCCGCGACCGCCGCGGCGGGGCCGATCGGCTTCGTCGGACTGGTCGTACCGCATGTGCTGCGGCTGCTCCTCGGACCCGATCTGCGCTGGCTGCTGGCCTTCGCGCTGCCCGGCGGCGCGATCCTGCTGCTGGTCAGTGACATCGCGGGACGGGTGATCGCGCCGCCCGGGGAGATGGAGGTGGGCATCGTCACCGCGTTCATCGGTGCTCCGGTGCTGCTGTGGCTGGTCGTACGGCGCCGGGAGGTCGGCGCGTGAGCGCGGCGACGCGGGTGGTGCGGCTGCCCCGTGGGATCGCCCTGCGCTACTCGGGGCGGGCCGCCGCCGTGACGGCCGTGCTGCTGGTGTGCTGCGCGGCGGTGTGGGCGGGGACCCTGTTCACCGGTACGTACCGGATCGGCGCCGCGGACGTCGCCGATGTGCTGTTCGCCGGGGGCGGCTCCGCGACCGACCGGTTCATCGTGGTCGGCCAGCGGCTGCCGCGGGTCTGCGCGGCGCTGCTCGTCGGGGCGGCGCTCGGGCTGTCCGGCGCGCTCTTCCAGAGCCTGTCGCGCAACCCGCTCGGCAGCCCGGACGTCATCGGGTTCACCACCGGCTCCACCAGCGGCGCGCTCGTCGTCATCCTGGCGGGCGGCGGCTCGGCCGGGGTGGGGGTCGGCGCGGGTTCCGTGCTCGGCGGGCTGTGCACGGCGGTGGTGGTGTACGCGTTCACCGCGTCGCGCGGGGTCTCCGGCAACCGGCTGGTGCTCGCCGGGATCGCCGTCGGCGCGATGCTCTCCTCGGTCAACGACTTCCTGCTCACCCGTGCCGATCTGGAGTCCGCGGAGAGCGCGAAGGCGTGGACGTTCGGCAGCCTCAACGCCGTCTCCTGGCCTCAGGTGACCCCCCTGGCGGTCGCGTTGCCGGTGCTCGCGGTGGCGACGCTGGTGCTGGGCCGGCCGCTGCGCCTCATGGAGATGGGCGACGACACGGCGGGCGCGCTGGGCGTCGACATCGCCCGGGTGCGGACCCTCTGCCTGCTGCTGGGGGTCGCCCTCGCCGGTACGGCCATCGCCGTCGCGGGCCCCATCGGCTTCCTCGCCCTGGCGGCCCCGCAGCTCGCCCGCAGGATCACCCGCTCCCCCGGTGCCCCGATCGGCTCGGCGATGCTGACGGGGGCGCTGATCCTGGCGACCGCCGATCTGCTGGCGCAGCGGGTGCTCTCCCCGTTCCAGATCCCGGTGGGACTGGTCACCGGGGCCCTCGGCGGCGTGTATCTCCTGTGGCTGCTGTCGCGGGAGAGGAAGACCGCCCGGTCCGCGTGACACGGCGGCGTGACACGGCGGCGGCGGGCGGCCGGACGCGGCGCGCCGCCGGGGGTGCGTCGTCGGACGGCGGCCGCCGGGCTGTGTCTACGATGGCCCCGTGACGCGCCTCCTGCACATATAGGCCTGCCCGAGCCCGGCACGCCTCTGTTCCCCTTCACGCGCAGGAGTCGTTTCAGCATGACCTCGAACCGTTACACGGCCCGCCGCCGGGCCGCCGCGGCCGCCGTCGTTCTCGGCGCCGTCCTGGTCCTCGCGGCCTGCGGCGGGCGGGACGCGTCCACCAGCGGGCACTCGGACCATGGCGCGGACTCGTCCGCCTCACCGGCCGCGGCTGCTTCGGCATCGGCGCACAACGGCGCCGATGTGTCCTTCGCCCAGGCCATGATCCCGCACCACCGGCAGGCGGTGGAGATGGCCGATCTGGCCGCGATCCGCGCCTCGTCCGCCGAGGTGAGAAGACTCGCCTCCGAGATCAAGAAGGCCCAGGACCCGGAGATCAGGACCCTGTCGGAGTGGCTCACGGCCTGGGGCGAGGACGTGCCCGCGCAGGACGCGTCCGCGGCCGACGGCGCGGAGCACTCCGGGCACTCCATGTCCGGGATGATGTCCGGCGACGCGATGGCGGAGCTGTCGCGGGCGTCCGGGAAGGCGTTCGACACCGCTTTCCTGAGGATGATGGTCAAGCACCATGAGGGTGCCGTCGAGATGGCCAGGTCCGAGCGGTCGCGGGGCACGCACCAGGGCGCCAGGAGGATGGCCGGAGCCATCGTCACGTCGCAGACCGCCGAGATCACCCGGATGACCACCCTGCTGGGGCGTCCGTAGCCGCCCGGCTCACCAGGCGGGGGCGCAGGACATTCCGCCGTCGACGACGAGATCGTGCCCGGTCACCCAGCCGGCCAGGGGCGAGGCCAGGAACACGCAGGCATTGCCGACGTCCTCCGCGTCGCCCTTCCGGGACAGCGGCGCGGCCCGCTCCCAGCGGCGTACGCCGTCCGGCCAGTCCTCCGCCAGCCCGGGCCGGTGCACCAGCCCGGGCGACACGGTGTTGACGCGGATGCCCAGCGGGCCGTACTCCAGCGCCGCCGCCCGGGCGTGCATGATCAGGGCGGCCTTGGAGGCGCTGTAGTGGGCGTGCAGCCGGGCCGGCCGGCTGCCTTCGACGGACGCGACATGTGTGACGGTCCCGCCCCCGGCGCGGCCCATGATCTCGGCGGCGGCCTGGGTGCAGGCGAAGGCCGTCGTGAGATTGGTGTCGACGACGTGCCGCCACTCGGTGACCGTCATGGTCTCCAGGGGCTGGACCGGCTGGATCCCCGCGTTGTTGACCAGTGCCGTGAGGCGCCCGGCCCACTCGGCCGAACGCTCGATCAGACTCCGGCACCCGGCCTCGTCGGAGAGGTGCGCGGCCAGGGCGAGGGCCCGGCCGCCCTCGGCCCGGATCGCCTCGGCGAGGGACTCGGCCCGGCCTTCCCCCGTACGGTAGTGGGCGATCACGGAGGCGCCGGCGCGGGCGAACTGCCGGGCGATGCCGTGCCCGACGGCCCCGCTCGCCCCGGTCACCAGGACCGCGTGGTCGCTCAGGTCGGGCAGTGTGCTTCCGGGGTGCGGCTTCTCGGTGCTCATGACCGGTCCTCCTCCGAGGCGGGGGGTGTGTCCGGCGCCGCGTCCCCGGCCATCCGGAGGGGGGCGCCGGGGCGGCAGAGCCGGCTGATCCGTTCGGCCGCCCGCGGGTACCGGGCGCGGAGTTGTTCCGCGTCCCCTCCCTCGTAGTCGGCGGGGACGAAGCCGGGCGCCATGGTGCACCCGAACAGGGACCACTCCCCGCCCTCGGCCACACTGCCGCCCATCCACGTCCCCGCGGGGACGACGAACTGCACGTGCTGCCCGGCGCGGACGTCGTGTCCCAGCAGGACCGTGCGGTCGTTGCCTTCCCCGTCCAGCAGCAGCAGTTCGACGGGGTCACCGAGATAGAAGTGCCAGACCTCGTCGGCCGGGAGCCGGTGCATCGCGGAGAACTGTTCGTCCCGCGCGGTGAGCAGCGCGATGATCGCGGTGCCCGCGGGACGGCTCCCGGCCTGGTCGGCGCTGTCCGGCGACGTCCAGGTGGCGTGGAAGTAGCCGCCCTCGGCGGGCAGGGGCCGCAGTCCGAAACGGTCGATCAGGGTGTCGACGGAGAGGTCGGGTCGGGACATGCAATCCGCTCCTCAGTAACGGTAGTTGTCCGGCTTGTACGGGCCGTCGACCGGTACACCGAGCTGGGCGGCCTGTTCCTCGGTGAGGGTGGTCAGTTCGGCGCCGAGGGTCGGCAGGTGCAGCCGCGCCACCTTCTCGTCGAGAATCTTCGGCAGTGCGTGCACACCGGAGGAATAGGAACCGGGTGCGGTGAACAACTCTATCTGAGCCAGCGCCTGATTGGAGAGCGAACTCGACATCACAAAGCTGGGATGGTCCGAGGCGTTGCCCAGGTTCATCATTCTCCCCTCGGACAGCACGATGACCGAACGGCCGTCCTCGAAAACCCATTCGTGAACCTGCGGCCTGGCCGGTACCCGGCGAATTCCCGGAATTCCGGCGAGCGCCTCCACATCGATTTCCGTGTCCAGATGCCCCATGTTCCCCACGATGGCGCGGTGTTTCATCCGGGACATGTGCTCCGCGGTGACCACTTTCTCGGCGCCGGTGGTCGTGATGACGATGTCCGCCTCACCGACCACCCGTTCGAAAGGCGTCACGAGAAATCCGTCCATGGCCGCCTGGAACGCGCAGATGGGATCGATCTCGGTGACGACGACCCGCGCGAGCTGGGCGCGCAGCGCGTCGGCACACCCCTTGCCGACGTCGCCGTATCCGCAGACGACGGCCAGTTTGCCGCCGATCTGGGTGGCCGTCGCCTGTTTGATCGCCTCGACCACCGACTGCCGGCACTGGTAGCGGTTGTCGAACTTCGACTTGGTCACCGAGTCGTTGACACTGATCGCGGGGAACAGCATCTCGCCGTCGGCCTCCAGCCGCCGCAGGGCGTGCGCCCCCGTGGTGGTCTGCTCGCTCGCCCCGCGCACGCCGGCCGCGAGGGTGGTCCAGTACGAGGAGTCCCCGGCCGTGGCCCGCCGCACCAGATCCATCATCGCCCGCAGGTTCGGGTCGGCGGCCCGGGTGTCCGGCGGGAGGCCCCCCGTCTTCTCGTACCCGACCCCGTGGTGCAGGAGGAGCGTGAGCCCCCCGCCGTCGTCGATCAGCAGGTTCGGCCCGGAGCCGTCGGGCCAGGAGAGCGCCTGCTCGGCACAGTGCCAGATGTCCTCCGTGCTCTGGCCCTTCCACGCGAACATCGGGACGCCCGCGCCGCCGTCAGGGCCGGCCGCCACGGCCGCCGCCGCGTGGTCCTCGGTGGAGAGACGGTTGGAACCCGCCCAGCGGACCTGCGCGCCGAGCGCCACCAGGGTCTCGATCAGCACCGCGGTCTGCACGGTCATGTGGAGGAAGCCGCTGATCCGCGCGCCGGTGAGCGGTGCCTCGGCCGCGTACGCGGAGCGCAGGGCCATCAGGCCGGGCATCTCGTGCTCGGCCAGGGTGATGTCCTGGCGCCCCGCCGCCGCCAGCCCGATGTCGGCGACCTCGAAGTCGCCACTCGCTGTCCTCGTCACTGGTTCTCCCCTCGGTGGCCGATCGGCCGTTTCCGGGGCCGTCCCTGGAACTACGGAACTCCTCCGGGGCCGATTCCCTCATTCCGGGTGCCGAGTCTGCGAGATTCCCGCGCCATGATCCAGCGCTTGTCCGGTGTCTCTTGGCACGGGCAATGGGCGACACCTGGAATTCCCTCGGGCCCCCACTCCGCGAAGAGGCGGGACACTCCCCGTCGCATCCGCACTCCGGCACGGCCCCCGTACTTCGGCACCGTATACCCCGGTTCTCGGTGTCCTCGCGGTCGGACGACGGTCGCGGCCGTGATGTGCCCCGAAGTACTCCGGCGCACCATCGGAATCGGCCCGGCACCCTCTGTCGGTCCGTGAAGTCCGAGCAGGAGGACGTACATGGCCTTTCGGATCAGCAAGGAATTCCATTTCTCCGCCAGTCACCGGCTGGACGACCTCCCGGACGGGCATCCGTGCGGCCGGATGCACGGCCACAACTACGTGGTCGAGGTGGAACTCGCGGCCCCGGACGACGGCCTGGACAAGACGGGCTTCGTACGGGACTACGGAGACCTCAAGCGGTTCGGCCACTGGCTGGACACGGAGGTCGACCACCGCCACCTGAACGATGTGCTGACGGACCGCAACCCGTCCGCCGAGAACCTGGCGCAGTGGCTCTACGAGCGGTGGCTGCCGGACTACCCGGAGCTGAGTTCGGTGCGGGTCTCCGAGACCGCCAAGACCTGGGCGGAGTACCGGCCATGACGGTCGGCCGCACGGCGCGCCCCGGCGGCCGGGGAGGTGATGCCCCGGTGGACCCGAAGCTCGTGGTGAACGAGATCTTCGGCCCCACTTGAGGGCCGTGCAGGGAGAGGGCCCGTCCGCGGGCCGGCGCTGCGCCTTCGTCCGGCTGGGCGGCTGCAACCTGTCCTGCCGCTGGTGCGACACGCCGTACACCTGGGACTGGACCGGTGTGGGTGACACCGGGGTGGCGCACGACCCCCGCCGGGAGCTGACCGCCCTCCCGGTCTCCGAGGTGCTGGAGCGGCTGCTCGGCTACGACGTGCCGCTGATCGTGGTGTCCGGCGGTGAACCACTGAGCCAGCAGAAGAGACTGATTCCCCTGCTGCGGGAACTGACCGCGCGGGGAAAGGCGGTGGAGATCGAGACGAACGGCACCGTGGTCCCGGGGCGGGAGGTGATCGACCTGGGGGTGCGGTTCAACGTCTCGCCCAAACTGGCGCACTCGGGCGATCCGGAGTCACGGCGGCTGGTGCCGCGGGCGCTGCGGGCCTTCGCGGAGGTGCCTGGAACCGCGTTCAAGTTCGTCTGCCGTACACCGGACGACCTGGAGGAGGTGGCCTCCGTCGTCGAACGGTTCGGGACGCGACCCGTGTGGATCATGCCCGAGGGGCAGGTGCCGGCAGATGTGGGGCGGCACCTGGCGGCTCTCGGGGACGCGGCCGTGTCCCGCGGCTGGAATCTGACGACCCGACTGCATGTCGCCGTCTGGGGCGACAGGAGAGGTGTGTGAACACCGTGAGCAGTGCGACGAATCTCAAGCTCGACCTGCCCGAGGAGAACCAGGACGGTTCTCCGGCGGCCTCCGAGGACGGGGTGGACCCGCTGGAGGACATCGCGCGCAGGCTGCTGGTCGAGATCGGCGAGGACCCGGACCGTGACGGGCTCAAGGAGACCCCGGCCCGGTTCGCCCGCTGGTGGCGGGAGTTCACGCTCTACGACGCGGGAGAGGTGGAGACCCTGTTCCCGCTGCGGACGGCGGGGCAGATCGTGCTGGTCTCGGACATCAAGGTGTGGTCGCTGTGCGAACACCACCTGCTCCCGTTCTCCTGCAAGGTCACCATCGCCTACCGGCCGCGCGGGGACGTCCTCGGGCTCTCGAAGTTCGCCCGTATCACCCACCGCCACGCCCACCGGCTCCAGGTGCAGGAGCGGCTGGTACGGGACATCGCGGACGAGATCACCAAGGTGGCGGGGTCGGAGGACGTCGCGGTCATCGCCACGGGCGAGCACCTGTGCATGAGCATGCGGGGCATCCGCACACCGGCGGCGATGACCTCCTCGGTCTTCTCGGGGATCTTCGAGGAGTACGGGCCGGCCCGTCAGGAACTGGTGGCGACGGTGTTCCAGACCCGCGGCTAGGCCCTGTCCGGCACATCCCGCCTGGCTCCATGTGCCGGACAGGCCCCGGCCCCGCGCCACGGCGCTCCCCTGACCACCCATGATCGGAGGAAGAGAACCATGACAGCGCGCGAGATCCGCACCGGACTGAGTCTGGAAGACGTCCTGCTGGTGCCCCGGCGCACTTCTGTGGTGAGCCGTTCCGCCGCCGACATCAGCACCGAATTGGTGCCCGGCATCCCTCTGGCGGTCCCCGTCCTCTCCGCCAACACCCCTTGGTGCACCGGCCGCCGGATGGCCACGGCGATGGCCGTGTGCGGCGGGCTCGGGATCGTGCACCGTATGCAACTGGCGGAGGACCAGGCCGCCGACGTGGCCGCGGTCAAGGCGGGCGCCGTACCGCCGGACGCGGCCGCCACCGTCGACGAGCGGGGGCGGCTGCGGGTCGGCGCCGCCGTCGGGGTGACGGACGACTACCTGGAGCGGGCCGCACTGCTGGTCGAAGCGGGTGCCGACGTCCTGGTCACCGATGTGGCGCACGGCCACGCGGACTACGTGCTCGGAGCCGTGGAGAAACTGAAGGCGCGCTTCCCCGGGACGGCCCTCGTCGCGGGGAACGTCGCCACGGCGCACGGCACCCGGGACCTGATCGACTCGGGGGCCGACGCCGTCAAGGTGGGCATCGGCCCCGGCGGGATCTGCACCACCCGGATCGTCGCCGGGAGCGGGGTGCCGCAGCTCACCGCCGTGCTCGACTGCGCGGAGGAGGCCGCGAGGACCGGCACGCCGGTGATCGCCGACGGCGGGATCAAGGCACCCGGCGACGTGGTCAAGGCGCTGGCGGCGGGCGGAAGTTCGGTGATGCTCGGCAGCGCCCTCGCGGGCGCGGAGGAGAGCGAGGCGCGCCCGGTGGAGCAGGGCGGCACCCGCGTCAAGGTCAGTACCGGGTTCGTCACCTTCGGGATGCGGCTGACCCTCAAGCGGGCCCGCGGGGAGAGCGTCAGCCGGGCGGAGCTCGACGACTACACCCCCGAGGGGGTCGAGGCGACCTGGGCGTACACCGGCGGGGTCGCCTCCACGCTCCGGCCGTTCCTCGGCGGCCTCAGGTCCGGGATGAGCTACTCCGGCGCCCACACGCTGCGGGAGCTGCGGGAGAACGCGGAGTTCATCCGCGTCACCCCGGCCGGCCTGGCGGAGAACCGTCCGCACGCGTTGGAACGTACCGGACAGGTGGACCTGGACTACTCCGTGGAGGCCGCCGGATGACGGACCACCGCAGGACACGCCTGTGGGGCGACGGACGGTACGGCAGCGAGGAGATGCGCTTCCTGCTCGGCGACCTCCACCGCTACCAGCTCTTCGTACGGGTGGAGGGGGCCCTGGCCACCGTGCAGGGCCGGCTCGGGGTGATCCCCGCCAAGGCCGCGGAGGTGATCGGCGAAAGGGCCGGGAGACACGAGTGCGACATGGACCGCGTCGCCGAGCTCGAAACGGTGAGCAGGCACGAACTCCACTCCGTGGTGAAGGAGTTCGCGGACAGCTGTGCCCCGTACGGCCGCTATGTGCACCACGGCGCGACCAGCAGTGACGTCATCGACACGGCCCTCGCCCTCCAGCTCGACGGGGCGATCGTGCTCCTCGCCGAGCGGCTGGGCTCCCTGATGGCGACGCTGCGCAAGCAGATCGAGAAGGAGGGGCGCCGGGTGATGATCGGCCGTACCCACGGCCAGCACGCCCAGCCCGTCACCCTCGGGTTCAAACTGGCCGTCGCACTCGACCAGTTGACGCGCTGCCTGGAGCGGCTCGGGGAGCTGCGCGGACGCGCCGTCATGGGCAAGATGGCCGGCGCGGTGGGCTCGATGGGCGGTCTGGGGGCGCAGGGGCCACGGGTCCAGAGCGAGGTGCTCGCCCTGCTGGGGCTGCCTGAGCCCCGGATCTGCGCCCAGGCGGTCGCGCGGGACCGCATCGCCGAGTTCGTCTGCTGGACCGCCCTCACCGCGGCCTGCCTGGAGAACCTGGCGACGGAGATCCGCAATCTCCAGCGGACCGAGATCGGCGAACTCGCCGAGTCCTTCGCCGAGGGCGACCAGATCGGCAGTTCGGCGATGCCGCACAAACGCAACCCGGTGCGCAGCGAACGGATATGCAGCCTGGCGCGGCTGGTGCGGTCGCTGGCGGGACCGGCGCTGGAGAACGTGGTGACCTGGCACGAACGGGACCTGGCGAACTCGGCCAACGAGCGGTACACCCTGCCGGAGGCGTGTGTGCTGCTGGACGAGATGCTCGTCACGGCCATCGCCGTACTGGACGATCTCCAGGTCTATCCGCGGCGGATGCGGGAGAACCTCGACCTGTCCCGCCGCAGCCACCTCAGCGAGGCGGTGCTGCTGGCGATGATCGACCGGGGGACGGACCGGCTCGACGCGTACCGGATCCTGCAGCGGGCCAGCGCGGTCGCCGCCCGCGAGGAGCGCGACCTGGTCGCGGTGCTGTCGGAGGACGAACAGGTGGCCGCCGCTCTCCCGCCCCACGAACTGGCCGGCCTCGCCGAGGCGGCCGTGGACGTCGGGTTCTGCGAGGAGCTGGCGGAGGACACCGTACGACGGTCGGTGGAGGCGCTCGACAAGGCGTCACGAGGAGGTCTGACATGCCTGGCACCGTGATCGTGGGCGGCCAGTGGGGCGACGAGGCGAAGGGGAAGATCTCCAGTTATCTGGCGGTGCGCGACGAGCCGGCGGTGGCGGTACGGGCGGGACTCGGGCCGGGCGCCGGCCATACGGTGGTACGGGACGGACGGACCCTGAAGCTGCGGCAGTTGCCGAGCGCGATCGTCCACCCGGGGGCCCGGCTGCTGCTGGGGGCCGGGGTGCTGGTCCGCCCCGAGGTGGTGCTGCGGGAGATCGAGGAACTCTCCGCCGGGGAGCGCGTGGGCATCGACTTCCGCGCCACGGTCATCGAACCGGGGCATGTGGACGCGGAGGCGGCCGACGCCGTGCTGCGCGAGCGGGTGCGCAGCACCGGCAGCGGACACGGGCCGGCGCTGGCCGCGCGTGCCATGCGCTCGGCGCGCCGGGCCGAGGACGTACCGGAGCTGAAGCCGTTCCTGACGGACGCGGTGCGGGAGGCGAACGACGCCGTCGACGCCGGGGAGCGGGTCCATGTCGAGGGCACCAACGGCTTCGGGCTGTCGGTCCTGTTCGGCACCTACCCGTACACGGTGGGGAAGGACAGCACCGCGAGCACCGCGGCCGCCGACGCGGGGCTGGGGCCGCTGGCGGTCGACGAGGTGGTGCTGGTCCTGCGCGCGTGTCCGACACGGGTGGGCGCGGGGCCCTTCCCCACGGAGATGGAGCCCGCGGAGGCGGAACGGCTGGGGATCGTGGAGTACGGCACGGTGACGGGACGGCGCCGGCGCTCCGGCACGTTCGACCTGGACCAGGCGAGGGAGGCCGTCCGGGTCAACCGTCCCTCGCGGATCGCGCTGACCTTCCTGGACCAGGTGGATCCGGAGGGGCGCGCGCTGCGCACCGACGCGTTGCCGCCGCGTGCGGCGGAGTTCGTGGCGGGCGTGGAGGCGGGGCTGGGGCTGCCGGTCGATCTGATCGGCACGGGACCCGACACCGCGGATGTGATCGACCGGTGGGGCGCGCGGCGTACGGGCGGAGGGCTCCGGTGAGCCCCGCGCCGGTGTGGCGGCGGGACCGGCTGCTGACCATCAGCTGGGACGCCATGGGCCGGATGCTCGGCGCGCTGGCGCGGGACATCACCGCGAGCGGTTACGCGCCGACGGTCGTCGCGGGCATCGCGCGGGGAGGGCTGCCACCCGCCATCGCCCTGTCGAACCTGCTGGCGGTGGCGGACTTCCGTATCCTCGCCATCCCGCGCAACACGTCCAACTCCCGGTACAGCGAACGGGGTGAGGCGGTGCTGGACTACGTGGTGCCGGACCGGGACATGAGGGGGGCGCGGGTCCTGCTGGTCGACGACATCATGGGGGACGGAGGGACCATGGCGCTGGCCGTGGACACCGTACGGAGGCTCGGTGCCGAGGAGGTGCGCACCGCCGTCGTGGTGCGCAATCTGGGGGCGGCGAGCTCCGCCGACTTCACGGCGGTGGAGGTGGACGACTGGACGGTGTTCCCGTGGGAGACCCCGCCGGGGCCGGGCGAGCTCTCCGTACCGCTGCCGGCGCCGGCGTGAGGGGCACCACCGTCGTCCTCGACCGGGACGGGACGCTGCTGGACTTCTACGAGATGTTCCACCGGTTCGTCCTCGACCTGCACGAGCGGCAGCGGGTGACGCCGCCGTCCCGCGAGGAGATCCTCGGTTTCGCCTACTGGACCGAGATCACCAGTGGGCGGCTGCGGATCGGCTCGGTACGGGTGCGGGACCGGGTGGACGAGGTCGCGCTCCGGTACATGGAGCACGGCAGGCTGTACGCGGGGGTGCCCGCGATGCTGACCGCGCTGTCCGGGGCCGGTGTACGGCTCGCGCTGGTCAGTTCCTGGGTCGGCACGGAGCCCACGGTGTCGCTCTTCGAGCGGTACGGGGTGCGGGCCTGCTTCGGGCCGGTGCTGACCCGGGACGATCTGGCCGGCCGCGGCACGGAGACGGTCGACGCCGACTGCAAGACGGAACTGGCACGGCGGGCGCTCGACGATCTCGGCCACCCGCCCGGCGACCGACTGTACGTGGTGGGCGACACCCCCTCGGACATGGTGCTGGGCCGGCGTCTGGACGCCGTGACCGTGGGCGTGCGGACGGGGAACGGCGGGACGCTGCCGGATCCGGGGGCGCCCGGCGGACCGGATGTGCTGCTCCCGTCGGCCGCGGGACTGGCCGAGCTGGTGCTCGGGAACTGAGCCGGGCCGGACGGGCTTCCGGGACGGGCACGGCGGGTGGGGGGCTCTCCTCGTACGGTACAAGGGGAGCCCCCCACCTGTGCCGCCGTGGCGGGGGCCGGCGGTACGGGCCCCCGGCCCCGCCGCCCCCCGGCCCCGCCGCCCCCCGGCCCCGCCGCCGCGCGGCGCCCGCGCCCGCGTCACGGCACGGCGAACTCGGTCACGTCGTCGAGGTAGTCGGTCGGGTCTGCCAGCCCCGCGCTTCTGAACGCCTCGCGGCGCTCGTAGCAGGTCCCGCAGGTCCCGCAGTGCCGGTCGCCGCCCTTGTAGCAGGACCAGCTGCGGGCCAGCGGGGCGTCGAGGCGCGCCCCGTGCGTGGCGATGTCGGCCTTGCTCCAGGTGAGGAAGGGTGCTTCCACCCGCGGGGTGGGGAAGCCCTCGTTGGCCACCGTGACCAGGTCCCGCAGCGCGGAGATGAACGGGGGCCGGCAGTCGGGATAGACGAAGTGGTCACCGGCGTGCATGCCGAGGGCGACGATCGCGGCGCGGTGGGCCACCCCCACCGAGACCGCGACGTTCGCCAGCACCGCGTTGCGGTTCGGTACGACGGTCACCCGCATGGAGCGCTCCGCGTAGTGCCCGTCCGGCACCTCGACCTGATCGTCCGTCAGCGCGGACCCTTGCAGCAGCGCGCCGAAGCCGCTGAGGTCGACGACGTGGTGCCGGGCGCCGTAGTGGGCCGCGACGGAGCGCGCCGCGTCGATCTCCCGGCGGTGGCGCTGCCCGTAGTCGACGGTGACGGCGATCAGCGTGTGGCGGAGGGCGGCGTAGTGCGCCATGAGGGTGGTGGAGTCCATGCCGCCGGAGAGCACCACCACGGCGGTGAAGGGGTCGGGCAGGGCGTCGTCCTGCTTGGTCGGGTTGTCGTCCTGGTCCATCGGAGCCTCCGGAATTCCGGAACGGGAACGGCCGCGTCCGGCCGTCGGCCGGACGCGTGGGTCCAGGGTGACCGGGAGGGGGGCCGCGGGGCATCACGGGCCGGGCCGTACCCCGGTTCCGGCCGGTACCGAGGTACGGCGCCCGGGGTCCGAAGGGCTCGGGGGTCAGGTGGACGAGCCCGCGTCGAGCAGCAGCGGCCACAGTCCCGTCGTACGGAACAGGTGGGGGAAGTCCTTGCGGCCGGTGATGCCGAGCTTGCGGTAGGCGCTGGACAGGTGGAGTTCGACCGTGCGCCGGGTGATGTGCAGGTTCGACGCGATGTGTTCGTTGGTCAGCCCGCGTACGGCGTCGATCAGGATCTGGTTCTCGCGCCGGGTCAGGGTGAGCACCCCGCCCAGGGGGGAGCGCCGCGCGGCGCGCTCCTCCGCGACGCCCAGCCGCTGCCGCAGCCTGGTCACCAGGGGCCGTGCCCCGCAGCGGTCGGCCAGTTCCAGCGCCCTGGTCAGTTCCCCGGACGCCTCGTCGTGGCGTCCTTCGTCGAAGAGGAGGCAGGCGAGATCGGCGCTGGCGTGGGCGAGGTCGAACGCGGCGCCGGTCTCCGCGAGCAGCCGTACCGCCTCGCGCAGCAGTGGTTCCGCCCGTCCGCGCTCCGGCTGGACGGATCCGAGTACGCGCAGGGCGACACCCCGCTCCCGCGGGGTGTTCACGGCTTCGGCCGCGCGCATCAACTCCGTTGCCACGGCGACGGCTTCGTCGTTCCGTCCGAGCTGGGTGAGTACTTCGGCGGTGTGTACGTACCGGTGGACGCCCGCGGTGGCTCCCCGCGGGGTGCCGGTTCCGGCGGGCCCCTCGGTGACACCCTCCTCCGCCGTGCCGAGGTCTCTGGCGGCTCCCGCCAGGTCCCCGCCGGCGGAGCGCAGCCGGGCCCGGGTGACCAGCAGGTCCCGGTGGAGCCAGCCGTGCGGCAGGCCGCCCAGGCAGCCGTGCTCGCGCAGCAGTGCCCGCGCCTCGGCGTCGAGCCCCAGACTGATCCGGACATCGGCCAGCATGCCCACGGCCCAGACCAGCAGGGGATGCATCGGCCGGGCCCCGTAACGGACCAGCGCGTCCACGCACTCGGCCAGCTCGTCGTGGGCGACGCGCAGCCGGCCGCGCATCAGCGCCATGCGCGCGGTGACCGGCAGCAGAAGGGCCCGGTGCAGGGGATGTTCCTGGCAGCGGACGCACTCCTGGTGGAGCCGCAGATACGCCATGGCCTCCTCGTCGCGGCCGTTCCACGCCAGTGTCATCAGTGCCGTCATCGCCAGCAGCGGATAGAGGCACAGCGCGTCGTCCGCCCGCAGGGCCTCCCGGGCGCGGCGTACCGTGGTGGCCACGTCGCCTCCGTCCAGATGGCCGCGGAGCGCGGCCACCGCGGCGGCCGCCGCCCGGCCCTGGTCCGGTCCGTGCAGGTCGAGAACGTGTGCCGGGTCCCCGTTGGATACGAGCAGATCCTCCCCGGGCCGGGCGGCGGGCAGCGGCGGGCGGTCCCGCAGGCAGTCGAACATCCGGTGGAGCTGCGGCCAGCCGGAGAGGCGGCGCCGGGCGAGGGCCGTGGCCGGGGCGACAGTCTCGCCGGACGGCGCCCTGAGACACAGCGCGGAGCTGATGCGCGCCAGGAACGGGGCGCCCGGGCCGTCCGCGACGGATCCGCGGGAGGTTCCGCTCCCGTTGCCGCGCCCCGGCTCGTCGGCCGCGGTGACCTCCTCCAGCGTCCGGATCGCCTCGTCCAGGCCGCCCGCCAGGTCGATCCGCATCCGCACATCGGTCAGCTCCAGCAGTGCGGAGCGGCGTTCGGCCCCCGAGGCCATCTTCACCGCGTGTTCCAGATAGCGTCCCGCCTTCTCCGGCTCCCGTGCCGCCAGCGCGCCGCGGGACGCCAGCAGCAGCACGGGGACGGGCCAGGCCTCGTCCAGCGCGACGGTCGAGGCGGTGAGGTGGTGGACGATCCGCTCCACCGGCGCGTGTTTGTCGTGCAGATAGGTGGCGGCGGCGAGATGGGCGGCGTTCCTGGCCATCAGCGTCGTCCGGCCGAGCAGGGCGTTGTGCACGACGCGATGGCGCAGCACGAGCCGGTCGTCGTCCTCCACCAGCCTGGTCCGCACCAGCAGGTCGGTGGCGGCGAGCGTCTGGTGCAGTGACAGCCGGCTGAGGTGGGCGACCAGCAGCGGGTCCGCCGCGGTGTCGCCGCCCGCGAGGGCGATCGCGGTGGCGACCTTCAGGGCGTTCGGATCGATCCGGGTGAGCCGGCTGCCGACGAGGCGCGCGACGGCGGCGGGCGCCGACGCCGCGACGCCGCCGCGGGCCTGTCCGAGGGAGGGCCGTTCCCGCAGCAGCCGGGCGATCTCGACGAGCATGAACGGATTGCCGGCGCTGACCCGATGGCACTCCTCGACGAGGTGGGGGCGGGGGGTGAGCCGCAGCTCGCGCTTGAGCAGTGCGGCGGTCTCGGTCCGGGTGAGTCCGGTCATCCGGCCGTGCCGGGCGCCGTCGAGCAGTGCGCCGAAGCGCGGGTCGTCGCCGGTCTCCCCCTCCCCCGCGGACAGCACCAGCAGCACCCGGGTGGCGGGCGGGCCCGCGAGCGCGCGGCGCAGGAAGTCCAGCGAGGCGGCGTCCGCCTGGTCCGCGTCGTCCAGGGTGATGACCAGGGGCGCCTCGGCGGTCAGGTCCGCCAGGGCGGTGCGGACGGCGGGCAGCGACGCCGACAGGGGGCCGGGAGCGGAGCCGGGCCGCAGGTGCGGGGGCGCGCCGGGATGGAGGGCGGATTCCAGACATGCGCGCCCCTGGTGGTCGGGGGGCAGCAGCACCGCGAGGTCCGCGAGGAACCGCTGCGCGAGGATCAGGGGACGGTCGTGGTCCTGGGGGTCGCACAGGAGGGCGACCGTACGGCAGCCCTGAGCCAGGGAGGCCGACGAGAACGCGCGGAGCAGGGTCGTCCGGCCGATTCCCGGTTCCCCGGTGACCAGACACCGGACGGATCCGCCGTGCGCGCAGTCCTCCAGAGCCCCGCTGAGCAGCCGTATCTCCGTCCGGCGCCCCGCCATGAACACATGACGTTCCTCTTCCTTACGGCCCATGAGACCCCTCCGCCACACTTCATTGATGTGCCCTCTGTAGCACCGACTTGTCTGCTCCCTGCCGCGCTTTTCTGAACGGATTCACCTGTGCCTGCCGCAAGAGGCACACAGACAACGCGCTTTGCCCTGGCGGAGAAGGGCGATGTATGCGCTCGCAGAACGACGGCGCTTAGGTGGCCGAAAGTGAATACCCGCCGAATGGCGGACGTAGCCTGGTGGCGCAGATATCGATCACCGCAATGGAGAGAGGTGCCGGACGTGTCCGCTGTCGCACCCGACGGACGCAAGATGCTGCGACTGGAGGTCCGGAACAGCCGGACCCCCATCGAGCGCAAGCCCGAGTGGATCAAGACCCGGGCGAAAATGGGCCCCGAGTACCAGCAGTTGCAGAAGCTCGTGAAGAGCGAGGGCC
>NZ_JBHYZP010000056.1:0-16167 GCF_042752355.1 Streptomyces sp. NPDC059255
AGACGGGCTTGAGTGCCTTGGCGGCCTTGTCCCAGTCCTGACGGGCGGCGTAGCGGAACGAGTTCTGCAGCAGGTGAACCACGCACGTCCGGACAATCGTGCGAGGCCAGACGGTCTCCACGGCGTCGGGAAGGCCCTTGAGCCCGTCGCAGACGAGCATGAGCACATCGTCCGGGCCGCGGTTCTTCAGCTCGGTGAACACGTGCAGCCAGTACTTCGCGCCCTCGCCGCCGTCACCGGCCCAGATGCCGAGGATGTCGCGGGTGCCGTCCACGGTCACCGCCATCACGACATGGACCGGACGGTTCGCGACCTTCCCGTCCCTGATCTTGACGTCGATGGCGTCCACGAACAGGACCGGACAGACGCGGTCGAGGGGACGGTTCTGCCACTCGGCCATGCCCTCCATCACCTTGTCGGTGATGGTGGAGATGGTCTGCTTGGACACCTCGGCGCCGTACACCTCGGCGAGATGAGCCGATATCTCGCCGTGGGTGAGTCCCTTCGCGGACAAGGAGAGAACCATCTCGTCCACCCCGGTCAAGCGCCGCTGCCTCTTCTTGACGATCTGTGGCACGAAGCTGCCGGCGGTATCACGCGGCACCTTCACCTCGACCGGCCCGACATCGGTCAGCACAGTCTTTGACCGCGTGCCGTTGCGACTGTTGCCGTTGTTCTTCCCGGCCGGATCGTGCTTTTCGTAGCCGACGTGGTCGGTGATCTCGCCTTCCAGGGCCGACTCCAGCACCCGCTTGGTCAGCATCTGCAACAACCCACCCTCGCGATTCAGTTGCAGCCCCTCGTTCCGTGCCCGGTCCACCAGCATCGCGACGAGCTGCTCGTCCGACGCAGCCGACGGCATCGCACCACCGGCCGACTCGTCCACGGACTCCCGCCCGATCGTCTCGCTCACTTGGCGTCTCTCCCTTGACCAGCAGATCCGCCGTTGATTACTGAGGTTGAATTCGTGGAGTCGTAGGGGCTGACGGCTCGTTGCCCGTGCGGTATCACCGGAGCATGCGGTATTCACAAGGAGGCGGCCTGACCGCCGAACGGCAATGTTTCCGCGAGGAGTTACGACTCCAGGCGGCCGAGAGATTCGCCCGGGGCGAGGCGAGTTCGGTGATCGCCAAGGACCTGCGGGTCAGCGTCCGGTCGGTGCAGCGGTGGCGGCAGATGTGGGACGAGGGCGGTCCGCGGGCTCTGCGGTCACAGGGCCCGGCGTCGCTGCCGAGGCTGAGCGAGAAGCAGTTCACCCAGCTGGAGGCGGAGCTCGCCAAGGGGCCGGCCGCGCACGGCTGGGAAGACCAGCGGTGGACCCTGAGCCGTGTGAAGACGGTGATCGGCCGACGCTTCCATCTGACCTGCACGGTCCAGGGTGTGCGCAAACTGCTGGTGCGTAACGGCTGGTCCTGCCAGGTCCCGGCCCGACGCGCCATCGAGCGGGACGACGACGCGGTGGCCGGGTGGGTCAAGGAGGTATGGCCCTGCGCGGAAGACTCGCGGCGGCCCGTGGAGCCTGGCTGGTCTTCGAGGACGAAGCCGGATTCTCCATGACGCTGCCGCAGGCCAGGACCTGGTCACAGCGCGGTCGGACCCCGGTGGTGCGAGTCCGCGGCCGTTCCCGCAGACGCATATCCATCGCCGCGCTGACCTGCTACAAACCCGGCCACCGGCCGAGGCTGATCTACCGGCCACGCCGGGACGACGGCCGCCGCGACGGCCGCAAGAGCTTCTCCTGGCGCGACTACCGCGACCTGCTGATCGCCGCCCACCAGCAACTCGGCGGCCCGATCGTGCTCATCCGGGACAACCTCAACGTCCACAAAGCCGCCGGCCTGAGAGAGTTCGCCGCATCCCGGGACTGGCTCACCATCTACTACCTGCCGCCCTACGCACCCGACCTCAACCCCGTCGAAGGGATCTGGTCCCTCCTACGACGCGGCTGGCTCTCCAACGTCGCCTTCAGCACCCCCGAACACCTCGTCCAGCGCATCCGAAACGGCCTACGGCACATCCAGTACCGCAGCCACCTCATAGACGGCTGCCTCACCGAGACCGGCCTGACCATCAGACCCACCTGAGCAACCCAGCGACATCACAAGTTCAACCTCAGTAAGAGCCCTGCTTCTTCTCGGCATTCCGTTTCTCCCGCTCCAGGCGACTCTTTTGGAGTGCCAGCATCCGCGCGGGGCCCTGGTACACCTCCTCCAGAATCTCGTCCATGAGGGCAACGATCGCTTCGGCATCCTCGGCCGGCATCGGCTCGTCTGCTAGGTCGCCATGAGCGATCTCGTTTCCGCCCTCGCGAATCTCGTGCGCCACCTCCCGAGTGATCTCCCGAATGTGCCCGGCCGCATGAAGCGCGTCGATCTTCTTCACAAGCGGCCCGCTGGTGATGCCTTTCTCCTTCGCAGTAGCCTCCACGACTGCTCGCGCCAGAGCCACCGCGCCCCGGTACGCGTCAACTGATAGGCAGGCATGGGCCTCTGCGGCCGTCTCCGCTATCTGATCAGGCACATCAGGGAACGATGGACGCCTCACACGCCTGGGCGTCCAACTCAGGTTGGGGCGCTCGGACAATGCCGACTGAAGTGTCGCCGGCTGGCCCGACGCTCGGTACAGCAGCGCCATACCGAGAGAGAGCCGCCCGCACTGCTCACTGTCGCACCGGAAAGCCGCCATGTAGTTCTTGTGCTCCGTGCCACTGTCGATCTCATCAGGCAACTGGACAACACTGCTGGAGATCGTCATGTGCGTGAGGCGACCACACCAGCCGCAGACTGTGCTTGCCATGCTGCCGAAGATACGGGATGCACTACGGAACCAGCACCCCGGCCTTATGAGAACAGCAACCGGGACCACGTACATGAGTAGCGCACCCGAGTTCAACCCAGGCAGCATCGGCATCCCCGACGGGCTGGACTACCCGCAGCATGCCACATGTTCAAAGTACCTAGCCTGTCGCTGCTGGCTTGTCGTAGATACGTGCAGGTCAGAGACTTGGCGCAGCCCGGGCGCGGAGCGGGGGTCCGGGTAGGAACGGACCAGGAAACCGGTGTTGCTGTCAGAAGTTTTGACGGGCCGAGTTCCGGACCGCCAGGGCGAGCGGGTGAGCGATGACCCGACGATCGGTTTCCTGAAGGCGGACGTGGCGCGATTCTGCGCCAGTCTGGAAGAGCTGGCGCCCGCGATCCGGCTGCGGCTGGTCGTCCAGCTGCGGCAGGCGCTGGGCGAGGTGACGGACGCGGCGCTGGACGGTGGGATGGCCGCGGCGAAGGCGGAGGGCTGGGGGCTGCGGCAGATCGGAGCGCAGGCGGGTCTGTCGCACGAGAAGGTTCGCTACCGGCTCGCCCAGGCGATGGACGAGCCGGCGGGGACTTCCTAGATCGTGGTGGAGGCGGTTTCGGGATTGCGGGTCGAGCGGAGCTGGCCGCCCTGGACTTCGGCGGGCAGGGCGAAGCTGTAGCGGCCATGGAAGTTGATGTGGGCGAACTTCAGCGGAGACAGGCGGGCGATGTCCTCGTCGCGTACGTGGATGCCCTCGGCGCGCATCTCCGCGATGATCTGCTGTATGTAGACCGTGTTCCACAGGATGACGATGTTGAGCATGAGGCCCAGTGCCCCGAGTTGATCTTCCTGGCCTTCTCGGTAGGACTGCCTGAGCTCGCCTTTCTGGCCGTGGAAGATCTTCCGGGCGAGGTTGTGGCGGGACTCCTGCCGGTTGAGCTGGGTGTTGATGCGCCGGCGCAGCAGCTCGTCGGTGAAATACGAGGACAGGTAGGCGCTCCGGTCGAGGCGGCCGATCTCCATGATGGCCTTGCCGGTCGGGGGTGGGCTTGCCGCCAGGAGCCAGGACGCGCAGGACCTCGGAGGCCTTGATCGTGCCCGAGTGTAGGGAGCCGGCCACGCGCAGGACGTCATCCCAGTGGCTGGTGATCTGCTTGAGGTTGACCTTGTCGCGAGTGAGCGGGTTGAGCGGCCCGTAGTCGGCATCCGGGTCAACCCGGTAGAGGGTCGCGCTGCCGGAGTCGGCCAGGCGCGGACCGCGATGGGCCGCCAGGCCCTGGCCCTGCTGGGCAAGTTCGAGGCCGCCTGCAACGCCGCCGACGATCTGGCCGAAGCATCGGTCGAGCTGTTCGAGCAGCACCCCGATGCCGCGGTCATCACCAGCTTCCCCGGTCTCGGCGCGCTCAGCGGCGCCCGGGTCCTCGCCGAGATTGGCGACGACCGCTCCCGTTTCGCCGATGCCAGAGCCCTCAAGGCCTACGCCGGATCAGCACCGGTCACCCGCGCCTCCGGCAAGAGCCACGCGGTCATGGTCCGCCGGGTCAAGAATCAGCGGCTTGCCGCGGTCGGCTACGTCTGGGCCTTCGCCTCTCTCACCGCCTCGCCTGGCGCCAGGGCCCACTACGACCGTCGACGCAAGACCGGCGACCGCCACAGCTCTGCCCAGAGAAACCTCTACAACCGGCTCCTCGGCTGCCTCCACCACTGCCTCACCACCGGCAGGCCCTACAGCGAGAACACCGCCTTCCCGGCCCCGCCGAAGCTCGAACTGGCCATCGCGGCTTGACCCGCTATCCCCATCGGATATCTCTTTCCCACGCGATAGCCGAGGGGAAGAGGCATACCTCGGGCCTCGGGGCGGCGGGCCGTAGCGGCGGAAGAAACCCCTGATCGCAATTGAACGAGCCAGGACATGGGCACCGACATCGTGTGCGACTCCGCGCAGAGGCCCGGTCGGGCGGTTCCGCCGATGCGGGACCGCCCGACCGGGCTGGGGTCACTGGTTCAGGCGGTGTCGGTGTGCCATCCGCTGCAGTCGAAGGGGCCGTTGCTGGAGTTGTGCTGGCAGGCGCGGTAGCGCACCGGGGTTCCTTCGGCGATCGAGTAGTTGACGGTCACAGGCGGGGCGTTGTAGCCCTTGGCATTGATGACGTCGTCGTACGGCACCCACGAGCCCCCGGACCTGATGTCGATCTGGCCGATGGTGCCGACGCCGTCGGACTTATAGTCGTGGACGGTGAAGATCTCCCCGTACGACTGGAAGTCGACGGCGGCCTCGCAGCCCGGGTTACAGACGCTGCCGTCCGCGGACGCGGTAGGCGCCCCGAACAGCAGGGCCGCTCCGAGCGTCCCCGTGATGCCCAGGAGCGTGGTGAGACGCGTGATGCGCATGGTGCGTAAATGTGTGCGCACGGGTGCTTTCCCCTGTCTGTTGGTTGGACCACGGTGGTCGACCGTGGATATCGGCCAGGATCCGGGCCGATGCATCGAGTTCAGCGCCCGTCCCGGTTGTTCGGCAGCTCCCTTCCCGAAGCGGAACAATCCCGGACGCTTCTGTTCGGAGGCTGTTCACGGCTTGATTGGGCTCTTGCCGCGGTATCGGGCGGCTTTCTAACGTGGCCCGCAGCGCGTACAGGAGGCTGGGGCTGTATGGCGGCGCGAGACGGGGGCAGCGTGGGACGTGGTGAGAGCCCGCTGGATCCGGGCGCGGGGCCGGTGCAGCAGTTCGCTTTCGAGTTGCGGAAGCTCCGGCAGGAGGCGGGCAGGGTTACCTACCGGGATATGGCGCAGAAATCGGCGTATTCGGTCACCTCGCTCTCCCGGGCGGCTGCAGGCGAGCGCTTACCCTCCCTGCCGTTGACTCTGGCGTATGTAAGGGCCTGCGACGGCGACGCCGGGGTCTGGGAGCAGCGCTGGCATGAGGCGGCCCAGGCGTCGGTCGCTCGGGAGCGTCAGGTAGCGGATGCCGATTCGCCTTATCAGGGGCTGGTCCGGTTCGAGCCGGCCGATCACGGGCGGTTCTTCGGTCGTGACGATCTTATCGCCGCCGTTCGGCGCCTGGCGGATGAGCACCGTTTCGTCTCGGTCTTCGGCGCGTCGGGCTCTGGTAAGTCGTCGCTGTTACGAGCGGGGCTGATCCCCGCGCTACGCGGCCGCCATGGCACGGTGACCGCGATCCGAATCCTCTCACCGGGCCCGCATCCCCTGCGTACGCACGCCGAGGTCCTGCGGCCCGACACCAGCGCCGCCGGCGACACGGTCGTCATCGTTGACCAGTTCGAGGAAGTGTTCACGCTCTGCCGGGACCGGGGCGAGCGCGCCGGGTTCATCGACCGGCTGCTCACCGCTCTTCGCCCGGACAGCCGTCTGCGCGTGATCATCGCGGTGCGCGCCGACTTCTACGGTCGGTGCGCGGAGTACCGACTACTCACCGACGCTGTGCGTGAGGCCCAGTTGCTGGTCGGCCCCATGAACCCGGCCGAGATGCGGGAGGTGGTGGTCGGGCCCGCACGGGCAGCGGGCCTGATCGTCGAGCGTCCGCTGACCGCCCGGCTGATCCGCGAAGTGGAACACCAGCCTGGCGCTCTGCCGCTGCTGTCACACGTCCTGCGCGAGACCTGGCTGCGCCGCAGGGGACGAGTGCTGACCATAGAGGCGTACGAGGCGGCTGGTGCGCTGCGCGGCGCGATCTCCCAGACTGCGGAGGATGTCTATACCCGGTTGTCGCCCGCGCAGGCGGCGCTGGCCCGTCTCGTCCTGCTGAGGCTGGTCACCCCGGGTGAGGGCGCCCAAGACACTCGCCGCCCTGCCGACCGGGCGGAACTCGGCTTTGCCGATCCGCAGGAGGTGGACCTCGTCCTGGAGCGTCTCGCGCACGCCCGGTTGGTGACTCTCGACAACGGCAGCGTCAGCCTCGCCCACGATGTCCTCCTCAGCGCCTGGCCCCGGCTGAACCGCTGGGTCGAGGAGGACCGGGCGCTCCTGCGCGCCCACCGTCGGTTCAGGGAGGCCGCCCTTACTTGGAAGGAACTGGCCCGGGACACCGGTACGCTGTACAGCGGCGCCCGCCTGACACAGGCCGAGGAGACGTTCCCGGCTCTGGGGCTGACGCCCCTGGAGCGTTCCTTTCTCGCCGCAGGGGTCACCGCTCGTGCACACGAGCAACGGGTGGCCTCCGCCACTAGGCGCCGGACGCGCGCCCTGCTGACAAGCTTTTCCGTCGCGGTCGTACTCGCGCTCGTCGCGGGCGGAATCGCTTGGGAGCAGAACCGTACGAGGTCCCGGGAGAGGGTACGGACCGATGCCCGCCGGATCGCCGCGCTCGCGGATAGCCTGCGCGCCTCCGATCCGATGACAGCGATGCGGCTCAGCGTGGCTTCCGTCCACCTCGCCGACCTGCCGGAAACCCGTTCCGCACTGCTCGGCGCCATGACGCAGAAGGAGCAGGACGTTTTCGCCGACCCCGACACGGACCCGTCCACCACGCGCTACCTCAGCGGCGACGGCCGCACCCTCATCAGCGCCGGGGCCGAGAGCACGGTGTCGTGGGACCTACGTACCCACCGGAGGACCGGCACGTATGAGGGGCTGGGCACGGAGCTGTCCCGTGTCTCGGCGATGAGCCCTCGCGCTGACATGCTCACGCTGATCTGGAACGGCCAGGTGCGGCTGTGGAGCTTGCGCTCGGCGCGGCAGGAAGGCCCGCCCATCCCCGGCGGCGGCAGCGAGTTCGGACCGAGCGGACGGACCTTCGTCGTCTACGGCACCGACGGCGCCGACGAGCTGATCCAGCTCCGGGACGTGGAGAGCCGCCAAGTCCTGCTGGAACGCCGTATACCCGGGTCCTCCCGCTCCGATCCGGCACCGGACAGTGCCGTCGTCCCTGTATCAAACTGGAACATGCTCCGGTACATGCGGCAGCGCCCGGAGGCGGTGAACTATCCGTTCCCTGACGCGGTGGTCAGCGCGGACGACCGTCTTGTGGCGCTCTGCCTGCCCGGAAAGCAGCTCGAGATCTGGGACGTACCCCGGCACCGGAAGCTGTCCACACCGTGGGCCCCGCGCGCGACCGGCGCCAACTGCCTTGAACAGCAATTCCGGTTCACCCCCGACGGCCGACGGCTGTCGCTCGTCGACGGCACCGGAGTTCGTCAATGGACCATCGCAACGGGAAAAGAGCTGCCAAAGATCGAACACTCCGGCCTCAGAGAGGTGGAGTTCAGCACGGACTCGGGGTTCCTGGCGGCCTCGTCCGCCGACGAGATTCTGGTGTGGCGCGTGGCGGACACCGCCGTCCCCGTGCTGCGCAACCCGCTGCCCAACGAGTCCGCCGGTGAACTCCGATTCGACCTGCGCGAAAGCCAGATCCGCTACTTCGCGGGACCGAACGGCAACGTGACGCGATCCCTGAGCCTGGCGGGTGTACTGGACGACCGCTGGCAGGAACAGCGGGCCGTGTCCGCGGCCTTCAGCCCCACCAGCCGTCAATTCGCCACCGCCTACTGGGACGCGAAGGCTCGCCGCTTCCGCTTCTGGCTGCGCGACCAACTCGCCGTCGGCGCTCCGGTCGACCTGCCGTCCGTCCCGTGCCCGGGCCAGGCCGGGACATGGCCACGGACGGGGTGCGGCGACCCCCTCATGGCGTTCAGCCCGGATGGCTGGACCCTCGCGTACGGCATCACCGACCACGCCCCGTCGAGCCCGCCGGTACGGGTCGCGCTCTGGAACATCGGCCGGCGGAGCACGGCCGGTTCGCTCGACCTGACATCCGGCGGCGACCGGCAGTCGACGGACTCGTCGGGTCAAGGATCTCCTCTCCTGGCCATCGGCTTCAGCCCGGACGGGAGATCACTGCTGGCCGGCCGCAGACCGGAGCGGGGACCGCACCTGGACATCTGGGACCTTGAGGGCCGGAGCAGGACCCGGGAGATCGAGAACGTCGAAGGAGACATCATGGCGACACGCCCCGACGGGCGTCTTCTCGTCACCTCCCACGGCCAACTCGTCACCCTGCCGTCCGGCGCCGTGCGGTACAGGTCCCTGGCAACGAGCGAGCCGACGGCGCTCGCCTTCAGCCCGGACGGACGGTACTTCGCCGCGGGGGACGGGTCGGGGCAGGTCACCCTCTGGGACGGTGCGGTCGGCCGCCTGCTGGGAACGCTGTCCCCGGCACTCACCGGCGCGCGCGGAAACGCCGGTACAAACGTGTCGGCGCTCGCATTCTCCCACGACGGGCGCACGCTCGCCGTAGGAAGTGAAGACGGGACACTCCGCCTGTGGGACACCGACTCCCACAAGGCCCTCGGCTCTCTGCCGACGCCTGGCGGCGCAATGCTCGCCCTGGCCTTCTCCCCAGAGGACGGCTCGCTCTCCGCGGCAGGCACCCACGTACCGCTGCTCACCTACCGGATCGGCCCGGAAGAGGTCACAGCCGCCGTCTGCCGACGAACCAGGACAGGGCTGTCACCATCCGAGTGGCGTACCTATCTTCCCGGCCTGCCTCACCGCGCGGTCTGTGACGGGTGATGAACATGCCGCACAGCCCACTCCTGATCCGCTCCGATCCGCCCTGACTCGCTGTCGTCCAGGATCAAGCCACGGAGGTGGACGTCGCAGATAAAGCGGGATGACGTCAGCAGTCTGGCTCCCCGCGTGCAGGGCGCTGATCCGGTTCTCGACACCGGCGGGCCCGGTGCCGTCCAGGACGAACAGGACGCGCGGGAAGTGCGGGTAGCGCCGCAGCCAGTCCTCCACCGCCGGTTCCTGGAGGGCCGGCCGTCGCCCCAGGACCGCGGGCGCGTAGCGGTAGAGGCGCTCGTACGCGGTCAGCTTGGCGGCGAGGCGTTCGGGGCCCATCGTGGCCCGGTCGACTTCCACGAACGCCCGCAGCATCGGCCCGTCGCTGCCGCCGACGGGGCCGTGCCGGTAGTACAGGAGCGCGTCGGGGATGACGGCCTCGCCGCTCCCGATCGGGTGGTGGACCTCGGTCATCCAGTCGAGCGGTTGGCACAGTTCCCCGCGGTGGCGGGCGTCCTTGAGGAAGACGAGCGCGGTCTCGGTCACGGTCAGCGCGTGGCGGGCCTTCAGCCGCACGGCGGTCGGATCGGACACCGTCCTGGAGGGCCGGTGCCCACGCAGCTCGGGCCACTCGGAGGCGAGCCGCACGCCGTACGCGGTGGGGAACCACACCCGGGTCCGTCCGGCCTGCGGCAGGGTGATGCGCTCAACCAGCCCCTCGGTGCACGTCGGCGCACCCCCGCCCACCGGTACTGCGTCTGTACCACCTCGCTCACCAGCCCCAGGTCCAGGTGCTCCCACGCCGGGTCGGCGTCCGCGTCCAGCAGCCACTTTCCGTGCCGCACACGCACCTGCTGCCAGCGCGGCCGGTAGAGAACCGAGGACACCGCCTGCCCGGTGCGGAGCGCGGCACACGAGCGGCACCCGAACACCGCCGGCCCCGCGACCGTCTGCGCCGCCCGCCACCGGCCCCGGGCCACAGCGTCCTCGGCCACACCGGCAACCACGTAGGCGGGCAGCGCCCGGGCCAGCACCCGCGACTCCACCCCGCACAGTTCGGCCAGCACCCGCCGCCCCGCCTTGTTGAGGACCACCTCCCCGTCCGCCCGGACACCGCCGCCCCCCGGGTGCCGGGTAGGCGACTCCGTCAGCGACCACTGCGCCAGCACCTCACTGCGCTCCATCCCGTACCGGCCCGCGACCCGCCCGATCAGGGACGACGTCAGCTCCCCGGCCAGCGGCCCCGTCCGTAGCGGCCCCGCCCGTACGAGCCGCCCGCCCCCAAGACCCGCCGCCTCGGGGGTAGCCCTCACGCCTGTTGCACCGTCCACCTCAGGTCCTCTTCTACGGGATGTTCGGCCGCGACCGGGCCTGCGGAAGCCGCCCGTCAGGGCGGTCCTGCGCGCACCGGCAGTCCGACGCCTGTGCGCCGCCGTGGTCAGCATCGCGTCCCGCGTCCACGGCAGTGTCTGGTTCCGGTCGGCCGACGTGGGCCAGCACCACCCACCAAGCCGGTTCACGGGCACGGACGTCGATGCACCACAGACGCATCTGCGCTCGCACGGCCTCCGCCTGCGCGGCGTGCCGGAGCCGCGAGGCGGACCGCTGCAGGCTGAAGGCAGCCACTGGGCGCATTCCTGCCACAGGTCTATGTCCCTGAACCGGTCCAGGGCATCCAAGGGGGCGGAGTCCTGCATGCAGGATCTGAGACTGCTGGGGATGGTCACGGTGCTGGGAAGGCGGCTGGCGCCTACCGTCTCCACCGCAGAGCGGTCGCTGTTGAGCACGAGCCACACCAGCGGTGCGCGAGTGGCCGCCCCCTGCAGTTCACCGTCCGCCCGCAGAACCGAGTCCGGCAGACGGTCTGCCTCCGGCGTGCCCGTGTGCCGCTGCCGGAAGGTGTGCGCCCCGTCCGCAGCGGTTAGCCGCATCACGCGGTCGAGCAGAAGCCGAAACCCGCCGACCACGTCCCCGCCGGGCAGCTCAACCTCAGCCATCCGCAGTGACGTGGCCGGCGAGGTCACCACCGCCGGGGGCAGTTCCGTCCGCAGTCCGCTCCAGCCCGTTCCCCACCTGCGGGCCACCTGCTGCCATGCCACCGGCCGCCAGGCTGCCAGGGCCAGGCGTTCGCGAACCCGCTCCCCGGGCCAACCGGATGCTGCGGGAACCCCCTCACCGCAGGCGGCCACCAGGACGAAGAACAGGCTCCGCTCATCAAGGAATCGCCGGATCCGGGAAGCATGCAGAAGCGGTGCCGCTGACCGGTCCGGTACGGCGCCCGCGTGCTCCATCAGGACAACGGAGCACTCACCCGCATTCTTCGCCCCGCTCACCTCGCCAGGCCGGGCAGGCTCTGTCTCCGGTTCCTGCCCGGGCTCCGGCCGCTCACCGTGCCCAGGGAAGAAGAGGAAGGTGTGCAACTCGTCGTAGAACTCGGTGTCCTCCACCCGCACCGGCCTGCCGGACGCGGGCGTCTCGCCATCGCCCCCGTCCCCGTCCGCACCCAGACCTGTCGCGCAACCGGTGCTCTCGCCGCTCTCGGACAGCGTGCCGATGAGGTGCCGTGCGTCGCCGTGCCCCCAGTCCGCCGCGACGCGCAGCCACCGCCGCACCTCCGCCTCCCGCCGCTCCGGGGCGGCGCGCAGGAGGTTGTAGCAGGCGCTGATGTTTTCCTGCGCGGTGCTCCGGGCGGCCGTCAGGGCGCTGCGGAAGGCCGCCCCGGGGTGCTCGGCGTCCGCGGCGACTGCAAACCACGCGCGCGCGTTGTCGAGTTCGTCGCGGCGCAGGGCCCTGCTCCCGATCACGTACGCGCTGTTGGCATCTGCCCGCCGCTCCGCCTCCGCGTCGCCGAGCGCCTCCTCCCGCTCATGCTCGCCCCAACTGCCGTCGGGCCGGTCCCAGAAGTCCCTGTCACCTCCCGAGAGCCGGGAGAGCAACTGCTCGTAGGCCGACGTGGTCCGCATGACGTGATCCTCCTCCGCTGTCGGGTGTGCAGTCGTCTCGCATTCGTGGTCGCGCATCTCACTCACCATCCTTCGACGGGCGTGCGTACGCCTCCCGGACGAAGGGGCTGACCTGCGGCGAGGCACGCACCTTGGTACGGCCGCGGTGGTACTGGATGTAGACCTGCTGTGTGGAGATTCCGAGCGCCGAGGCGATGTCGGCGGGCTCCTCCTCCTGTGCCCGGCGCTCGGTCACCTCGCGCTGCTGGGGCGAGGCGATCTGGCCCAGGGCCTGGACGACCCGGTACGTCAGATCCTGTTCCTGCTCCGCCTCGCCCGCATCCACCGCCCTGCAGGCCAGAGCGTCCAGGTCCGCGTGGTCCATGAGCACGCTCGCGACTTCCGTCTTCGGCCTCTTGAGCTTCTCGAGCTTCTTGAGCGCCATGTTCCGGGCGATCGTCTTGATGTACGCGACCGGCTGGTCCGACGGGTCGAACTACGTCCTGCTCACCGCCCGGAGGATCGCCTCGCTGGCCACGTCCTCGCGCTCGGCCGTGTTCAGCTGCTTGAACCCGGCTAGCGAGGCGATGACCTTCTCCATCAGGACGCCGTACCCGCTGGAGCCCAGCTCCATGAGGTAGGCGTGGCCAGCCTCGGACGGTCCCCCACCGTCGCCAGGGTTCACCACAGCCGGTACTCCCCGGGCTGTGCCCCCGGTGCCGACCAGCAGGTCAGCACCGTCCCGTCGGGCGCCTCGTATCGCAGCACCGCGCCGGGCGGCATACCGCGCACCAGCTCCAGGACCGCCGCGCCGCCCCCTCCGGCCGGCACGGTGACGGGGCCAGCCGGGGGGCGGGTGCTGTCACCGTGCCGGGAGCGCCTGCGGGATGTCCTGGGTCCGGGGCGGTCGAACAGGGCGAGCATGTGGGGAAGCATCTGGAGGGCGATCGGGATGAGCTCGTTGAACTCGGGCATCGGGTAGGGGACTTCCTAGGGTCAGGGCCAGCAAGGTAGCTTCACCGGCTCATAGGCCCGACCACGCCCGTTTCTCAACAACGGCCTCAATCTTTTTTCCTCGCTCATCCGCCTCCTGCGTGAACAGGCCTTTGAACTGGGCTTCTGTGTCCCGAAGTGCCGTAGATTCCTCGTGACGCCCCGGCGCTTGGGGCGCCCGCGCCCCGCGCCCCTGGGCCGGGACACGGCAACGCTGCGGTTGCTGGTGGACGCCTCGCCTCCCCGCTCAGTCCCACCCGGGGGTGTGCACCGCCGGTCTCGCCTGCAGTCGCGCTCCGGCGGCACCCGGCGTGGCCCGGGCCCGGTCGCTGTTCCCGCTTCTGCGAAACGGCCGGGCGAGCAGGCGATGAAAGTTACCGCGCGCCCCACGAGGAGCGGTACACGAGCCGAACTACAGCAGATCCACCTCCGCGTCGATGTACCCGAACTCGTGGGCCATGTGCACCAGCGCCTCGCGCAACAGGCTCTGACGCTCCGCCCGCTCCATGGCCGGCGTAGCCGTGATAGTGACAGTCAGAAGCGACTGGGTCCCGCCGTCGTGCGTACCGAGCGGCTGCAGGTCGATGAGCGTGTCCAGGGCTGGCAGGACACCATTGTCGGCGGGCTGTTCGCACGTCATCCGCAGTTCCGTGGTGGGCGGGGCGGCCCACGACAGCCCGGCCGGGTCACCGACGAGGCCGGGCAGCAGTTCGGCGGCCGTCTCCCACGCGGCGAGCAGCACGGCCTGGACCTCGTCGAGCCCCAGTCGCGTCTCCCAGCCGGGGCCAAGGGCCTCCGCCCAGGCCCGCGGGTTCTCGATCAGAACGTCCGAGCAGGCGACCACGGTGGGCTCCATCGTGGTGGGCAGGGCGAGCATGACGGATGCCTTCAGAGCCGGACCGCCGTCCGGTCCGGCGATCGTGCACGAGTAGCTGGCGGAGCGGGCCGAGTTGCCGAAGGGGCCCCGTTCCCAGCGAGCGGCTGGCAGTTCGGCGCCCCGGCGCCCGGACAGGATCGTCACCGCCCCGGCCACCGCGCTGTACGGGAGCTGCGATTCGAGCTGAGTGCGCCGGGGTCTGCTGATCTCCAGTCGGCTTGCCTCGGCCCAGGGCAGGTTCACCACGGCGCGCAGGCGCAGCGCCGGCGTCTGCCCGGCAGTCCAGTTTCGGGCCGACCGGCCCTGGTTGATTCTGAAGCGGGGGAGTGGCTGCCACCGCCACACGCCGCGCCCCGAACACGTCAGCCGGCCCGCGCCCCACGATCCGCCGTCGACGTCCACGCTCGGCGCATCGGCCGCGATCACCCACGGCGCGTCCGTGTCCTCGGGCGGGCGGGGAAAACCGATGGCCGAGAGCGGATCCGGGCCCGGTGCATGACTGCCGGCTTCGACGATCGCCTGCCAGACGGGCGCGGCGACAGCGACCGCAGGGTGCCCGGCCACCAGGCACAGCACCCAGCCCGGCCTGCCGTCCCGCTCGTGGTGCAGATCCTGACAAGCGGCCGCGCCCTGCGCCCAGGCCTCGCTGGCAGGCTGCCCCAGCCCTTGTCCGACCAGCTGCTCGTAGGCCGCCCGCATCTCGCGCTCCCGGTCGGGCAGACCCTGCCCGACCCGCAGCCCGCCGTCCGGCCCGGCTTCCGACACGGCCCGCCGTACGAGCTCGGTTAGAGCCTTCGCGGTGGGCATGCCCGAGGCCCGGACACCGGCGGAGAGCAGCTGCTGGATCTCGGTCCGCGGCAGCCAGTGCGTGCTGTCGCCGTCCCGCATCGGCACGGCGACTGTGTCGGTGCGCGACGAACCGTGCTTGCCCACCGGTGCCGGGACGACGAAGAGCGTGTCGACAGCCTGCGCCGGGATACTGATGAACGCCACCCGCTCGCCGTCACCACCAGACCATCCGACCCGCACACCGCGCGGTGCCGGGGTGATCCACTGCCGGATCAGCTTGAGGATCTGGTCCAGATTCACCGCGGCCGGGTCGACCCCGACGATGCGGTCCAGGACCTCCTCGTCGTGCTCAAGACGGGTGGCGATACCGATGACGATGAGCCCGCCGCCGCCGTTGGCGAAAGCCGCGACGTCCTTGGCGAGCTCCTCGACCGACCTGGGGTTCGCCAACTGGTACGGGCCTCCCTTCGCATCGAGCCACTGCGTCTCGCGCAGCCCAAGCAGCAGGAGGGGCTCGTGGGAGTCCAGCGCGGCCAGCGCGCTCTTCACATCTGTCGGCACCCCGACAGTATCCGCCGACCTTCCAGCCCTTCGCCGCCAACTTTCACACGCTCACCAACTCCTCCGTACGCCCGGCCAGAACATCTGGGGAGAGTACGGCCCGACCTGCACGGACACAGGGGTCTGCGTACGGAGATCGGTGATTCCACAGAGCTCTTTTGGTTCAGGCCGACGCAGCTTGTTCCTGATCTTGGCGGGCAGTGCAGCGCTACCGGCTGCCTTGCTGACGTTCGACGCCGTGTGCAGGCATGGTGTTGGTGCCGGTGAGGTCTTCGACCACGGCGAGGTCGAGTTCGGCGGCACGCTCCAACATGTACCTCTGCTGCTCAGGGGTCAGGCCCAGGGCGGCGTCGGAGGAGATGAGTTGGAGGGTGGCGGCGGCTAGGCCGGGCGATGCCGCCGCCACGGCTTGACGCATGGCAGTGTCCGTGGCATCAGCTAAGGGCAGGTCGGCGGCGTAGCGCGTCGCCAGGCCGTGGACCTCGACTACACGCGCGATGATCCGCTCCATGGCGGCGTTCGCGCAGGCATCGGCGTGGCCGGCGCGCAGCACAGGGTCCACCCGCTGGTGGCCGCCAGCGGTCGCGCCTGATGATCGCGACGGTGCGCGCTTCGGACCGGATTCCTGGACGAACTTGTGTGTGTGTGTGGGGGGGGGGGGGGGGCGGGCCCCCGGGGTGGGGGAGCGGAGCCCGCTTG
>NZ_JBHYZP010000056.1:16177-44409 GCF_042752355.1 Streptomyces sp. NPDC059255
GTACATGGCAGCACGGCCCCAGGGGATGGACGAGGAGGCGCAACGGCGCTGGTTCTTCGAGGCCCCGGGGGTCCCGGGGGGGGGCCCCCGCGGGCCGGAACAAGGCGCCCCCCCCCACCCCCGCCCCCCCCGCCGCCGCCCCCCCCCCCCGCCACAGCCTTCGGTGTGCGGAGCCAGCTTGTCCACGCGTGACGCACCCAGGCGCAGACGCGGGGGCGGGCAACGGTGATACAGCGAGCCGCCGCGTCCAAGGCGACATCCACGACGAGGCTGGCTACCTCGCGGGCAAAGACCTCAACGAGGTAGCGGCGGAACTCGTCGTCGTGGGATCGGTGGTCGTAGCAGTCGGCGTACCGGTCGGGGGCGTCGAAGAGTTCGGCCTGGCCGATGAGCGAGTTGTCCCGATCGTCGCGTACGGTTCCGCGCATCCCGTCGGAGGAGGCGCGGGAGCAGTCGAGGTGGGTGCCGGCGGGGTACACGGCCTCTACCAACCTGCGGTTCGGGGGCCGTTGGTTGTCAGTCATGGAAGGACTGTAGGAGGCGGCATCGACAGCGCGGGGGTGAAGCCCATCGCAAGAGCTTTCACCAGCTCCGTGATCTCGCCTGGGGAGGGAGAGCTCGACGGTGTCGTAAGAGCCCAACGGCTGTGTGTTGTTGCCGATTCTTGTCAGCCTCGAGCCCGTGTTCATGCGTCGGGTCAGCCGGGTTCGGGGAAGCCGGGCAGTCCAAGCGGCACGGGGGCCTGTTCGGCACTGGTTGCGGCGTTTTGCAGCAACATCCGGAATCGTTCCCCATCCACGGGCCGTACGGTGACCTTGCACCCGTCACCGCGACCGGCATCGAGGGCGGCCAGAGCCCGCTGTCCGTCTTCCTGCTCGGTGGCGACACGGGGATGGAAGATGAGCACAGGTCCCAGTCGCAGACGCCGTCCGGCGAGGGTGACGGCGAACTCCTCGGTACTGCACCGCACTGACTGCTGCTCCTCACTGAGCAGGGCGCGCAGGCCAGGGGAGTCCTCACCGGTCAGCGTGAAGCTCAGGCGGGGCAGGAACGGGGAGATCACACACTGCCCATCCACCAGAAGACGCGCCAAGCGCAGAGCGATCCGGTCGGTCGGGGACAGCTCGGCCGGAAGCGGGAAGCACTGCTCGCAGTGACGCTGCACGACCTCCAGGTCCTCGACATAGCGGCGCAGCTCCGCCACCTCCTGGTGCGCCGCCCCGGACTCTGCCGGGAGATCGCCGCCACCGACCGTCCCCGTGCTCGTGCGGACCTCGAAGGCGCCACCGGTCACGATGCGCTGGCGCATCCGGAGCAGACGCAGCGCCGCAGCAGGTTCCAGCCGCTCCAGCGAGAACTGAAACGCATCGACGCCGGCATCTCAGTCCTGCGGGGAACCAGCAGCTCCAGCTTCCCGCCCCGGCAGCTCCACATGGACCGAACGGCCGATACTGCCACTGCCCAGATGCCCCAGCGTTCCCGGGTAGGAGGCGGTGACCTGTTCCCCGTCGAGGAAGACCACATCCACCCCCCTCTCGCCCGGCGGGACGGCAACCACCGGCCGCCACCGCACCTCGATGTCCCGGTGCTGCCCAGACAGCCAGTCGGGCCCGTTCACCGTCAGGCAGTGCACCGCCTCGCGCGGCAGCACCACTTCCTCCGGCACACCGAATCCCAGGCTGCGCCGCACTGCTGCGGTCAGCTCCGGGGCCCAGGGGCCGTTCCCGGTCACGGTGAACTCCACGGGGGAGATCTCATGGGCCCGCGGGTGCTTGCCACGCAGCGTCTGCACCACGGTCTCGCCCTGCCGGGCGAAGTCCACCGTCCAGTGGTCATCCAGCCCGTCGACCTGCCGCCCCAGCCCCGCCACCCGGGCACCAACATCGGGCAGGCCGCCCATCAGCATCGCCTGCTCCTGCCCGAAGACCTTCGCCGCGTCGTAGAGCTGGTTCCGGGTGAAGGATGCCTCCAGATCCGCATGTGTGGCCATCAGCCCGTCCAGCTTCGCCCGGTCCCACACCCGCACCTGCACACCCTGCCCGGCCGCCAAGGAGGCCGCGAACTCCCGTTCGGGAGTAGTCAGCGTGCAGGGCACCACAAGAACCATTCGATAGCCACAGGCCCCCGCTCCACGCTGGTCTCGCTGGGCCCATCCTCCCACCCGGTACTGACACCACCTGCGGCTCGCTGTCCGGCCGGCCGGTGCACATGGCATGGGTGGTGCGAACGCTCTCGTCACGCCAGCTGGCAGGGCAGAAGGGAGAAGACGCTGTTGCGTCCCGCCGGGCCAGCCCTTAGGCGGGGCCTGCTCGGGACGCTTCAGCCGGCCCCGCCCCCACGGGGTGCGCGGCTACCGGGCGGGCGCGGCCAGGACGGCCGCTACCTCCCTGTCGTAGTCTCTCGCCCGCCGCGCTTCGGGTTGGTCGTGTGCCGGGGTGGCGCGGCGGGTGCCGGGCCACCAGCCGGAGGGCGGACTGCTTGGACGGCTCGACGGAGCGCCGGGCCCGGGAGTGTGCGGCGGGGGCTCGGGGCGGCGGTAGTTCTTGACCTGGATGTCCATGCGGTCCCCGGCGGCGGTGCGCATGCTGATGTCGACCCCGGTGTCCTGGTACGGGGATGAGGCGATCCACCCGTCGGGCAGGCCGGACCCGCTGCGCTGCGCCTCGCGCGTGATCGCAGTGAACAGAATCTCCTCAAGTGCCTCGGCGGGGAGCTGGCGGGCGATCGCGGCCGCCGTCCCGGTGAGTTCGTGGCGCTCCGAGCGGGCCTCGACGATGGTACGGATGTCATTGCGCCGGGGGCGCGGGCCGGACGGGGCGGGTTGCGGTGACGCGCCGGTAGGCGTCGGTGTACAGGCGCTGGACAGCCGGACTGATACCGCAGGCGGTCAGGAACGTCACCAGCTGGGTGACGTTGGCCGGGAGGCCTTTGCGCTGTGCGGGGACTGCGGAGGTCCCCGGGGTGCCGTCGAGGGGCTGGCAGAGGTCGAGGAGTCGGCGGTGGATCGCGGGGACGGCGGTGACGCGCAGGGTGTAGCCCTGGCCGCGCCGTACGGTCACGCCCTGGTCGAGCGCGGCGCGCTCGGCGGGCTCCAGGCCGGTGGCTCGGAGGAATTCGGCGACCTTGCCCGGCATGTCGACGGCGACCGCCAGTTCCGGGGCCGGGGCGTCTGGGTCGGCGGCTGTGTACTCGGGCAGGAGGTCGGAGACGGCGGTGCGGATGGCGCCGCGGCTGACGTCGTGGTCGCGGGCGAGGGCGGCGATGGACCAGCCTTCCAGGTATGCGGTGCGTACATCGGCGGTCTGGGCGGCCGCCACGGCGGGGCGGCGCCCGCCCTTGTTGCCCTTGGCCTCGGCGGCGCGCAGTCCGTCGTAGGTCAGCTCGCGCTGGAGGTCGCGTTGGAGTTCGCTGGCGGCGGCGAGGGTCTGCACCATGAACTTCACGGTGGACAGCAGCTCGCCGGTGCGGGGGTGGCGGGCGGTGAGGTCTATGGCGGAGAACGCGCCGTCGTGGATGCGAAGCGCGAGACGGTCACGGTGCAGGACGTCGAGCACGTCGAGGATGTGCTGATTGCCGCGCACGAGACGGAACATCTCGGAGATGTGCACGGTGTCGCCCGGCCGCGCGTAGGTGAGCAGTTCGCTGAACTTCGGGCGCTGGAGCGGGTGGAGGCGGCTGGAGGTGCCCGGGTCCTCCTCGAAGACGACCGGGTCCTCGATCCCGGCCTCGTCCAGGACGAGGTCCTGCCGGGCGGTGGACTGCTGGTCGGTCGAAGGCGATCGGCCCAGCCGCCTGGCCAGCTGCCGGCCAGATTCCCCGGCGGCGATGCCGCGGGATATCTCTTCGCGCTCGCTGCTGCTCAGGTGCCGCTCTGATCGCTGCTGAGGGGTGAGGCGGACGCCGCCGCTCTGGTACAGGAACCGACGCGCGTGCTGCATCGGTGCCCCGAGCGCCCGCCCGATCAAACTGAACGATTGCCCCTCGCGCCAGCGTCTCCAGATCTCATCCTGCTGAGCCGGCGAAAACCCGTAGTCACGCACCTGCGCCTCCACGACCACATGATCATCCGTGGGTGGTGCGTTGATCACTTGAGGGTGCCTTCGTTTACCGACACTCCCGAGCAGATTGCAGCTTCGATTTGGGCGAGTTGGGCGGCGAGGATGTCCTCGAATGCGGCGCGACGGTCCGCCCCGAGGGGGCGGACGTCGCGGGCGAAGTGAGCCAGGGCCGGGAAGCGTTCGGGGTCGGCGCCGAGTACCGCGACGCGGAACAGCTCCATGCCCTGTTCGTACTCTTCGGGGGTGACGGTGCTGACCCCGGCCTCGGAGGCGATCAACGCGGCGATGAGGACCGCGATCCGGTGGTAACGCGCCGGGATCTCCTCGTCGGGCAGTCCCGACGCTCGCAGCGCCTGTAGCGCCTCTTCCATGACCAGCCGGGAACCGGTACCGCTTGACGCGTGGCGTCCCCAGACCGCGGCGAGCTGGGGCTGCTGTCCGAATGCCTCTCTCACGCGCAGGGCCAGGGCCGTGATGCGCTGCTTCCAGTCGCCCTCGGGGCGGTGGCCGTCCATGGCCGCGAGAAGAATCCGGTCGGCGACCGCGCGCAGCAGTTCGGTCTTGCTGCGGAAGTGCCGGTAGAGGCTGGAGGAATCGGTCCCGAGGGCCGCGGCTAGCTTGCGCACACTGAACGACTCGGCGTCGCTCGTGCGCAGCAACTCCGCCGCCGCATCCAGGATCTCTTCGGTCGACCAGCGCCTTCGGCCTGCCATCTCGCTCCTCTCGCCGGATCTCAGCCTAACCTATGCACTTGGTGTTGCACGCACCGCGTGCATAATGAGGACATGGGCATGCCGGGCGGCCCGGCAGGAGGCGGGCCGGCATGCCACTCGTGCCCTGTTATCCGGGTCAGGCGACCGATGCGGAGCTCACCCCGGGGAATACGAAAGGACGCATGACGTGAAGAACCCACTGGATTCCGCGGCGCTGAACGCCGCCATCGAAAACGTCCACCGCGCCGGGATGCCGGGCCTGTTCGCCGAGGTGCGTGACGGCGACCAGGTCTGGCGCGGTGCCGCCGGGGTCGCCGATGTCGCCACCGGCCGCCCCGTCACCGCCGACATGCGGCACCGGGTCGGCAGCATCACCAAGACCTTCACCGCCGCAGCGGTCCTGCAACAGGTCGAGAGCGGTCAGATCGGTCTCGACACACCGATCGGCCGGTACCTTCCGAAGCTGGCTCCCCGAGAACGCGGTGACGCCATCACGGTCCGGATGCTGATCAACCACACCAGCGGCCTCGCCGAGTACCTCCCGTACGCCTACCCCTCCCTCAAAGCGTTCCCCGCCCTCGCGGACACCGGACCCCAGAGCCTGGACGACCACCGGTTCACGCGGTTCAACCCCACTGAACTGATCGAGATGGGGGCCACTGCACCTGCCGCCGGCACCCCGGGCGGTACGCCGGGGGTGTACTCCAACACCAACTACCTGCTCCTCGGCGAACTCCTGGAACAGGTGACCGGCACTACGGCCGAGCGGTACATCACCCGGAACGTCATCGAGCGCGCCGGGCTCCGGGACACCGAATTCCCCGCCGGACCGCATGTCGACGGGCCGCACTCGCAGCTCTACGAGGCGTGGTTCGGCATGATCGACCCGCCGCGCGACTACAGCGTCTACGACATGTCATGGGTGGGGCCGTCGGCCTCGCTGACATCGACCGTCGCGGACCTCAACCGTTTCTATGGCATGTTGCTGGCCGGGGAGATCGTCAGTCCGTCGTCGCTGGCGCAGATGCAACGCACCGTCCCGGTCGTCTCCCAAGAGGGAAGGACGATCGACTACGGCCTCGGCCTGCACCCGATGGAGGGTCCCGGGCAGGGCATCTTCTGGGGCCATGGCGGCACGGTCTGGGGTGGTGGAGCGCTGGCCATGACCCGTGCCGACGGCAAGCGGCAGATGGCGGTCGCGGTGAACCTGCAGAGGTGGAACACGCTCGACTCCTCCGGCAAGCCGCAGCCCCATCCCATCGACGACGCGCTTGCGGCTCTCTACCGCGTGGCGATGTACGGCTGACCGGGCCGGGGAGAGTGACGGCCCCCGTCCGGACGCCTTTTACCGGGTCCGGCCGCCGTGCCGAGCGGTTCCCGGATATCCGCGTCCGCTGTACGGCACCGCCTCTACCGTCCAGCCCGAGTGCCGATCACGGGGGTGACGGAAGGGGCTGGTGTGGGGCGGGATCTGGGTCTGGACGGGGTGGTGGACCACTTCACCCTGTCAGGTGACGAGGCGGGCTGGTGGAGGTTCTTGTGTTCTTGTCTGGTGTGGTTCTCGTTGCAGTGTCCAGGTGGGTGGGTGCGGTTGGGTGGGCTGATTGGTGTTGTTCTGTGGGGTGTCCCGGGTGATGGTCGAGGGTGGTGGAGCTGGACAGTGAAGTGAGGGTGGCTGGTCAGTGGTTGAGAATCAGCAGGTCAACGGGGTGAGGACTCCAATGGGGTGGGGTCCCTGCTTGATCATTTTTTGGTGGGCCGTGGTGCCCGTTGTAGTGGGGGGAGAGTGTTGGTGGGTTGGTGGGGTGGGGGTGTTGGTGGGGTGGTGGGGTGGTGGGCGGATGCCGGGGTGTTGCGGCCGGTCGCGGTGCGCAGGTTGCTGGCGCTCGCCGAGCGGGGGGAGTTGACGGCGGGTCATCGGCGGATGGTCGCTGAGACGCTGGGGGTGTCGGAGCGGACGGTGCGGCGGTGGCTTGTGGCAGCGCGTGAAGACGGCCGCCTGGAACGGGCTGAGCGCTGCCGGTTCACGGTCACGCCGGCTGTGGCCCGCAAGCTGGCGTTTCATCGGGGGAGCGTGGCGGCGTTGCACCGGGAGTTGGCGGGCGAGGCGGCCGCGAGGGGTGATGCGGGGCCGTCTTTGGCGACTTTGTACCGGGCGGTGGAGCGGGATGTGTCGCCGGGGTTGCGGGCGGGGATGCGCGGTGGTGAAGCGGCCCGCCGGGATCATGACGTGTTTCTTGAGCGGCCTGCCGGTCACCGCAACGAGGTGTGGGAGGCTGACCACGTCCAGGTGAATGTTGAGGTGGACATCGACGGGGCTCCGGGTCGGCCGTGGGTGACCTGGTTCATCGACTGTGCTACGCGGGTGATCTGCGGGTTCGCGGTCACCGCTCAGGTCCCTTCCCGGGAGTCGGTGTTGGTGGCGCTCAGGGACGCGGTCTCGCGTGAGGGGGAGCACGGCCCGTTCGGCGGTCTGCCGGGGGCGGTGCGGGTAGACCGCGGGCGGGACTTCCTGTCGCGCACGGTGGGGGAGGCACTCGGGGCGTTCGCAGTGCCGGTGGTGGACCTTCCCGGCTACAGCCCGCATCTGAAGGGCACGGTGGAGGCGTTGAACAAGGCCGCGAAGCAGATGTTCTTCGCCTCTCTTCCCGGCTACACCGCCGCTCCGCGCCTGAAGGGCGGCAAGAAGCCGGCCGCCGGGCAGCGGCTTTTGCCGCTTGAGGCGTTCATCGAACTGCTGGGGCAGTGGGTGACCTGGTGGAACACTGAGCACCAGCCCCGCTCGCTTGCCGGCAGTACACCCGCGGCAGCCTGGGAAGAGGATCTGACTCCGGTCGAGGACGCTGACCCGGGCGCGCTGCACATGTTCACCCTCGAGGACGACGGACGCGTGCGCACCCTGGGCAACAAGGGGGTGCGCTGGCGCAGCCGGCACTACGTCGATGCGTGGATGACGGGGCAGGCCGGGCGGAAGGTGCGGCTGCGTTACATGCCGCACCATGAGCACGAGATCGAGGTCTACGACGCAGCTACCGGGCGGCACTTGGGGTCGGCGTACCTGTCGGACCGGGCGAGTGCGGAGCAGATCCGGGAGATGAAGCGGGCCCGTGCCAGGGAGGCCGACCGGCTCAAGCGGCTGCTTCAGGCGGCGGAGAAGGACCGCGCCACCCGCTACGCGGCCGCTACCCGCGGCACACCTGCCGAGGTGCTCGGCACGGTCACCGAACTGGAGGCCAGCACCGCGGTGCGCGCGCTGGCCGCCGCGGACCTGACCGAGGTGGCGCTGCCCGGCTATCTGCCGCTGCCCGCCCAACTGCCCGCGTCCTGGACCGCGCCGGACACGGTCAAGCCGACTGCTCCCTGCCTCGAAGACGACGACGAGAGAACCCCTGCGCAGCGATGAACGCCATACCCGCCGCCCGCTCCTCCTCGCCCCGCCCGCGACGCGGCCCGCTCCCGCCGCCACGCGCTGACCACTACCTGTCGCTGCCCGACGCGCACGTGATGGGAACGGCGGCGCTGAAGGAGACGCTGGCCAATCTCGGGGAGGTGATCGCCGCGCGCGGGATGATGTGCGTCTACGGGGCGGCGGGGCTGGGCAAGACGATGTCGGTCAACGCCTCGCTGCGGGAGCTGGCGCCGGGCGTGACGCGCCGGATCGAGTTCCGCGGCCGGCCCACCGTGCTGGACATCCGCCACAACCTGTTCAACGTGCTCGGGCTGCCGGGCAGACCGCCCAGGCAGCCGACCGCGTTCGACACCCTGCTGAAAGACGTGCTGGCCGATCAGTTCCGGGTCCTGGTCTGTGATGAGGCGCAGTGGCTGCGGGAGGAGTCGTTCGAGTACTTCCGGCACCTGTTCGACGACCTGTACACCGACATCGCGGTGGTCTTCGTCGGCGGCGGCAATACCTACGAGGTACTGGCCGGCAAGGACATGCTGGCCTCCCGTGTGCACATCTGGCAGGAGTTCCGGCCGCTGACCCGCGAAGAGGTCCTGACCACGATCCCCGCCTACCACCCGGTGTGGCACCGAGTGGATCCCGATGACCTTCTGTACTGCGACGACGTGGCCGCCCACGGCGTCTTCCGTACCTGGGCCAAGATCACCTACCACCTGGGGCGGGCACTGGAGGCCACCCCCAATCTTGAGGTCAACCGGGACTTGCTGCGCTGGGTCTTCAGCAAGCTCGGCCGCCGCACCCGGCCGTGAGCACTCCCGGCCCCGCCCGCATCTGTCCGCCGCGCCCTGACGCCGACTGAAGACGCCCACGCACCCGTGAACGACACATTCCCTGACGTCACCGTCCTGCTCGACCCCGGCGACGACGCCGCTGTCACCCGCGCGGCGCTCGCTGGGCACAACCCGGCGGCTGGCTGTATCACCGTCCACCCCACCCCGGGGACGACCAGCGACCGGTATTTCGCCCATGACCTCCTGGCGGCGCTGGGCAAACCCGCGCACCTTCCGGGCTATCCAGCTTCCCGCGCCCCGGTATGGGAAGCCGCCACCGCCTGGCTGGCAGCGATCTGCACGAGGCGCCTGACGGTCCTGCGTGCTCACCTGCTCACCCGTACCCGCCTGCAACGCCTGCTCGACCTGCGGGCGTTCACCGGAGCGCACCTGGTCCTGGTGTGCCACCGCTCCCGTCCGACCGCTGCCCTGCGCGACGCTCTCACCGGCGTGCCTTACACGCTCGTCCATGCCTCGGCCGCCGGCGACCTCCTCGCCGGGGCGGCCGTGTCCGGCCCGGGCCGGCCTGCCGCGCCGCCGCGGGCGGCCAGCCGCTGGATCACCGGGCCGGCGCTGGAACGGCTGGCGGACTGGGACGGATCAGACCACTGCATCGGATGCGTCCCGCCGCCGATCAGGTGGCGGTACCGGACCCGGCCGAGGCCGCGCTCTTCTCAGACCGCCGCGGAGATTGCCCGCCGTATCCACGGCGTCACCGCGCACCCCCGCTTGGCCGCTGCGCTGGCCGCCGCCGTCTTCACCGGCGCCGCCGGGCAGCAACTGGGCACCGCGCGCCTGGCGGACTGGCGCGAGGACGCCTCCACCCTGGCCCTGCACGACCCCCTCGGGCAGATCGACGGCTGCGCCACCCACCCCGTGCCCGCCTGGGCGACCGTCTTCCTGCGCGCCGCAGCCCGCTTCACCCGCCTCACCCCCGCACCCGGCACACCCCTGCTCATCCGACCCGAGGAGCACTCTGGCCTGCTTCGGCTCGCCGAACAGGCCCGGCTGCGCCCGCCGCAGCCCAGCACTGACATCGAGCGTGGCGCCGTTCCTGCTCGTGGGATCGAGTGGTTCTACCGCGAGCTGACGGAGTCAGGCATGGACACCGAGGTGCCCCAGCACGCCCGGCGTCCGCGACTGCGTGTACGGCGTGCCAACAAGCCCTCGGCCGGCGCGCCACGAGCAGGTCGCGCGGAAATCCGCGTGAGCTGCTCGACCGAGGCCGAGGTAGCGGGCGTCGCCGAGGGCTGCGTGGACGGAAGGCCATGAGCACGGGGCGGATTCTGCTGCGGTGGGCTCCGGCCGCCGGCTTCAGTTCCAGCGCATGCCGAGCTGATCGAGGGCCTCGATGCGCTGTGGGTGCAGTCTCGCTCGGCGGGAGCGCTGGTTGGCGATCCATATCCCGAGCTTGATCTTGGTAGCGTCGGTGATCTCCACATGCTGGCGGGGGACGTTCAGGTGCCCTTCACGCTGTGCGTAGGCGGCCGCGGCGGCGAGGTTCCGCGCGAACTTGTGGTCCTGGGTGAGGTGCGGTGCGCTCTGGACGCCGCCACCGTTAGGCGTCACGCCCAGCTCGGCCAACAGCCGGCGCTGTTCCTCGTGGAGAGTGTCCCAGTTGGTGTGCTGGTGGGCCAGCCAGGCGCCGATGTCTTCCCCGGCCATCACGTGGCCGGGGGCGATATCTGCTGCTCCTCCCGCAGTGACATGCTGCCGCAGCAGGGTATAGCGGCGTTGCCACACGAGCGGCCACTGAGGACACCAGTATGGGTCGACCTCGGCCAGTGCAGCTTTGCGTTTCGCACTCAGCGCCCCCCGTGCGCCGTCAGCACGGCGCGCCTCTCGGCGCCGGTTGGCCAGCCACGTTCCGACCGGGTAACCGTCCATGACGGCGCTGTGCCCGGCCGCGAGGTGGCCGTGGGCGGCATGGTAGGCGCGGGCCATCTGAAGACCGGCGTTGAACATGTGGTCGGGGTGGCTCCACACCATGCCGAGGCGTTCCAGCGCGTCGACGCGCGCTCCGGCCAGCTGCCCGGTGCTGTAGGTGCGGCGCTGGTCGGCGATCCACCGTCCCAGCGGGAACGCGCCGTCCGCGGCGTAGTACTGCACGTTCAGGTGGCCGTGGGCGACGTGGAAGCGGCGGGCGGCGGACCAGCCGCGCAGCCATCCGCGCCGCTCCAGGTTGATCACCCGCAGTCGGACGAAGTCCGCGATGTCGGCGGCATCCCGGGCGGTGGCGAACAGCAGCGGCCCCTGCAAACCAGCTGCGCCGGTGGTGCCGTTGCCGGGCCAGGCGGCGAGCCGGTCCACCACGTCGGTGTCGTGGGCGGCCAACGCGGTCAGAACCTTGACCAGCGGCAGGTAGGAGCCGGATGCCAGCCAGTCCTCACGGCGCTCGTCGGGGGAGAGGAAGACCGGCACCACCAGGGAGGCGACCTTGTCCCCGCGCGGGCTCTGCCGCAGCGCGCGTCCGACGGTCTGGACGGTGTCGACGATCGACTCCCTCGGGTCGGCGAAGACCACCGCGTCCACCTCGGGCATGTCCACGCCCTCGGCCAGCACCCGGGCGCTGGACAGTACGCACCGCTCCGCCACCACACCGTCCGCGCCCCAGCCGCGGGCGAACTGGGCCAGCACTTGCCGCCGGTGGGCCATCTGGTGTCCGCCGTACAGCCAACCTGACCACACGCCCCGCGGATACACCGCCGGCTTCTCACGCCACAGGTGATCTGATGCCTCCGGAACTGCCTGGGCAATTGCGCGGGCATCCGCGACGCGGTGATGGAAGGTCATCACACGATCAAGCTGGTGGCGGGCCGCGACCTTGAGCACGGCCGTGGTCAAGGCCTCCAGCCGCACCGCGCTCACGTCGGCCTGTGAGCCTTCCTCCGGTGCCAGCGCCTGGGAGCCGATCTCCAGCACGATGATCTGATAGCGAGCCAGGAGCCCGCGGGCGATGGCCTCGGCCAGCGACAGCCGGTAGACCACCGGGCCGAAGATCTGCTCGTCGTCCATCGAGGCCACAAGCGCCGGCTCGCTCTCTGCCTCGTCATCCCCGTCATCCGCGGCCGCCCAGGGATCAGCCAGCCGCGGCGTCGCCGTCAGATACAGCCGCCGGACCGCCGGCAGCGCGGCATCGTCATGGACCGCCGCCCACGGCTTTCCCCATGGCCCCGACGTGCGGTGCGCCTCGTCCGTTTTACCGACTGAAGTGGTGTTGGGAATGCCGCTGGGCTGACGTTTCAGGTGTCGTACATGTTCGCGATGTCGGGGTGGTTCGGGGGGCGTCATGGCGACGGCTGACACCCAGCACCAGGGGACCAGCACAAGACGGTGACCGTCGCCGTGGACGGCGAGCCGGTGGAAGTGTCGAAGCGTACGACGCCGATACCGACGCGACGGTGCACCCCGTGGTTCGGACTGCGGGGCGGCATGGGTACTCGTTCACCGGCGCAAGGGGGCGCCGTGCGTGATGGGGAGGCGTTCGTGCCGGTCTCCATCGGCCTTTTGACGGTGGCGTTGTCAGTGGCGCGTGGTACACCTGTCCATTAGATGAACTTGTCTGATTTTCGCGCTAGTTGATCAAATATCGAGTGAAGAGGTGCGACATGGTCGAGACGGAACTGCCCGGACAGGGGGTGGTGTTCTGGCCGGTGGGCACGGGAGACTCCACCACGATCGTGCTGGGCGACAACCTGGTCATGCAGGTGGACTTGCGGGACATGAAGGCCGCAGACGAGGACGACGCGGTGGTCGCCGCCGTCATCGACCGCTTGGAGAAGACCCTCCCGCGACCCGACGGCGAGACGGCCTACCTGGCGGTCTTCGCCCTGACCCACGCCGACTCGGACCACTGCTGCGGCTTCGGCGACCTGCTGGAGAGCTCCATCCTGATCGGGGAGATCTGGGCGACGCCCCGGCTGTGGCGCGAACTGTCCGAGGACAAGCCGATGTGCGAGGACGCACAGCGCTTCCAGGACGAGGTGGAGCGACGCGTGGACGCCACCCTCAAGGCCGTCAAGGACGGCAAGGAGCCGACCAGTGGAGACCGGGTGCGCATCATCGGCTACGACGAGGACCGCGAACTGCACTCCTACGCCGAACTGCCCGACGAGTACTTCACCTTCCCCGGCGACGTGATCACCAAGATCGACGGACAGGACGTCGAGGACCGGTTCGAGGCGTTCGTCCACGCACCGTTCAAGGACCACTGCGCCGGCGACCGCAACGACACGTCCTTGGCCCTGCAGGTACAGCTGAAGGCCAGTGACGGCACAGTCGGCCGACTGCTGTTCCTGGGCGACCTCGCCTACCCCATCATCAAGATGATCGTCGAGAACAGCGAGGCCGCGGGCAACGCGGACCGGGTGGAGTGGGACGTGCTGCTCTCCCCGCACCACTGCTCGAAGAAGGCCATGTACGCCGAGGGCGAGGACGGCGAGGAGGAGCTCAAGCAGGACCTTCTTGACCTGCTCCAGGCGCATGCCAGCCCGGACGCCCGGGTGATCGCCAGCTCGTTGCCCTTCCGCGAGAAGGACGAGAAGGGCAACAACCCGCCGCACCTGCTGGCCCGGGACGCCTATGCGTCGATCACCGACTACGAGGTGCTGTGCACGGGGGAGTACCCCTCCAAGGAGGAACCCCGTCCGGTGGTCTTCGCCCTGGAGCCGGGCCTGGGCCTCGAATTGGTGGACGTCGCCGACCTGGAGAGCAAGGCCCGGATGCTGGAGGCTGCGGGCGGGGGACGCCGGCTGCTGGCCGCACTGGGTGCCTCCCGCTACCCGGCCGCGGCCTTCGCTGCCGGTGCTGGCCTGCCGCACCCGCGGGGTACGGACGCCGCGCGCGCCGGTGTGCAGCAGGCCAGGGGTGACAAGGCCGAGCCCGCGGTGCAGATCGGATTCGGTGCCGCGTGAAGGACAGCACCACCTTGGAACTCACCGAGGGCCAGCAGCTCGCCCTCGACCAGCTGCACCGGATCGTCCAGGCATCTCGAGGATCGGTGGCGGCCACCCACGTGGCCGCCGCAGCCGACGGGTACGTTGAGGCCCGCCTCAGCGTCGGCTGCGCCAACCTGCCGCCCACCCAGGACGGCCTGCGGCTGCGCAGCGTCGAGGCGGTCACCCTGCGGATCCCCCCGGACTTTCCCTTCAGGGCTCCCAGCGTGCGGACCCGGCACACCCGCTTCGCCGGCGCCCCGCACGTCAACTGGGGCCGCCGCCTGTGCCTGTACCGCTCGACGGCGACCGAGTGGGATCCGGCCGACGGCATGTACGGGTTCATCACCCGCCTCCTGGATTGGTTCGAGGCGGCCGCCGCGGGACGACTGGACCGGCCCGGCGAACCCCTGCACCCCCCGAACGCCCTGACCGACCACACCGCGGGACTCCTCGTGATTCGCCACGACGCGCCCGTCGCACGACCGGACGGGCCGTGGCTGGGCGCCGCCGTATTGCACCAGGTCAACGACGTCAGATGCGACGTCGTGGGCTGGCTCGCCGTCGAGGACGCCTGGCCCGACAGCCTGGAACAGTTGCGGGAGAGCGCCGCGCTGCCGGCCGGCGCCCGTGCCTTCCTCGCCCCCGTCGTCGTTACTACGAAGCACCTGACGTTCGAATACCCGCTCACCGCGCGCGAGCTGGTGGAGTCCCTGGCCCGCGACCACATCACGCCGCGCCTGCTGCTGGGGCTGACGGGATTTGTCGCAGGCCACAACCGCACCCTGCTGTGCCCCGACGCCACCGTGCCGACCGGGGACCACGAGGAGACCCCAGCCGCGCCGGTGTACCTGTTGCTGGGCACCCCCTCGCGGGGTATCGCCGGCGACGGGCCGCGCCGGACGCGCCTGGTGGCCTGGCACCTGCCCGACTTCGCCGATCAGGTCGGGCGCCTGGCCGCCGAGACTGCCTTCAGCGGGCATGCGTATTTGGCCGAACTTGGCGACGAGGTTGTCCGGTTCGGCACCGACTGGCTCGACCGCCAGAGCACCCGGTGGATGCGGGTCTACGAAGCCCGGCCCGAGGTCACGGTCCGACGCGATCACGCCACCCCCGCGGCCTGGCTGCGCGGCAAACGCATCCTCGTCCTGGGCGCGGGCGCCCTGGGAGCACCCGTCGCCGACATGTGCGCCCGGGCCGGAGCCGCGCACCTCACCGTCGCCGACCATGGACTCGTCCACCCCGGAATCCTGGCCCGCCAGCCCTATACGGACGCCGACATAGGCTTTTCCAAGGCGAGGGTCCTGGCCGACCGCCTCAACCGGATCGACCCCCACGCCACTCGTGTCGAAGCCCTCGTCGGCAACGTCACCACCCGGCTGTCCGTCCTCGACCTGCACACCTTCGACCTGATCTGGGACTGCACCGCCAACCGCATCGTCCGCGCCCACCTCGAACGCGCCCGCCGCACCGACCCTGCCCCCTGGCCCCACCTGGCCACACTGATGATCGGCCACCACGCCACCCGCGGCATCGCCGCCATCTCACCCCGCGGTGCCACCGGCGGTGGCACGGACGTCCTGCGGCGCACCGCGCTGGCCGCGCACGCCGATGCCACGCACGCATTCGACGACCTGATCGACGACTTCTTCCCCACCACACCCCCAACCGAGCTCTTCCAGCCCGAACCCGGCTGCTCGGACGCCACCTTCACCGGATCGGCCGCCGACGTCACCGCACTGGCCGGACAACTGGCGACCGGCGTCCTCCACGCCCTGGCCGAACCCCCCGACCGGCACACCATGGCCGCCCTCATCGTCCACATGCCCACCGGACCCACCAGCACCCAGCCGTCCGGGCCGCGCTGGCTGACCTGGCCCAACGACACCCTCGCCACGGACGAGGCCACCGGTTACGACGTGCGCATCACCTCTGCCGCACTGGACGAGATGCGAGCGGAAGCCCGCCGCGGCGCCCGAGTGCGGGGCCCGCGCGTGGAAACCGGCGGCACCCTGCTCGGCGCCGTCGACGACGCCACCGGTGTGATCTTCATCGACGAGGCCACCGGCCCGCCCCCCCGACTCCCTGCTGACCGAGGCCTACTTCCAGCATGGCCTGGACGGCGTCAGCGGCCACCTCACCGCCCGCCGGAAGGCTACCGGCAACATCAGCCGCTTCCTGGGCATGTGGCACACCCACCCGCACACCGCTGCCCAGCCCAGCGCCACCGATCGCGCCGCCATGACCAGCCTCACCCTCCCGCTGGACGACGCCCCCGCCCGCGCCCTCGTCCTCATCGCCGGAGGACCACCCCCCGTCTGGCACCAGTGGCTCGCCACCGGGCACAACCCCGACCTCTACGCCCACCTCGCAGCCCGCACCGCCTCGATCACGGCCGAGCCGCCCCCGCCGCAACCACCCGCTCACCTCGGCCCCGTGCAGTGGTGGCCCGGCGGCTACTCCACCCGCCCCCACAGTCCCGTCCCCGTCCCACGCAAGGGCTCCCGCTCATGACCCGCACCATCGGCCTCACCCTGTCCGGCGGCGGCTCCCGCGCCGCCGCCTTCCACCTCGGCTGCCTGCGCGCCCTGCACGACCGCGATCTCCTCGACTACATCCGCGTCGTCTCCGGCATCTCCGGCGGCTCCCTCCTCGCCGCCCTGTGGGCCTACGGCCCGAAAGAGTTCACCGACTTCGACGCCCGCACCACTGACCTGCTGCGCTCCGGCCTGCAACTGGACATCGCACGCCAGGCATTCAAGCCCTCTGCGGCCGCCCGCAACCTCACTGCGGCTGCCCGCGCAGGCACCCGCCAGCTGTTCACCCGCACCCCCCAGGTCACCGTCGCTCGCCCCGCCAACCGCACCGACGCCCTAGCCGCCGTCCTCGCCCACAAGGCGTTCGGCACCACCACCCTGGCCGACGTCACCCACCTCGGTCTCGACGTCGTTCTGACCGCCACCGACCTGGCCACCACCAACGCGGTTCGCTTCGGCAGCAGCGCAAGCGGCTGCTCCCGCTACGGCACCATCACCGAGCCCGTCCACGTCGCGACCGCCGTTGCCGCCTCCGCCGCCTACCCCGCGCTCCTGCCGGCCCTGGAAAGAACCTTCACCTTCCAGCACCGCGACGGACACCACCAGCAGCACACCGTGCTGCTCACCGACGGCGGCGTCTACGATAACCTCGGCCTGTCCGTCCTCGAACCGGGACGCTCACCGCACCACACCCAGCACGTCTACGACGTCCCCTTCATCATCTCCTGCGATGCTGGTCTGGGGGAACTCGCATTGAAGGCACCGCACTTCATGCTCGGGCGCCTCAGCCGCTCTTTCGCCACCGTCCACCGCAAGGCCCAGGACTCCGCCCGCGCCCGCCTGCACGAGTGGGCCGCGAGCGGACGCATCGACGGTTTCGCCCTTGCCTATCTCGGAATGAAGGACGACCGCCTGCCCGCGCCGCCAGCCGACCTCGTTCCGCGCAGCGCGGTCGCCTCCTACCCGACCAACTTCGCCGCCATGGCCCGAAGCGACTTCGAGGCCATCACCACCCGCGGCGAACAGCTCATGCGCACCGTCCTGCCGATGTACCTGCGGTCTGCGCACCGGTGAGACAGCAGCGAAGCAGTATGGGATGCCCTTCTCATACAGATTGCGGTCGGTTGCCAGCCACGGCACCCCCATAGCCTGCGCCGCGCACGCCCCGGCCGCACCCCCGTTTTTCGCCGGTCGTGTCCCGCCGACGGCTTCATACCTTCGGCATGCGGCGCTGCCGGAGAAAGCCCGAACGGGCCGCAACCCGGTTGTGCCGCTCCGCGAGCACAAGCTGTCGTCCGTGGCGGTGCCCGCCACGGCAGGACGGGTGAGGCGCAGGACAGCTGCTTTGGTGTGGACACGCTCACCTGGCCGCCCTGCTACAGACCTGGTTTGCTCGCGATCTCGATGAAGGAGGAGGAAGCATGGTTTCTTCCGCTGGGACGTCGTTGTCGTCGTTGGGGCAGCGGTTGAGTGTCGTGCTCGGCGCTGAAGGTGTTGTTGATGACCTGCGCCGCTACTACGGGGTCGGTCTGCCGTCCGGCATGGCTGCGTTCACCGGCAGCCGATTCGAGCATCTGGCGGGTGGGGGAGACCGGCCGGAGGTCGCCGACCGGTTCACGGCGGAGGACCTGGTCGCCGTGCAGACCTTGTCGGTGACCGTTCCTGCTTCTGTCGCGCTGGACATTCTGGAGGGCCGTCTCGGCGTGCGGCTATCTGGCCTGCTGCAGGCCATTGCCTGGGACATCGACATGGTCGACGCCGAAGCGGACGTCTTGGCCGAGGGCTCGGCGGACCAGGCCTGGCACCTCCTCTGCGCCCAGCACGGAGTTGACTGGGTGATCGCTGGGAAGCTCCTGGCCCGTAAGCGCCCGCGGCTGCTTCCGGCCTACGACCGTGTGGTGCGCTGCGCTCTGGGCCGCCCGCGCCCCTCGTTCTGGCTTGCGCTGCACGCCGCGCTGCGCGCGGACGACCGCGCCCTGCATCGCCAGTTGCTCGCGCTGCGGCAGATTGCGGGGGTGCCGGAAACGGTGAGTGCGCTGCGGGTGTGCGACGTGGCGGTGTGGATGGGGCACCGGGCGGAGGGACACGCCTGTCCTCGCTGACTTCGGCAGCGAAATTGCTCCTGCGGCGTGCTGGCGTGTGAGGGTGACGGACTTTACCAACCGTCACCTGGGTGTGTGGGACGTTCGCGTGGAGTGGTCCATGGGTGTGGGGAAGGGGTGTGGACTCGGGGCCTGGAGTGCCGCCACCGGGGCGGTTCCCGGTTCGGAGGGGGCGGTGCTGGGTGGGTGGTCGGCTGGTGGTGGGCCAGTTACGGGTGCAGGAGATCGTTCGCGGGGGCGGGCGGGTGGCTTACACGGTCGTGGATACGGACTGCTCGGTGGTGGCGGAGGCGGACGGATTCCTGCGTGCCTGTCGGGCGGGTACGGATCGTACGTACGCGTATGTGCTGGTGGATCATCTGCGCTGGCTCCGCTTTGCGGGCCTGACGGTGGAGTCGGTGTCGCTGGAGGATCTGCGGCACTACATGGCGGCCCTCGGGGCGGACTATCCGGGGCCGTTCGGGCTGCCGTGGCGGGAGAACAAACGCCCGTACGGGCACAGCGCGTTGAAGACCGCGGCGGCCTGTCTGAAGGGCTTCTACATCCGCCTGGGCACCCACGGCGTGAACTCCGCACTGGCGGAGGCCCTGCGCGTCACGAGGTTGCCGACGCGGGCGGATCGGCGGCGGGCGATGCTCGGGCACGTCCTGCACAGCATGCCCGCGAACCCTCTGGCTCCGGCGGAGCGGGTGCGCCGGCATCCGAAGATGCTGCCCGAGGGCGCCCGCGATCTGCTGCTGGGGGCGATGTCGTGCGCGCGGGACCGGATGGTGGTCACGTGGCTGGCCGACGGCGGTTTCCGGATCGGTGAGCTGTGCGGGCTACGTCTGGTCGATCTGCACCTGCGCGAGCAGGCCGCGTGCGGTCAGTGCCAGGGCCCGCACGTCCATATCTGTCACCGTGAGGACAATGCCAACTGGGCCCGGGTCAAGACCAAGACACCCTGGACCTGGCAGGACAACACCGTAAGCGGCGGGACGGTGCGCCGGGCGAGTCCGGCGATGATCCACACCTACTTCGAGTACATCACCACCCAGTACCCCGCCCAGTCCGTTCACGGCATGCTCCTGGTCAGCCTGCACGGCCCCTCCCGAGGCCGGCCGTGGACCACCACAGGGGCCCGCGGCATGCTGCGCCGGGCCGCAGCCCGGGTGGAGATCGGCCGGGTGGTCCCGCACGCCTTCCGGCACAGCTTCGCCACCGCGGTGCTGGACGCGGCACGGGGCAACGCGGTGATCGCGCGGGAGGCCGGCGGCTGGGCCTCGGCCGCGACCGTCGAGCAGGTCTACGGTCATGTGGACGTCCACGACCCGGTCTTCGCCGCGGCGCTGGAACAGGTGTGGGGGACACGGCCGTGATTCCTCTGACGCTGCTGCCCGGCCGCACCGATACCACCCGCGTTGGCCGCGACCGGCTCGAACTGCTCACGGCCCTCATCGGGGCCCCTGGATTCGACCCGCTCTTCCGCGACCCGCTGATCTTCATCCCGCCTCAGCACCCGGTCTACGCCTGGCAGTGCGCCGTTGACGGCTGCCTGCGCATCCGCCGAGTCAGTCACAACCTGTGCAACACGCACAACCTGGAGTGGGAGCAGGCCGAGCGGGCGGGGCAGGCCAAGCGCGCCTTCATGAACGCGGCCAGTGCTCTGCCGGCCGCGCGGGGAGTGGATTACGGCCGGTGCCTGGTCTGTCCCGACCGCCCGGCGATCAGTCCCACCACCCGGCTGTGCCAGCAGCACCAGACCAGGTGGCAGTACGGCGAGGCAGCCGGCATGGATCGCGCCCGATTCGAGGACTGGTCCCGTACCCAGCGCCCGCTTCCCGGCTACGGCTCGTGCCAGGCGCGGTGCCCGTTTTTGGCCTGCACCTCGCTGGGGCTGTGCTTGCAGCACCTGAACCGGTACAACATCGACAACCGTCCGGGAGCGGCCCGGTCGCAGAACTCACGCGGTCCCCTCAAGGACGGTCGGCCGCTTCCGGTGACCTATGGCGACGAGAAGGTATTTCGCGCCTGGTGCGCCACTGCGGAGCCGGTCACGCAGCCGGGGCTGGTCAACCTCCATGGTCTGTCCCCGCTGGTGCGGGCCGAGATCCAGTGGGGTCTGCACGCTCATGCCCAGTCCGCGCAGCACTCGGAGTGGACCACCAATGGCATCAGGAATCTCGTCAGGTACTGCTGGCGGGGCAGCATCGCCTCCCTGATGGATCTGCACGACGGAGGCTACAAAGATCTGACGCGCAAGCAGATGGACTCCGAGGTTCGCAAGATCATCTGGGAAGTCGTCAACGGTCTGCGCTGCGTCTACTACAGCCCCTCCGACACCAAGGACGCCGGCTTCCTGGAGACCGATCACTTCGGACGGCGCTTCAAGAACGCCCAGAGCCACTTCGACATCACCGCAGTACCGCAGCGGTGGCTGCGCGACCTGCTCTGGGACCACCTCGCCGAGTGGCTCCGTTCCCCGCAGTGCCCCCGCACGCGAGGTCCCTTCGACCAGATGCGCCGCGCCGCCGTCGAACTGGGCGTCTTCCTCGAAACCGATGCCCCCGACGCCGGCCACGACCCCACCGTGCTGCGCAGGGAGCACGCCGAGCGGTTCGTCGCCGACCAGCGCCACCGCGCCCGCCACGGCCTGCCGTCCCTGGGCATGGTCCTGGTCGACGGACGATCTCCCACCGTCACCGATCTGAGCTGCCAGTTCGTCTTCAACGGCGCACGCAAGCTGCTCTACAGCGCCATCACCGCCGGCCACGCCGAACGCCTCGGCATCGACACCGGCTTCCTGACCGCCATCCCCTTCGGCGGCACAGGCATCAGACAGCGCTCCCGCAACCCCTTCAGCGACGACGTCGCCCGCGCGCTGATGGATGAGACCAACCTGCGCCGCCTGGAGGAACTCGACCTCAACGACCGGGGCCTGCGGGACATCTGGGAGACCATCGTCGCCACCGGGCGCCGCTGCAGCGAGGTCGTCGGACTGCGCCTGGACTGCATCGGCCGCTACCGCGGCCTGGCCATGCTGTGGCACGACCAGACCAAGGTCGGCAACTACAACGAGGGCATCCGCATCCCCGAACCCGTCTACCAGTGCCTCGATGCCCGGCGCACCAAGACACTCCACCGCTTCGAAAAACGCTACGGCCGCACCCCAACAGCTGCTGAACGCCCCGGCCTGGCCCTGTTCCCCTCCCGAATCCGCAACCCCAACGGCCGACAGCCGATCTCCTACGGACACTTCAACCAGCGCTTCAAAACCTGGATCGCCGACCTCGACCTCGGCGGCGCCTACGTCGCTCACCAGGCCCGCCACACCCTGGCCACCAACCTGCTGCGCGCAGGCGCCACGCTCACCCACATCCGCCGCTACCTCGGCCAACTCTCCGAACGCATGGCCGAGCACTACGTGAAGATCACCAACAGCGACCTCGAAGACGTCCTGAACACCGTCTGGGTAGCCGGGCCCGGCGCACCCAACCCAGGCGAACTCCTCTCCGGCGACACCACACCCATCGACCGCGAGACAGCCCTCGCCCTGGCCTTGGACCTCTCCCGTCGCAGCACCCCCGCCGACGGGGGATTCTGCACCTACCAACCCGTCGTCGACGGCGGAGCCTGCCCCTGGAAACTCGACTGCGAGAACTGCGACAACTTCGTCCTGTCCGGCGCAGACCTCCTCTACTGGCGACGCAAAGCCGAACAGTGGCGCTCCATCGCTGAGAACGCCCCCGACGACGCCACCGCCGACTACCTCCACACCGTCTTCGAACCCACCGCCCAGGCCATCAAAGGACTTGAGCAGGCCCTGGCCGCCCTCGGCATCCTGGACGAAGCCCTCACCCTGGACCTTCGGCGCCCCCAGGACTACTTCCACCGCACTTGGAGCACTGCCTTCCGCGCCCGAGACCTCGTAGCACTGCAGGCCCCCGACGACGCCACAGGACAGCCATGAGTACGTCCCGCACCGACGCAGCCGCCCAAGCCCGCCGCCACGCCACCCAAGAGATGCTCGAACGCCTCCAGACCGTCCTGACGGCCGCAGCACGCGACCATACGCCTGTCACCGTCGCCGCCCTCGCCCGTACCGCCCGCGTCTCACGCACCTTCCTCTACCAAAACCAGCAGGCCAGAGACCTGATCGAGCAGGCCACCCGCGCAAGCAGACCCCATCCCGCAGTCTCCAACAGCGGCAGCCGCGCCCAGCCCGCCTGGAAGGAACGTGCACTCAACGCCGAAGACGCACTCACCCAGGCCCAGCGCGAAATCCGCACCCAGCGCACCCACATCGCAGAACTCCTCGGCAAGATCCGCGACCTCGAACACGACCTCCCCGAGGGCTCCCTCCAGCGCATCGTCACCGAGAACACCACGCTGAAGCAGCACGTACGACAGCTCACCCAGGACAACCAGCAGATTCAAGAGCGCCTGACCAGCGCCCGCCAGAACAACCGCTTCATGGACAAACGCATCGCCGACCTCGAAGCCCAACTCGCCCCGTACCTCACCGTCCCGTCTCCGCCACGGTGACCCTGCCGTGGGCTCATTACCCGTAGAGGGACAGAAGCGGTCCAGAGTGTGTGAGGTCCGAACCGGACCTCACACACTCTGGACCGCACGGGGTCCCTACAGCCTGCTGAGACTCCACCAGCGCCCGACACCCTCCCCTACGTGACCACGGAAAGCAGCACGCCCAGGAGTGCGGTGAAGAGCGTCATGACGCTGAAGAACACGAAGCTGCCGCGTCCGATGGCGGAGGAGACGGGTGCCCCTCCCTCGCGGGCGACGTTGTATCCGATCAGACCTGCGATGGCGGAGACCGCGGCGAGGGTGACCAGCGTCAGAAGCAGGGTCAGGAGGTTCTGCGTACTCACGCCGCACCCCGCTGGTTCTGCCGGCGGGCGGCGGCCTTGGTGTGCAGCTGATCCGGGATCCAGATCCGCTTCTCGCGGGCAGCCTGGTACAGGGCCGTCCTGAACCGCGACCTGCGCTGGCGGACGGCGGCGGCGGTGAGCTTCAGCCGTTCGGCGATCTCGGCGTCGGGGAAGCCCATGACCGTCAGGCGCACGACCGCCTGCGTGTGCGGCGCCTGCTCTTCGAGGATGTCCTCGAAGTTCGTGCTGAACACCTCCGAGTCAATCTCGTAGCTGGTCGCCTGGAGCAGCCCGCCGATGCCGGCTTCGTTCGCGGCGTCCTCGGTAAAGTCGTACACGGCGTGCAGGCGGGCCCAGCTAACCCGCAGCCTGGCCCACCTCACGTACGCGCGCCTGAACACCCACACGCACTGGCCGATGAAGTACGACATCAGGCTGCAGGCGCCGCGGGGCCCGTTGTGGTCAGCCTTCCAGCCCTGCCCGCGCTGCAGGTCGCGGTGGAACTTGCGCGTCGCCTCGGTGAGGACATCGACCATGATGATGTCCCGCTCGAGAGGGCTGCTGCGCAGCAGCCTCATGTCGTCCTCGTGGACGAAGAACTTCCAGCCTCGGCTCTTGCACTGCTTCACGGCCAGCCGGGCAAGCGTGCCCTCGCGGAGCATGCCGAGCAGGCGCGGCTCGGCCTCCCGGACCAGCTCGATCTCAAACACCTCGTAGGCCAGACCCTCGAAGCCGCAGGCGGCCAGCTCCTCGATCCGCGCGGCGTCCTGCCCGATCCGGGCCGTGCGGTCCCCGCCCAGCACCGCGTCGATGGCCTCGATGATCTCTGCATCTGCACTCATGGCATAAGCCCCCTCGTCCTGGCCTGCTTCCGTTCTCCACCGCATATTCCTAATGCGCGCGCTTGAGATGCGAAGCAGATCGCTCGTTGTACGGGCTTATGTGCAGGCGAAGTTGGTGAACGTGACACACCAGCTGAAATATTTTTCGCGAGGCTCAAATACCAGCCTGCGGGCCCGTCATTGCTGCACGGACCCGCAGCCGAAAGCCCGCACCCGGCGATGGAACGGGCGCCACGGGCCTCCGCCCCGCAGGAGGGACCAGACCCGCGCTCCAATAATCGGCTGGCGTGCTCACGCCCATTCCATGCCCAGCTCCCGCAGCGCTTCCAGCTGGTCCTGAGTGAGCTTGTCGCGACGGGTCTTGGTGTTGGAGACCCATACGCCGAGCTTCACAGTCACCGGCTCCGCCTCACCGTCGACCACGATCTCCGCGGTGTAGCCGCGGGGGACAGGCCGGTGGGCACCTTCCCGCTCAACCCACTGCGCGAGGGCCGTCAGGCCGCGCTGGAATGCCTGCTGCGCCTTGCTCGGTCCCTTCGCACCCTTGGTCGCCGGGGCGTGAGACGGCGCCTCAGCGGGCCTGATGCCCAGCCGGGACAGCCGCTCCTGTTGCTCGGTGGACAGCTGCGCCCAGGTGCCCGGCTGTTTCTGCCGCTGGAGCCACCGTCCGATGTCGTCCCCGTCCATGAGCACGCCGGGTGCGATGTCGGGCAGGTGGCCGTCGGCGTCGACGAGGTCGGCGAGGACGCGGTAGTGGCGTTGCCAGTCGAGTGGCCAGGGGCAGTTCCAGTCGGGGTCGATCGCCGCCAGCTGCTTCGCGCGCTCCCGGGCTCGCTCAGCGTCCTTCCCGAGGCCGCCCTTCCGGCGGAGGTTGGCCATGTGCTGCCCGATGGGCATCATCGCGTCGCCGTCGCTCCACAGCTGGTCCTGGCGCGGTGCGAGGTGACCGGTGGCCCGCCGGTAGGAGCGGAGGGCGGCGAGTTTGTTCTCCCACGCTTCGTCGCCGGGTTCCCACACCATCCCGGCTTCTTCGGCGTCGAGGAGCTCCTTGCGGTGGTCGTCGAGTTCGCCGGCGCGGAGGGCTTTTCGTTGCTGGTGGACCCACCGGCCGAGGGGGAACGCCTGGGTTACGCCGACTTCGGTCTCCGTGTCATAGGGCACGGCGTGCAGGCCGGTGATGTGGTGCTTCTTCCGCCAGCGGAGCAGGGACTGGTAGCCCTCCAGCCACACCAGGGATTCGGGCCGGTACACCCTCGTGCGCAGGAAGGCGGCGATGGTGGCGGCGTCGCGGGGGGTGGAGAAGTGCAGCAGCGCGGACTCCACCGCGCCCTGTGTGTCGTCCTGCTCCTGGTCCTCGCCGCGCGTCCCGCCGGCGCCGGTGATCTGCCCGTCTTCGTTGCGGACGAGGTGGTGGACTTTGGCCCGCGGTTGCCTCGTCAGTGCCCGCGAGGCGAGCTGCTCGACGAGGCGTTCGTCGTGTGAGCGCAGGCCTTGGAGGACGGCTACGAGCGGTTTGAACGAGGCGGAGGCGACCATGTCGTCGGGGTCTTCGCCGGGCTCCAGGAAGACGGGCACGATGATGCGCGCGACCTTGGCCGTGCCGTCCGGGTTCGGGCGGAGGGCGCGGCCGATGTTCTGCACGATCTCGACCTGGGAGCCGCGGGTGTCGGCGAAGCAGATGGCTTCGACTCCCCGCTCTCCGACGATGTCCACGCCCTCGCCCAGGACCCGCACCGAGGCGAGGAAGGCGCGGTGCACCCGCCGGCCCGCCGCGTCGATGCCATTCGCGAACTGGCTTAGGGCTTCGCGGCGTTCGGCGACGAGGTGGTCGCCGCACAGCCACGCCGACCAGACGCGGTTCGGGGGTACGTGGCGGCTGGCATCGAGCTCGTAGAGTTCCGCGTCGATCGACGACTTCGGCAGCGCGTCCGCGTCGGCCAGGGCCTGGTCGGACGCCTCGGTCACGTACAGCTCCGTGGCCGTCTGAGGTAGTTTCTCCGCGAACGCGGCCGCCTCCTCGACCCGCTGGTGGAACGTCATGACCGTGCGCAGGTTGTGGCGCGCGGCGTGCTCGAGGAGGGCGGTTTGCAGCAGTGCCAGGCGCCGGCCCCGCAGCGCCTCCTCCGACAGCCCCAGCACGGGCGAGGGGTCGCGGATCTCCAGCACGTCGATCTCGAACCCGGCGAGGATGTTCCGCTCGATCGCCTCGGACAACCCGAGCTCGTAGATCCACTTGCCGTACGTACCGTCCGGGTCGCTGGTCATGGAGGCGATCTCCAACTCCTGGCCGTCCGCGCCCTTCTGCGGGCGGGGTGAGGCGAGGATGCGCGGGGTGGCGGTGAGGTAGAGCCGGAAGTTGGCGGGGATGCGGGTGTTGTCGTGGATTGCTGCCCAGGGCCGGGCGGTGTCCCCGGCGAGTCCGTGGGCTTCGTCCAGGACGGCGAGGTCGAAGCCGTCCGTCGACTGTCCGTACAACCGTTCCCCGCCCGCCAGAGCGGCCTCCAGCGGCCCGCGGACCTTCCGCTGGTCTATCGGTGCGTCGATATCCTCACGGTCCACTAGGGAGGCGTACGTGGCGAACACGACCACGGGCCCCTGCCCGGCCCACAAGGCGAGCTGGATCGCGTTCGTGGTCGTACGGACCCCGAGCTGCTCCAGGACGTCGTCCTTCTCCAGCGAGCACACGGCGACCATGGGCGAGTTATGGCCGACCCGGCGCCACGCCTGCGCGGTCTGCACGAGCAGGTCGAGGGTGGGGACCATGACGAGGACCCGTCCGCCCCGGAAGCATTCCAGCGCGGCCGTAGCGGCAGTGATCGTCTTCCCGGAGCCGGTGGCGGACACGACCGTGGCGCGCGCTCCCTCCGGGAGAATAGATGATCTTGCAGGGAATCCTGCCCACTTGCGGATATGCGTATTTGCGTCCATCTGGTGTTCTCGAAGCTGGATCACAGCAGTTCTCCGGGTTCGGGAAGGACTTGCTCGACCGAGGAAATCCGGTATGCGCCCCGCTGGTAAAGGCCGTCTGGCCGTCCGTAGACAGTCCAGGCCCGGTGAGCGGCTTCACTGAGGGAGGAGGCCATCATGTGAACGATGAGTCGTGGTTCAGCCTCGCCCGAAGAGCTGGCCCGCTGGGCGACGATCCGGTAGATCCGATGACGCAGCATCTCGATCGGTGCTCCACCGTGTCGTTGTTCTGCAGCGGCTACGTCAAGGGCCACACGCTGCATCCGCTGCTCCTCACGGCGGCCTACACGCGGATCCTGCCCCGGTACGTAGACAGGCATCTGCTGCTCCGTCATCACATGGGCGATCCGCTCCCATTCAACGCGCTCCCACATGGCGATCACCAGCTCACTCAAGTTGAGGATCTCTGCCGGTCCTTCGCGTGCACGTTCCTCGCGCTCCAGAGAGAGCCGAGCACGTGTCTGCACCTGGCCGAGGACGAGCCCGGCGGCCTTTCTCGTCACGCCGAGCCGGGCTATTTCAGCCGGAAGATATTCGTAGACTGACATGAGCCCCGTCTCCTTGCCGCCAGCGCGTGTCTCCTGTTTTCACCAACCCTACATGCTGCATCAAATCAATGACGCGTTACACTGAAACCAGAACACCAACAAGCGCCCCCACCCTCGCAGCCAGCTAGGCCCGCGCCAGCGGGCCCCAAGGTCCTGAAGGCGCAGCCTGAAGGACCGTCAAAGCGGGGGAGCGCAGCGGACTCGCGCCAGGAGTGCGTAGCACTCCCCAACTCCTCTACAAAGAACCCGACTATCCGCACCTGACACTCCCTCAACCCAGCTCGCGCACCGCGCGAGTCAGCCATGCCGCGCAGCGGCCGGCCCCACCCGGATCCCGAAGCGCAGCGCAGGGATCGCCCATGCGCAGCATGGGCCAGCGGGAGCGCAGCGACCGCTCCGCTTGCACATCGCGCAGCGATGTGGTACCCGC
>NZ_JBHYZP010000057.1:0-43172 GCF_042752355.1 Streptomyces sp. NPDC059255
CCAGATGCACGGACGAGCAGGCTTCACCCTCCTCCGCCACCGCATCCTCCTCGGATAGCGACACCCTCCGTCACCACCGAATGTGAGACAGGGCCGTTAAATTCACACCCCCCCTCGCCCCCTCACCGGCCCGCTGGCTCGACACAGAACAGGAGACCCGCGACCGCTGGCACGCCCTGGTCATCGCCCACGCGAGTGGGTGCGCGCCGCACGGTGAAACACCTGACGGCCCGACCGGTGAGCCGGGTGCGGGATGCTACGTCTGGGGCTGGGGCTCGGCTGATCGCCAGCTCATATAACTGATCTCCACAACGATCAGCCAGTTGCCCAGGATCCGCTCCCACAACAGCCCGTCCCGCCAGCTCCCGTCGAGGAAGATCGAGGAGTGCGCGACGCCGTACGGGCTGAACCCGTTGCGGCGCAGCACCCGCTGCGACGGCAGATTCTCCAGATTGGTGGATGCCTCGGCGCGGTGCAACCCGAGTTCGTCCGTCATCACCCGGAGTGCAAGCCCGACGGCGTGCCCGGCGTGCCCTTGATTCTGGGCGATGCTGGCGATCCAGTATCCGACGGTGCCGCGGCGCAGGTGCGGCTGCGGCAGGATGCCTCCGACGGTGACCTGCCCGATCACCTGGTCGTCAGCGAGCACCACGCCGGGCCAGACCGTGCCGGCCAGGTATCCGGCCAGCAGTCTGTCGATCCGCTCCGCCTGGCCCTCCGGTGTGAAGAAGTCAGCCGGCTGGGCCGGTTCCCACAGCCGGAAAGCCTCGAAGTCCCGCACCCGATGCGCGGCTATCGGGGCGGCGTCAGCGGGCTCGATCAGGCGAATCCTGGTGCTGTTGTGCACGGGCCGATCCTTGTCGCGGTGCGTCGGATAAGACCGGCCAGCCTATGCGAGCCGCAAGAGCCGACACTTCTGGCCAAGCGCTTCGTCCTGAAACGATCAGTAACAGAGTGCTGGTATTGAGTGGTTGAGTTTCCATATCCGGGTTGCCCACATCTCGCGCATATGGCGCTCTTCAGGACACCCCAGGGAAGCCTCGACGCATCAAGTCACTCGTACGTCCTGGCCGCCATGATCATGCGCGCCACCAGTTTCCAGTCAGGCTGGTCCGGCACTGGCTCACCTCGATTAGCGAATACTCCTGGCGTGTCTTGCAACCAGCCAGCCAGGGCCTCCAGGAATTCTTCGAGCGACGTATTTACCCAACTCGGCCCTCCCTCCGAGAGATCCACAATAACCTCCCCCAGGAACCTGACCAAATCATCGCGAGTTTCAACATCGTCAAGTCGATCGACGAGGCCCATCACTATCGCCCTCTCACCCTGATTGACACACCGTCATTCCTTGATGAAAACTTATCCCCCTTCACGGTCTCTCTATACCCCTCCCCGGCCTTTGGGTCCTTGCCGAGTCATACGCCGAGCACCCCGCCTATCGCCAGGAACGGCACCCATAGCCGTTCAAGGAGACAGGATTTAGCCCTGAAGCAGTCCGAGGGTGCGCCCGGCGACCTGGCCCCGCGCGCGCCCTCATGCGCTAATGTGATCACATCCAATTCGCCAGGAGCCCGACCGGGAGGACATCGCATGCGCCAAGTCATCCCCCTCGGGTTGTTCGGCACCCTCTCCGGACAGTCCCGTTTCAGCCGCAACGTGGAGGAGATCAAAAAGCTCTCCGGCCAGGTGCCCGTAGACGAACGCACACACGTAGCGGAATATTTGAGAACGGCACCTGTGATCATCGCCCTCATGGGATACACAGAGGACGTCGTAGGTCAGGAATTCTCCGTAATGGGTGGATCCGCACTTCACAGCGACGGCACCTACTACTGGCGCCGCGATACCGCCGAGTACGTGGAGACCTACGGCACACTCCTTCCTGCCGAATTCATGGAACACGGCACAAAGACGGAATGGCGCACACCCTTCCTGACCGATGAAGAAATCATCGAGATCGACGATTACTTCATGTCTCTCCGCACACAGAACTGAGCATCGAACACCCGGCTCAATGAAAGACCCCCCACCTGGACGAGTTCCACCAGCTCCTTGAGCCCTTTTAGCCTCGGCGATCAGCTTCGGCACGCTCCAGCGCAGCTTGGCGCCGTAAGCCGAGCGTCGAGGATAACGTCCAGCCAGCCCTTCCAACAACTCCAGGCTATGGAGGCTGACGGCACCCAAGCGACTGCGCTGGCCGGCCGTGAACGCGCCTCACCGATGTCAGCCGCAGGAGTTTCGGAAGGGTTTGCTGGGAATGTATTTTTCCCATTCGTCACGGGTGAAACCGCCGTGTGCCGCTGCGCAGGCCGCGGTGACCGGGTCCGCGCTGATCGCCGGGAGTGCGCCAAGGTCCCACAGGATGGCCGTTCCGTCGATGGTGGCAGTCGCCACGTAGCGGCCGTCCGGGCTGAATGCCAGGTCCGTGACGAGATAAGCCAGGGTCCCGAGAGTCCGGGGGTGGCTAGGGTCGCCTGTGTCGTACAGGGTGGCCACGCTGTTCGCGTCGAGCCGTGCCAGCAGGTCACCGCCGGGGTGGAACCTTGTCTTTATGGTGAGGAGGCTGCCGTCTTCGATGCTGGGCATTTCTCCCAGGCCTCGTGGTTGGTTAGGTCGGCTGATGTCTGCCAGCATGAGGATGTTATCGAGGGGATTGGTTGCGACGAGCACTCGACCGTCCGGGCTGATGTCTGAGTGATTCACGATCCGCCGCGGCAGGGTACAGAGGTGTTTGAGGGTGCGGGCGTCCTTGACATCCGAGCCAGCCACGGCGGTCCTGCCGGTGGAGTCGAACAACAGGTGATCCTTGGTGGTTCCCAGGCGTTGTGGATCCAGCGTGCTGACGTCGTACAGATCGGTCTCGTTGACGGTGAAAACTGTCAGGACCGCACCGTGGGGTGCGAAATCAATGGAAGACGGTCCGAGTTCACTCTCTTGGAGGGAACCAGCTTTCCGTGGCCGACGGCGATCGGTGATGTCCCAGAGCTGGATGAGGCCGGTGCGGTCGGAACTGGCGAGGATCTTGCCATCGGGGCTGATCGCCATTCCCACAACGAGGTCGTCATGTCCTTTTACCGTGGCAATCGTCCTCGGGTGCACGGGGTCGGAGATGTCGCGCAGCACAATGTCTCCGTCGGTCCCGCCCGTTACCAGGGTCCTGCCGTCGGGGGCGTAGGACAGAGTTCTGAAGTCCTTCCGGTCACGGAGGGTGGTGACGGGTTCCACGGAGTTACGGCCGCTGGTCGACCAGCGGACTACAGTCTGTTGGCTGTCCACGGCGACGAGACTCACGCCGTCCGGGGCGAACGCGAGATCGGTGATGGGGGCTTCGTTCCCCTTCAGGGTTCGGGTTTGCTTCGGAGCGGCGGGGTCGGTGGCGTCCCACAGCACGACCGTTCCGTCGTAGCTGCCGGTTGCCAGTTTCTTGCCGTCGGGGCTGAAGGCGAGTGCGGTGATGTCCTGCCGATGGCCGATGGCGCCTACGGAGAAGGAGCGTCGTTCGCCCGGTTTGTTGAGGTCCAGCGTTCTCAGAACCCCATTGCGGCTGATGGCAAGCAAGCCGCTGGGCGCGCTGAGTGCCAATGGTCTGTCGGCCGACACCGGCTCGGTCATCCTTTTAGGGGTCAGAGGGGCGCTGATGTCCCACAGGGTCGCCTTGTCCTCCGGTTTTTTCTTCTCCGTCGCCTCGCCGTCGGCTGCTTCCTGCGACCAGACGACGGCTGTCCGGTTGTCCTGGAGGAAGTCGACAGCGGTGGCTCCGACGAACCGCCAGGCGTCCGATGATGCCTTGGTGGTGCCGCGGGCGGACACGGTCCACAACTCCACGGTCCCGCGTGTCACGGTCGCCGCCACCGAGCCGTCGTGGTTCAACGCGAGGTTCCCGCTCTCCGTATTTTCTGCCTGCCGGCTGCTCGCGGTCCGTAGCGTGGTCAGGCGCCGGGGCTGCCGGGGTTCACTGACGTCGTAGAGAACGAGCCGGTCGCTGCCGCAGGAAGCGATCAGGGTCCGGTCGTCTCCGCTGAACACGATGTCTCCGTCCGGCGTGGGACAGCCGGGCAGCCGCGCGAGGGCCGTGCGCCGCGTGGGCGCAGCGATGTCCCAGAGGCTCACGCCCGAAGTTCCCGGGGCGCGCACGGCCAGTATGCGGCCGTTGTGGCTGAGGGCAGAGCCGTGCGCGTCCGTGCCGGGCGCCAAGGTGGTCACCCCCTGGATCGAACTCTGCAGCATGGTGTCCGCGACGGCCCGACGGGTCTCCACCGAGGGACGCAGTTGGTGCGCGGCCAGCCCTAGCCGTAGCGCCAGCCGGGGCTGGTCCGTACGCAGGTTTCCCGCCTCGGCCACCAGTGCGCGGTAGTCGGCGACCTCTTGTTGGTCTTCTGCGGTGCGCCACTGCCATACGGCCACTCCTGCCGCGATCAGGGCCAGGCACAGCGCGGTGCTGATCCCGATGAGGATGTGTCTGAACCGGCGGTGTCCCTCGGCCTGTTCCGCACCACTCGCGGTGAGGAAGGCATGCTCGGTGGGGGTGAGTTCATGCTGATCCTGTGCCAGGATGTCGTCGGCCTCGGCCAACCGGACGCCGCGGTAGAGGGCGCCGTCGTCGTGGCCCAATCGCTCCCAGGTCGAAGCGGCCTCGGTCAACTGGCGCTGGACGCGCAGCCGCTGCCGGTCCTCGTCGATCCAGCCCCGCAGTCTGGGCCATGCCGTGATCAGCGCCTCGTGGGCCAGGTCGGCGCTCGTGCCGTCCAGAGTGATCAACCGGGCCCGCGCCAGCCGCTCCAGCGTCGGTTCCATGACCGAGGGGGGCCCGCAGGAGAGCAGTTCCTCGCGGTCGGCCGGGCGTCTGGTGTCGGCCGTTCCCTCTCCGGGCGTGATCAGGCGCAGCAATATCCGGCGGGCGCCCAGGTCTGGGACCGGGTCAGTTCGGTGTAGAGGTTCTCGGCGGTCTACGCGACGGCACCATGCAGGCCGCCGGCCGCCTCGTACGCTGCGACAGTCAGTGCGCGGCTGCGCCGACGCCGCCAGGTCTCCAGCAAAGCGTGAGACATCAGCGGCAGTCCGCCGGGCTCCCCTTCCACCTCGCTGAGCAGCCGGGTGGTCAGCTCCCTCTCAACGATCAGTCCAGCTTCCTGGGCTGGTTTGACGATCGCCTGCCGCAGTTCGCCGGTGCTCATCGGGGCGGCCAGCAGGGTGGCGTCCCGGAGCGCTTCTGCGAGGCCCGGGTGCTCGGCGAGCCGGCCGAAGAAGTCCGCCCGTACGGCGATCACCACACGCAGTCGGCTGTCGGGCTCCCGCGCGGCCAGCAGCCGGTCGATGAAGGCGATGCGTTCGTTGGTGTTGCGGCAGAGCGTGTAGAGCTCTTCAAACTGGTCCACGATCAGCCAGGTATCGCCACCGGCGGGGTCGGTGTCCGCCGGCGTGAGCCGTGGACCGTGAGTGCGCAGCGGGTGGCTGCCGGGAGTCAGCACGCGGAGAGCGGCAGGGGGCGCTTCCGGCGAGTTGTGGCGCGTGCTGGCGGGTGCCGTAATAAGGGGAGCGCCGGGTTCTGTTCCGGGACGTGCGCTGGCCTGCGTGTCAGCGCTGTCGCTCGTTCTGCGCAGCCGGGGGATCAGGCCTGCTCGCAGCAGTGAGGACTTTCCGCTTCCGGACGGGCCGACGATCGCGGTCAGCCTGGAGCGGCGGGTCTGGTGCACCAGGTCGTCGGTGAGCTGGTCGCGTCCGAAGAACAGCCTTTCGTCCTGCGTTTCGAATCGGGCCAGACCGCGGTAGGGCGCTGCAGTCGTGTCGTCGGGCCGCAGTTCTCCTGCCTCTTCCTCGGTGACCCGGCGCCAGCGTTCCTGCCAGTCCTCACGGTCGCCGTCACACGCCTCCACGTATGCAAGGAGCACGGGAAGCGTCGGTAGCCGTTCTCCCGCAGCGGCTTGGGAGAGGGTGCTCGCACCGAAGCCGGTCCGCAGGGCCATCGCGCGGTAGGTGGGGCTGCCGGCGCTTTCCCGCAGCGCGCGCAGTTCGTGTGCGAGGTACTGCGCCGGACCCGCCGCCGGATCGACCGGATTCTCGCGCCGCCCTGCCATGGTGCTCGCCCTCCCCCAGGTCGCCTCGCCCGACCAGCGGCGTGGTCATTGTTCAGCCTGGCAGATCAGGGCTGTCATTCAATGCGGCGGCGGCTGAACTCGATGGTGTTCGGGCCGAAATGGCTCGGCTGTTGACCGGTACCCGATCACATCACGTGTTCAGCACGGGGAGGAACCGCCATGCACGCTGTGTACGACACCGTCATTACGAAATGGGCTGGCCCTGCGGACGGGATCCAGCTGTCGGCGTCGGTCGCCGATGATGACAACTGGCCGCCGCCGAGGGGGATCGCTGAGCGGTGACGGAACGTCTGTGCGGCGGCCGGTGACGGCCGCCGCACCTTGCGTCGGTCGGCGCGCCTCCGCGGCGCGTCGGCCTCCGGCGACCGGCTGCTCCGGGACCGAACTGTTGTCAGGATCCGGCCGTCAGTAGCGCACGCAGCCTCGCCGCCTCGGACGGCTGCGTTCCCGCGAGGAGCGGCAGCGCCTGTTGCCAGCATGTGCGGGCCCGCTCGGCCTGGCCGAGTTGCTGCAGTGCCTCACCCAGCAGGATCAGAGCGTGGACGCGCCGTCCGGCCCCGCCGAGCCCGCTCAGCAGCGCCAGCGCCTCCTCCGCGTGACCTGCGGCTTGGCGGGGCCGCTGCACTGCCAGTTCCGCCTGGGCCATCCGGTACCGGGTCATCCCCTGCCAGAAGGGCTGTCTGGTCACCTCGAATCCCGCCAGCGCCTCGCATAACTGGTCGAGTGCCTGATCGTGCCGGCCGGCCCGGTGCAGGGTCAGAGCGAGCGCGTAGTGACCGTTGGCGAGCCGCAGTGTGGCGCCCAGCCGCTGCCAGGAGCTGACCGCCTGCTCGCTGGCGGTGATCGCCTGTTCGGTCCGGCCGAGTTCGAGGTCCGCCCGCCCCACGTTCATCAGCATGGCCGTCTCGCCGTACTGGTTGCCGTCCGCGCGGAAGGCGTCCAGGGCACGCCGGTAATGGGTGGCCGCCCGTTCGTACTGTTGGCGTGCGGTGGCGAGGTTGCCCAGCAGGTTTTCGGCGTAGCTGTGGGTGAGGGGGTCCTCGGCGGTCCGGCCGAGATCGAGTGCCCGTTATGCCTCGTTTTCCGCCGATTCCAGGCGGCCGGTGAGGTGGTGGGTCTGGCCGAGGAGGAGCCGGGCCCGGCCCTCTGTCCGGGTGTCGCGGGCTGTATGGGCGTTTTCGGCAAGTGCGTGGGCCGCCTGTCCGTACGGGTCCGTGAGCGCGCCGGTTTCCATCAGATCCTGTGCTGTGAGCAGCACATCGGTCGCGTGCCGCAGGAGTTCCGGTTCTGCCGCCGCCTGCTGAACGGACGCGAGCAGGCCGGGGCCTTCCTGGTGGAGCCAGCGCAGCGCGTGGGCGCCGTCGTCGAACGCCGGTGCGGTGCGGATGGTGGGTGTCAGGTGTTCCAGCAGCCGGTCGCCGGGGTTGTGCAGCGCGTAGACGCGGGCGGTCGTGGCGAGCTGGGAGTCGAGCAGCCGGGCGAGGGCCGCGCTTCGCTCACCGACGGGCTCTTCCAGATCCGCGCGGCGGCGGGCGTAGAGCTGCAGCAGGTCGTGGTAGTGCCAGCGGGACGGCGCGGCCGACTCCAGCAGGCCGAGGTCGACCAAGGATTCCAGGAGTGCTTCGGTGGCGCGCTCGTCGCGCACCGGATCGTCGGAACCGTCGCCGATGACGGCGACGGCCGACGCAAGCGGGATGTCGGGCGCCTCGACGACCGCGAGCAGGCGGAACGCTCTGGCCCGGGTCGGGCTCAACTGGCCGTATCCGAGAGTGAAGGTTGCTTCGACGGCCAGGTCCCCGGTCCGTAGCTCGTCCAGGCGGCGCCGCTCGTCGGCGAGCCGAACGGCCAGGGACGCCACGTCCCAGGCCGGTCGGGCAGCCAGTCTCGCCGCAGCGATCCGGATGGCCAGGGGAAGAAAACCGCAGGCCGCGACGGCCTCACGGCAGGCGGCGGGCTCTGCGTCGGCACGTGCCGGGCCGATGACGCAGCGGAAGAGGGACAGTGCTTCCGCCTGCGTCATAGCGCCAAGGTCGGTCAGCCGCGCGCCGTCCAGTTCTGTCATCCGTGTGCGGCTGGTGACCAGGACAGCGCAGCCGGGTGTGCCGGGCAGCAGCGGCCGTACGTGGGTGGCGTCGCGGGCGTTGTCCAGCACCACCAGGACCCGGCGGTCGGCGAGGACCGAGCGGTACAGCGCCGCGCGCTCCGCTCCGTCTTTCGGCAGAGCGTGCCGTGTCCCTGGGCTCGCAGTGGGTGGCGCGGGCCCGGGTGGCTTTCGGGGCGGATCAGGGTGAGGTATTCGCCCCTGCGGCCTGCACCGGTGCCACCGACTCGACCGCTACCACCAACGGCTGCGCAACCCTGAACAGTCAACGCGCATAGTGCGCAGAACCCGGAAACCCGCAGGCCACACCGGCTCGGCCGGCACGCCCCACCGACTTGCCCTTCAGCAGTATTCAGTGGTGCCCGCTCTCCAAACTGAGCGATGCACAGGTCAGCCTCGAAGGACTGCTCATTTTCAGGAAGGCGCGGCAGCCGGAAGCCGTACACCACGGCGGCCAAGCCACCGCGCCCCGAAAGTGACCCGTCACCGCCCCCTATCCCGAACAGGCCGTGAGGGCGGTGACCGAGACGATCTCGTTACGACGGCTGCTCCGGACAAGAGACCGGAGCCGCCCGAACTCCTCCATGCCAGGGCTCACCCGCCTCAAGCCGGACCGGAGAACGCATGCCCACAGCCGGCTCGGCCGCCTCATCAAACACCTGGCTGCTGTCCCCGCCCCGTGGCACTACCCGCCCACGACGACTGGTCGGCTGATCGCCGCGCTCGCCGAACAAACAATCCCGAAGCCTGACAAGAACCGGGAAAACCTGTCTGTCCGGGAAAATCACCCGCTCGCCTCCACCAGGCAGCGCCCCAAGTAGACGGCGCGCAGCCGGCGCGGGCTTGTTTCCACGGCCCGCCCTCTGGGGTGGAGCCGAACCAGCGCACACGATGACGTCGATCTGCCTCGCCGCCGCGCGGGGCAGGTTCGGTATCCCTCACCTGTGGCAGGGACCTCGGGTGGTGTTGTGGTGATGAATGACGAAAGGTGGCGGGCGTCCATCCGTCGCTGCACTGCTTCGGTACCGCTTCTGTCACTGATCCGCTTCGCCGGTTCGGGGAATGCCGGGACACTGGGCAAGTGGCCCGCGGGAACAGGCGAAGTACAGTCCGGGGGAGCTCACAGCCTCCGGGGGCCGGACCAGGTGCTTACTGGGCTTCTTGGAACTCGTAGTGGGCTTCTTGGAACTCGTAGCAGGATCTTGTGGCCTCGGAGAGGGAGTGCCGATGCTCACTTCTCGGAGTCGGACCAAGTCGCCACAAGGGCTCTCTGATCTGGAAAGCGAGGACCGGGGACTGTCTCCTGGGTGGGTTCGCCGTTGAGCCAGCACACTTGCTCGGGGGCGCCGTCGCCGGTGTCAAACAGGCAGCACACTCCTCCGCTGTCGGCGGTGAGGCCGGTGAACACCTTCCTGATGTTCGCCGACCGCGCAAACAAGCGGCTCATCACCGACGTCGCCGCCCAGCACTCCAACGACGTGTAGCCAGGATGCAGAAGGGACTCGAACCGGATCGTCACGTAGATGTACCCGATCTGGACGCGCCCGTCCGCCTCCGGATCAGCGCCGCTCGTCTGCGCGTACTCGCGCAGTGCATCATCGACGTCGAACATGAGGGACATGTCGAGTTCGAGCGTGCTGCTCGTGGAACAGTCGACCGGCTCGCTCTCGAAACGGGACGTGAATGGGAGAACGAGCCGGTCACCGCCGGGCAAGGTAATCTCAAGTGGCTTTACGGCACGGGCCGGTGGCGCCAGCTCGGCCAGATTGGCCAACGCCCTGGCGACATTCCGAGGACGCAGATAGATGTCATAGCCGTAGACCAGCCCCACACTTCCCCCTGTCCCAGAGCGAACCGCACCCTCTCACGAATCACCCCTCGGGAGCCTGTCAGCTTACGAGCTGGTGCAGGTCCGGCCCCGCACATAGCGGTCCTTGAGACAGGAGCGCGGGTGTGCGGGGCCGGAGCTTCAGGAGCTGCTCACCGGTGGGCTTTTGGGCTCTGGTCGGGAGTGCATCGTGTGGTGGAGGTTTGTCAGCTGATGGTCTGGTATCCGGTCCAGTCGCCTGCGACGGGGACCTTTGTCTTGCGGTCGGTTCCGAGGTCGAGGTAGGCGATCAGGCTGGATGCGCCGTCGGTTTTGCGGGTGTACCAGATGTCGAAGGCTCCGCTGTGGTCGGCGTCGCCGGGTGAGGTGATGAGGGGGTTGGCGGCGACGGTGAACTGGCTGCCGGCCTGGATCTTGGTGCTGTGGTCGGCGAGGCCGTCTCCGTCGTCGTCGCTTCCCCGGTAGATGAAGATGTCGCCGGTGGTGCGGTCGCGGGCGCCGAGGTCGACGCGGCCGTTGCCGGTGGTGTCGCCGGGGGCGAAGAGGTCCATGTTCTTCCAGCCGTCCGTGCCGATGAGGACGGGTTCGCGGTCGGTGTCGAGGCGGTTGTCGGGTGCTCCGTAGTAGAGCCACAGGAGGTCGCCGTTGCGGACGAGGAGGTCGGGGTAGCCGGGGATGTCGGGGGTGCCGTCGTTGTCGACGTCGAGGGGGCCGTCGACGTCGCCGATGGCGAGGATGGCGTCGGCGTCGCTCCAGTGGTTGTTCGCGGGGTCGTAGACGGTCAGTTCCTGGCGGTCGTTGGTGTCGCCCTCGCAGTCGGTGCAGGCGAAGCCGAAGCCGTTGTTGGGGTGGATCCACAGGCGGCTGGTGCCGGTGTTGGTGTCCGGGCGCAGGGCGATGAGGTCTTCGTATCCGTCGCCGGTCCAGTCGCCTCGGTGGGTGATCTTCACTCCGGTCCAGTTGAAGTCGGAGGCGGTCTTGGCGTTGTCGGTGAGGGTGCCGTCTCCGGCGCCGTAGTAGCGGTGGAGGGTGCCGTCCTGGTCGACGGCCCACATGTCGGGGTTGCCGTCGCCGTTGATGTCACCGGGGGTGTCGGCCTGCTTGAGGCCGTTGGCGTAGAAGAGGTAGTCGGCGCTGTCGGACTTGTTGCCGGCCTTGTCCAGGCTGCGTGCGTAGAGGTGGTTGGAGCCGGAGGTGGTGGGGGTGAGTTTGACGCTGACGCTTCCTCCTGTGGCTGAGGGGGTGGCGGTGCGTACGGTGGGGTCGGTGTCACTCCAGTACTCGTACTTGGCGACGTCCGCGACACCTCCGCTGGAGAGGGTGAAGGTTCCTTCGCTGCGTACGGAGCCGGTGTTGGAGGGCCAGCCGTCGGTGCCGTCGGGGAACTGGCTGGAGGCGATCACGGGCGGGGTGCTGGGGCGGTTGGGGTCGAACACAAACCGGCAGCCTGGTTTGCCCGCGGCGGGGGTCCAGTCCGAGGTGGTCTTGCCGTCGTCCGCCCGGGCTTTCCAGGAGAAGTTGCCGCCGGCTGTGCCGAGGTGCTTGCTGAGGGTGCTTTTGGTGATCTTCAGTTTGGCTACGGTGCCCGAGGTGACGGACACGGTTTGGTTGACGATCATGACGCCGTTGGGGTCGTCGTTGGGGTGGTGTCCGGTGGCCCAGAGGTTGAACTGGATCTTCACGGTGCCGCCGTCCTTGTCGGTGCCCTTGGCGGTGACAAAGATGTCGGTGTTGCCGATGAGACCGTAGGGGGCGGTGTCTCCGCATCCTTTGGAGTTCTTCGTGCTGGGGATGGTGTCGAGGCCGGTGGGTGCGCTCGGTGGTGTGTTGTACTCGGTGGAGAGCACGGCGGACTTGGCGTCGAACTTCTTCCACCCGTACACGTCGGACTCGTCGTTGGCGGCGAGTTCGAGGATGATGGTGTTCCACTTGCCGGAGGCCGCGTCCTTGGCGCCGGCGGTGACGTCGAAGGCCAGGTTGCCTGCGGGGCAGCCTGATCCCCAGCCCTTGGCGTCGGAAACGCTGTCCAGTTTCTCTCTGCGGGTGGGGCGCTTGTTCCAGGTGGTCGAGGAGTCGATCTCGGTGGTGCGCCAGAGGTCGACGGGCCGGTGGGTGCAGGACCAGGACCAGGTGTTCTTGATCCGGAACGTCGACTTGAGGACCTGCTTGTCGGTGCTCCAGAGGTTCTTGGTGTTCATGCGGAAGTAGGAGCGGGCCAGGCCGTCGGTCTCGTTCTCGTATCCGGCGCGGGCGGTGGAGGTCGAGGAGCCTGAGCCGCCCCAGCCGGCGCCGTTGAAGAAGGCGCTGTTGGGGTACTTCTTGTAGGCGATGGTCCACGAGTAGCGGGAACCCTCGACGTAGGGGTCGATGTAGACCGGGTACCGGGTGTCGGTGCCGGTCATCAGTTCCGTGTCGGGCGTCAGTTCCAGTGTGCCGTCTTTGACTTCGACGGGCATGGCTGCTTGCTGGGCGCCGTGTCCGGGTTCGAACTCGTCGGTGGCCTGCGGGGGGCCCGCCGGCTCGTCGGCGGTCCGGGCCCTCATCCGCGATGCCTGGGCGTCGGTTGTGGTCGTGGTGCTGTCCCACATGCGGGGTGTGGGGGCGGTGAAGAGTTCCTGGCCGGCCGGGTTGACTGCGCTGAGGTTGCCGTGCTCGTCCGCGGTGACGTCAACGCCCTGGCTGGACATGCCGTATGCGATGGTCTTCAAGGCCGGGTTGGCCGCGGCCTGAGGGGACTTGACGACCAGGAGCTGAGCGAAGCCCGAGGCGCCGGCGCGCAGCTTCAGGTCCACGTCGGGCAGCACGTCCGGGTAGGTGGCGGTGTCGTCCGAGATCAGCGGTTCGGGCAGAGGCGTGGGCCAGGACAGGGAGAGGCTGCGGCCGTCGCGGGTGATAGTGGCCAGTGGTCCCCCGCCGCCACTGGAGAACTGGAGCCCCATGCCGGTGGCCGCTGGAGTGATCGTTCCGTCCTGGCCGCGCCGCAGGCTGGTGTCGATGTCCACCAGCCGGTTGCCCTTGCGGGCCCACTGGGCGGTGGCGAACCGCTCCTCGGTGAAGGTTCCTGACGGGTTGGCGAAGACCTGGGATGCCTCGGTGCGCTGCGAGAGCACCTCGACAGGCTCACCGGACTCGGCCGCCTGCGCGAGAGCCTTGGCCTCGGCAGTGGTTTCCGAGACCTCTGCCGCTTCCGTCTTTGCCTCAACTGCGTTTGCAGGCAGGGCTGTTACGAGCGGAGTGGCCATTGAAAGGGCGAGTACTGCAGCAAGGGCGGCACTCACTGCGGTGCGTTTCGGTCTCTTCCGGTGGACTCTCATCACGCTTCCTTTTCCATTTACACACAGCATTCCGTCGCACCCTATAACCCCGATCAACCGGGTCGTAAATGGACCGAGAGAGCCACCCCGGGGGTCCGTATCCACCAGAACGGCAAAGAAAATAAAAGAGGCAAAATACACCACATCCTTCGATTACATTCCGTTCTAACTGGTACTGGTACGGTGAGGGTGCGCAGCTCAGGGGCATCACATCAGCAGCCCCAAGGGGATCCTTTCCGGCTTCGGGCCTTTCGCGATTGCGGGCACATCTGATACCGCTGCCACCGCTCACCCGCACCCTGCCGACCTTCTTACCGGAGGGGCTGTTTGCCATTTCATTGCATGCTGCTAAGGTCCCTCCTTGGTCTTTACATTTATGAACTTCCCGTGGGGGGAATCGGTGCGAAGTTTGCGGGCGAAGTCGTTTCGCCGTTCCATGCGTGCGGTCAACAGACCCGCGCGCGCTGTCCGTTGGGTCGCGCTGTCGCTCGTGGCCTACCTCGTGGTGGGACTGCTGGGCGCTCCGATGGCCGCCGCGGCTGAACTGGACCTGCTGAAGCTGAAGAAGCCCGACCCGGTCCCCACCTCGCCAGTCGGCAAGCACACGCTCGCCCGTCCCGACCGGACCACCCAGTACGCCAAGGACAACGTGAAGGGGACCTGGCCGAAGCCGGGCACCGCACAGATATCCGTGCCGCGCAGCGGTGTCGGCAAGGGCCGTGCCGGCGACTTGCCCGTACAGCTGAGACCGTCTGATGCCAAGCAGCGCGCCGATGGGCGTCCTGAGCAGGCGCAGGTGCAGGTGCTGGATCAGAAGACGGCGAAGGCCCTGGGCGTCGACGGAGTCCTCGTGGCAGTCGAGCCTTTGGCGGGCGCTGCGGGGAAGGTCGACGTGCAGATCGACTACAGCGGCTTCCGGCAGGTCATCGGCGGTGACTGGGCATCGCGTCTGACACTGCAGCAGCTGCCCGCATGTGCTCTGACGACGCCGCAGGCCAAGGGTGCGGTAAGGGCAAGATGCTGCAGACGGTCAACGACACGGAGCAGGCCAGCGTGTCAGCGCCGGTTTCCCTCCCGGCCACGTCCTACGACAGCAGGCAGGAGACCGCTCCGGTTGGCAAGGCCGCGGCCTCCGATGCCTCGGTCACGGGCTTGTCGGCGAACCGCCAGACTGTTCTTCTGGCGGTCACGGCGGCAGCGTCCGGCGCGTCCGGCGATTTCAAGGCCACCTCTCTCGCACCGTCGGCCTCCTGGTCGGCTGGCGGAAGCAACGGTGGATTCGCCTGGACCTACAACATCAACGCCCCCGAGGTGCCCGGCGGGCTGCAGCCCGATGTGTCTTTGTCCTACTCCTCGCAGTCGGTGGACGGCCGCACGGCGGCGACCAACAATCAGGCCAACTGGATCGGTGACGGGTGGTCCATGGAGCCCGGCTTCATCGAGCGCCGGTACATCCCCTGCACCGAGGACACCAAGGACAGCAACGCCGCCGGCAAGGTGGGCGATCAGTGCTGGAAGAAGGGCAACGCCGTCCTCAACCTCGGGGGCCAGACCACCGTGCTGGTCAAGGATGACTCCGTCAAGGACGATCCTGAGGGCGACTGGCGGCTCGAAGGCGACGACGGCACCAAGGCCGTCAAGCTCACCAGCTCCAACCGGGGCAACGGTGACAACGACGGTGAGTACTGGCGGGTGACGACTCCCGACGGTACCCGCTACTACTTCGGCTACAACCGGCTGCCCGGATGGGTCGAGGGCAAGCCGGAGACCAACTCCACGTGGACCGTGCCGGTCTTCGGCAACCAGAGCGGTGAGCCCTGTCACGCCACCGCGTTCAAGGACTCCTGGTGCCAGCAGGCCTGGCGCTGGAACCTCGACTACGTCGTGGACCCGCACTCCGACGCCATGGCCTACTACTGGGAGAAGGAGACCAACTCCTACGGCCGCAACGTCAACGACACCACCGGCGTCTCCACCGCCACCGACTACACCCGGGGCGGCTACCTCAAGAGCATCGAGTACAGCCTGCGTTCGAACACCATGTACGGCAAGAAGGCGGCCGGAAAGGTCGACTTCACCGTCGCCGAGCGCTGCCTGAGCAACTGCGGCACCTTTGACAAGGCCAACGCGAAGAACTGGCCCGACGTGCCGTTCGACCAGTACTGCGCCCCGGGTACCGAGTGCAAGGACCGTTACTCGCCGTCGTACTGGAGCCGCAAGCGGCTCACCCAGATCGACACGTCGGTCCTGACCGGTGGCGCCTACCAGGCCGTCGACACCTGGAAGCTGGCCCACGACTTCCCTTCCACCGGTGACGGCACCGACCCCGCCCTCTGGCTGAAGTCGATCACCCACACCGGCCACACCGGTACCGGTGATGTCACGCTGCCCGCGGTCACCTTCAAGGGTCAGCAACTGGCCAACCGCGTCGAAGGCGCCACCACCGGCGGCAACGCCGACCCCGTACCTCCTCTCGTGCGCTACCGCGTCTACGGCATCGACACCGAGACGGGCGGCACCATTGGCGTCACCTACTCGGCCGCCGACTGCAAAGCCGGTGACGTCCCCTCCCCCGCCTCGAACACCCGCCGCTGTTACCCCGTCATGTGGTCCCCTCCGGACGCACCGGCCGCGGATTACGAGCCCTACCTGGACTGGTTCCACTCCTACGTGGTCACCCAGGTCCTCGAGTCCGACAACACCGGCGGAGCACCGGTCAAGCAGACCGACTACTCCTACCTCGACGGGCTTGCCTGGGCCAAGTCCAAGGACGACGAGTTCACCAAGGCCAAACACCTCACCTACGACGACCGCAAGGGCTACGGACGCCTGCAGGTCCGCACCGGCGCCGGCGCCGACAATCGGACGCTGAAGGAGTACCGCTACTTCCGCGGTATCGACGGCGCGCAGGTCAAGGACCAGGAGGGGATAGCGGTCACCGACCGTGCGGCCTTCGCCGGCATGACCCGGGAAGAGGCCACGTACGACGGAGACGGCGGAAAGCTGATCACCACAACGAGCTATGAGCCATGGATGTCCGCTGCCACCGCCACCGAGTCCCGGCCGCAGGGACTGCCCGCGGTGAGGGCATACGCCACCGGCATCGCCTCGGAGAAGACCCGTACCGCGGTGGACGCCGGCTGGCGGACCACGAAGACGGACCGCACCTTCGACACCTACGGCCAGGTCCTCACCGAGTCCCTGCTCGGCGACACCGCGAAGACCGGTGACGAGGAGTGCACCACCACCAGCTACGCGCAGAACGCCGAGAAGAACCTGCTGACCCTGCCGGCCGAGGTCAAGACCGTCGCGAAGGCCTGCGGCACCACGCCGTCGCTGCCCGCCGACCTGATCTCGGTGGCCCGTTACTACTACGACGACGCCACAAGCATCACCACCCCTCCGGCCAAGGGGGACGAGACGCGTCTCGACGAGCAGGACGCGGCCGGCACCGGCTACCTCACCACCTCCACCACCACGTACGACCAACACGGGCGGGAACTCACCAGCGCCGACGCCGAGGGCAACAAGACCACCACCGCCTACACCCCGGCCACCATCGAACCCTCGACATCGAAGACCGAGACGAACGCTCTGGGCCACACGACGACTGTGGAGTACGACCCGGCACGAGGGATCGCCACCGCCAACGTGGACGCCAACGGCAAACGCACCGACGCCGTACGCGACGGACTCGGCCGCGTACTGAAGTTATGGAACCCCGGCTGGCCCAAAGCCGACCACGCCACCCAGCCTTCCGCGGAATTCGCCTACACGATCTCCAAGACTGTCGCCAACTCCGTGGCGACCAAGACCCTGGAGTACGACGGCACCTACTCCACCTCCTACACCCTCTACGACGGCCTGCTGCGCGAAAGGGAAACCCAGGCCCCGGCCATCGGCACCAAGGACAGCGTCATCACCGAGACGCTGTACGACACCCGTGGCTTCACCTGGAAGACGTACTCCCCCTACTACGCCACCGGCGCACCCTCGAAGTCCCTGGTGAGCGGCTCCGACAACAAGATTCCCGCCGCCACGGAGAACCTCTACGACGGTGCCGGCCGGGTCACCGCCGCGATCTCCCGGACCTTCGGCGACGAGAAGTGGCGCACCAGCAGCGTCTACGACGGTGACCGGACCACGGTGATACCGCCCAAGGGCGGTACCGCCACCACGGTCGTCACCGACGCCCGCGGCCGGAGCACCGAACGGCTCGAATACACCAACGCCCAGCGCACCACGTCGCAGAAGACCAGCTATACGTACGGCAAGTACAACGAGCCGACCGCGGTGACCGACCCGGCCGGCAACACCTGGACCTACACCTTCGACAGCCGCGGTCAGCAGACCACGACCGACGACCCCGACAAGGGCGCGACGACCACGGTCTACGACAAGCTCGGGCAGGCCATCTCGACCACCGACGCCCGTGGCATCACACTGACCACCAGTTACGACCCGCTGGGCCGTCAGATTGATACCAAGCAGGGCACCACAGTCCTGGCGAAGTGGACCTACGACACCATCGCCAAGGGCCAGCCGGCCAGCAGCAGCCGCTTCGTCGCCGGCAAGGAGTACCGCACGGCCACCGACTCGTACAACGACAGCTACGAGCCTCTCTCGAGCACCGTGACAGTCCCCGCCGAAGCGGGAGCGCTCGCGGGCACGTACACGTGGACGTTCGGCTACAACACGTACACCGACCAACAGGAATGGATCAGGCATCCTGCGGTCGGGAACCTGCCGAGCGAGCGCCAGACCACCGTCTACAGCGAGGGCAACCTCCCCCAGAAGACCACCGCGGGATCCATCACGCTGGTCAACTCCACGGCCCACGACGTGTTCTCCCGCCCTGTGCGCACCGAATACGGAACGCTCGGCAAGAAGGTCTACAGGTCCCAGGTCTACGACGAGCACACCGGCCGCATGACCCGGCAGACCACCGACCGCGACCTCGCCTCCCAGCGCATCGACGACACCACCTACGCCTACGACCCCGCAGGCAACGTCACCGGCATCACCACCGCCAGCGGCCAGGACACGGCCAAGACCGTGGACAGCCAGTGCTTCACCACCGACCTCCTGGGCCGGCTGGGGGAAGCCTGGACCGCCAAGACCAACTGCGACTCTGCCCCCACGACGGCCACGGTCGGCGGACCGGACGCGTACTGGCAGACCTACAGCTACGACAGCCTCGGCAACCGCACCAAGCTCGTCGAACACGCCGCCGGTGCACAGGGCGGCACGGACGCCACCACCACGTATACGCATCCCGCGGCCAAGGCGGGGCTGCCGCACGCCGTGCAGCAGGCGAGTGTCCAGGGCGGCACCAACAACGGGCAGACAAGCACCTTCGCCTACGACAAAGCCGGCAACACCACCGAGCGCGCGATCGGCACCCGGACCCAGAAGCTGACCTGGGACCCCGAAGGACACCTCGCCACCCTCACCGAAGCCGGCAAAACCACCAGCTACCTCTACGACGCCGACGGCAACCGCATGATCGCCAAGGACGCCGACGGCAGCCAGACCCTCACCCTCCCCGGCGGCAACGAACTCAAGGCCACCAGCACAGGAACCAAAGAAGCCGTCCGCTACTACACCCACGGCGGCGAAACCGTCGCCGTCCGCACCAGCAAGGGCTTCTCCCTCCTCCTCCCCGACCACCAAGGCACCGCCATGGCCGCGATCGCCATGACCACCCTCGCCGTCACCCGCCGCAAACAACTCCCCTTCGGCCAGACCCGCACCGACCAAACCGAACAAATACCCGGCACCCGCGGCTTCGTCCAAGGCACCAACGACCCCACCGGCCTCACCCACCTCGGAGCCCGCGAATACGACCCCACCCTCGGCCGCTTCCTCTCCGTCGACCCCGTCATCGACATCAACACACCCGCCCAGATGAACGCCTACAGCTACGCCCACAACAACCCCATCACCCAATCCGACCCCACCGGCCTCTGCCCCGCCGACCTCTGCGGCAACGGCTACCCCATCGGCGGAACCGGCACCAGCAAAAACAACCCCACCCGATACGTCACCAACGCCTCCACCGGCAACCGCTACGAACTCGGCTCCTACATCGGAACCAACGGCAAAGCCATCAGCACACCAGGCAAAAAGACCGCACAGCAGTCGAAGAACCAAGCCCGAGCCAGAGCCGCAGTACAAGCTCAAGCCGCAGCAAACGCCAAAGCCAAGGCGCAAGCAGCCGCTCGCGCCAAAGCCAAGGCAGAAGCAGAACGCCGCAAGCGAAACGAAATCCTGAACTCCATGCTTCGTGGATTCAGGTCCACACCTGGAAGTCTCGGAAACAAGTTCGCGGGGGCGGTACTGGAAGGCGGTTTCGCTGCCATGGGATTGACGAATGCGAGCGGAGGATGCATCAATCTGGGCTGGGGAGTCGGCGCGACCGGTGGGGTCTCCGGCTGCGCAGTGATGGTCAGACGGCCAGACGGTTCGACCGACATCGGCTGGACCAGATCGGTTTCAGCGGGAGGATTCGGTTTCGGCGGAAGCGCCAACGCATCAATACTCCGAAGCAATGCTGACGATATCGGAAACTTCGGAGGATTCGGGCGCGACATCGGCGGCGGCCTTTACTTCGGCCCCGGCGTTGAAATCAACCACGAAACCGCCATCGGCACAAAAAACTCAAGAGGACAACAAGTCTATTCCGTCGAGGTCGGCCTGGGTGGAGGAATAGGATTCGAAGAGAGCGCCGGAATGAACTACACACAAAGCGGCAAATGGCTCAGCCGCCGCTGAGGCCACTCCACAGAGAGACTTTCCATTGTTTCCAATCATCGTCGGCATCTGTGTAGCATGTTTCGGAGTCTGCCTTCTGGGCAACTTCTGGAATTTCGCAAGTCGAAGTTTCGACTTCTTCTCCAGATTCACATACACAGGCATGGCCACAGTTAACACCCTCCGATTTGTGGGAGCAGGCGGAATCTTGGTCGGAGCATTTTGGATCGCGACCGCGCTATCCGAGATCCTCTAAGATTCCTGGAGCATCTCGGGTTGAGATCCCGCAGGCCAGCCCATAGAACCTGGTTGTCCCTTGCCGAAGAACACCGGCAGGTGAACACCCACAACGAGTTGGGCCCGACAGAAAGGCTGCCGGGCCCAACTCGTTTCTCGTCGGTCTTCATCGACGGAAACGTGCCAACTTTGGCAACTGGCAGCCTGACAGCCGAGGGGAGCCAGACAAGAGCCTTCCCCCTCCTCAGCAAGCACCAGGTGCGGATTCCGGGATGAGCAATTTTGGCGCGATTGCCGAGGCGTCTGGTTTCAACGAGCCATTGATGAAATTAAATATGGCTAATCCAGGGAAATTCCGCTTTCCCTGGATCAGCCACACAAAACACGGCAGGGGAATCAACATGCGTCACATCACCTGGACCGTCTGGGGTGTCATCATGGCGACTGCCGGATTTACCATAGCTTTCGACTACCGGAACATCGGACTCCGGTTCTATGATTTCATGGCCGCCCACACTCCCGACGGCTCCATCGATCCGAGATTCACCCCAGATATCTGCCGAATCATTTGGGGAATCATGGGGACAATCGGATTGTGCGTCGCCGCCTTCAATATTTTTCAGAAATTTATCCGCTGAGAAACCCATCATGGGCTTGCCGGGAAAAAAGTCGTGGCTTGCTGCTGCGGGGCTCGTTGTTCTGGTACGGGGAGACCGGAGGGGATTGAAGCCGTCCTGGCTGCGAAGTTCGAGGTGTTGTTGCCGCATCTGGATGAGCGTCGGCGTCGGCTGGCCATAGGAGCGGAAGCGCTGTCTCTGGGGCATGGTGGGATCAGGCTCGTCGCTGCCGCGGCCGGGGTCCGGGAGAGCACGGTCCTGCGGAGCGGCAGAACTGCAGTCTGGCCAGGCTCTGTTGGGGCAGGTCCGTCGTCCTGGTGGGGGCCGGAAGAGGGCTGTGGTCCTTGATCCAGAACTTCGACCAGCGCTACTTGCGCTGGTCGAGCCCGACAAGCGTGGCGACCCGATGTCGCCGCTGCGGCGGACGACTAAGTCGACGCGAAAGCCGGCAGCAGAGCTGACCCGGCAGGGCCACCGGGTCTCCGCCGACACGGTCGCCGGCCTGCTGCGGGAGGAAGGCTTCAGTCTGCAGGCCAACGCCAAGACATCGAAGGCTCTCAACACCTCGACGGGGATGCCCCGTTCCGTTACCTCAATGAGCAAGCACGAGAGCACCGGGACGCCGGTCACCCGGTGATCAGCGTGGACAGCAAGAAGAAGGAGCTGATCGGCGACTACAAGACCGCCGGGCAGGAATGGCGGCCCGCAAGGCAGCCCGTGAAGGTCAAAACGCACGACTTTCCCGGCCAGGCCGAGAAAGCGATTCCGTACGGAATCTACGACATGGCCGCGGACGCCGACTGGGTCAGCATCGGAACCGATCACGACACCGCGGCATTCGCCGTCGCCTCGATCCCCCGCGACGACAGGTCGGCGAAGCTCCGGTACGCCGCCCACCGCCATCGCGTCGTCCGGCCGTTTTCGGCTTTCACATGGCTGGATGGCGCTGTTCTGGGGCGAGTCGTCGCGATTGCCCCGCATGGCCGGAAAGACTCGGGCAGCATACGCAGCGAACACACATGATTACTTCATGCGATTAGGCAGTGTCCTGGCGATCAGTTGAGTCGTTGATACGACTATGGGGAGTAGGACTGATCTGACGGATGCCCAGTGGGAGCGGCCTGGAGCCGTTGCTGCCGGTGAGCAACGGGCGTTGTGGCAGGTGGCGGAATCATCGGCAGGTCGTGAACGGGGTGCTGTACCGGATCCGGACGGGTGTGCAGTGGCGTGACCTGCCGGAGCGGTACTAGCCGTGGAAGACGGTGCACGAGCGGCATCGTCGCTGGTCGGCGGACGGAACGTGGGAGATGCTCCTTCGGCGGGTCCAGCCGGGGCGGACGCCGTCGGTGAGATCGACTGGGACGTCTCGGTCGACTCGACGTCCGTGCGCGCTCACCAGCATGCCGCCGGGGCCCGGCACGCTCCGCCGCCCGTCCTCAAAGGGGGCTTCGCACAGGCGGTCAAAGCCGCTCGGGTCCGGGCGGAACTGATCGACCGGCTGGCGGAGGTGGTGCGGGAGGTGAGGCGCTCGGCCGCTCGCGCGGGGGCTTCACCACCAAGTCCCACCTGAGTGCGGACGGCCGCTGCCGGGTACTGTCCCTGGTCATCACGCCCGGGCAGTACGCCGACTGCACCCGGTTCGAGCAGGTGATGGACGGGATCCGCGTACCGCGGCTGGGTGCTGGCAGGCCGCGCACCAAGCCGGACAGTGTCAGCGCGGACAGGGCCTACAGCAACCGCCGGACCCGCCGCTACCTGCGCAGACGCGGGATCCGGCACGTCATCCCGGAGAAGCGTGACCAGGCCGCCGGCCGGGTCCGGCGCGGCAGGGCCGGAGGCCGCCCGCCCGGCTTCGACAAGGACCGCTACAAGAAGCGCAACACCGTCGAGCGGGCGATCAACAAGCTCAAAGCCTTCCGCGCGGTCGCGACCAGGTACGACAAGCGCGGCTACGTCTACCTCGGCACCGTCACCGCGGCCGCACTCGTCATCTGGCTCCGCTCATGATCGCCAGGACACTGCCTAGTGGGCGAAATGCGGCTTCTGAGGCCTGTGTGATCTCGTGGGTGCCCCCTCCCCGTCTCGTGCGTGGCTCCTCGCCGTCCGAATTCGCCGGCCGGGAGGGGGATCCGCACGGGATGCTGCACGTGTGATCGAGCGAGAGGCCGCCGTTCGGGCCGTCGAAGAGCAGTTGGAGCGGGACTACCAGGAGTGGCGGGCCGTGGACGCGGCCGCCAAGCGGATGGGTGTGGTTCACGTCGAGGAGCACGAGCTGGTGTGGATCGTCTCCTGGCAGTCCGAGGAGTTCGCACGCACCCGGGACTGGTCGTCCATGCTGATCGGCAACGGACCGTACCTCGTCGACCGGGTCGACGGGGCACTGCACCACATCGGCGTCATCTCCTCGGCGTCCGGAGCGTGGGAAGCCGACTACCGGGCCCGGATTCGCGGGCTGCCGGTGCGCACCGCAGTGGACGAACTCCACGACGAGTTGCGGGAAGTGGCCGCCGCGCGCGGGCGCGTGCACGCCGTGCGGACACTGCGCCGGAGACTGTCCGTACTCTCGCCCGCGGAGGCCATCGCGTATCTGAAGGCACTGTTGGACGGTGACGCGCCGACGCGCCTCGTGGCCGTCGCCACCAAGGAACTCGTGGAACCTCTCGACCCGGTACTTGCCGTGAAGACCGTTCGGGCGGGTCCAGTGGTCCGCCCCGGCGAGATGCTCGCCGACTGACAGGAGGTGCCGGCCGGCGGGCCGGTCGCGCGTTCCGCTCGGCCGTGCGCCAGGCCGTCAGCACTCCCCCTCCCCCGAGGAAGGCGCGTTCAGGTTCACGTCGAGTCCCTCCGTCCCGTCGAACCCGCCGGTGCTCAGCAACATCAGCTCCAGGGCATCGGACGACTGGTTGCCGTGGCCGTCGAGCCCGTGCAGGGCCTGCTCGGTCCAGATGCATTTTCCCTTCGCCGTGTAGCGGCTGCCCCAGCGTTGCGAAAGCGCAGTGATCAGCTGCAGCCCGCGACCGCCTTCGTCGGTGTCCGCGGCACGGCGCATGCGGGGCATCGTGAGGCTGCCGTCGAAGACCTCGCAGATCAGCTCGGCGCCGTGCAGCAGCCGGAGGCTGACCGGGCCCTTGGCGTGGCGTACGACGTTGCCCACCAGTTCGCTGGCCAGCAGTTCCGTGGTGGATGTCAGGTCGTCCAGGCCCCAGGCGGAGAGCTGCTCACGGACATAGCGGCGGGCCAGGCTGGCCGCCTTCGGTTCCTCGGTGAGCGGCCAGGAGGCCATCCTGTCCGCGTTGAGGGCGTGGAGGCGGGCCACGAGAACGGCCGCGTCGTCGGCCGCTTGGTGCTCGGCGGGAAGCAGCCCGGCCGTCAGTGTGTCGCAGAGGCGCTCCAGATCCGCGTCGCCGCCGTCCGCGTGGGCGGTGCGCAGGAGCCGGGCCAGGTCCGCCATACCCGTGTCGATGTCGCGCTTCGCCGACTCGACGAGGCCGTCGGTGTAGAGCACGACCAGAGTGCCTTCGGGCACGGTCAGCTCGACCGTTTCGAACGGCGGCTCGGCCGCGCCGAGCGGCGGATCCGCGCCCAGTTCCGGGAACCGCACGGTGCCGTCGGGATACATCAGGGCCGGGGGAGGGTGTCCGGCGCGGGTGATCGAGCAGACCTGGGTGGTGGAGTCGTAGAGCGCGTACAGGCAGGTCACGTAGGACTCGTCGCCCATCTCGCCGACGATGTCGTTGAGGTGCCCCATGATCTCGTCGGGGGGCAGTTCGAGGTCGGCCAGGGTGCGTACGGCCGTACGCAGGCGGCCCATGGCGGCCGCCTCGGGCAGGCCGTGGCCCATCACGTCGCCGACGACGAGGGCGACCTGGCCGCTGGAGAGCGGGATGACGTCGTACCAGTCGCCGCCCACGTCCATGCCCTGCCCGGCGGGGAGGTAACGGGCGGCGGTCACGCACGCGGCCAGGTCGGGAAGGCCGGTGGGAAGCAGGCTGCGCTGGAGTTCCCGGGACCGGACACGCTCGGCGTCGTAGAGCCGGGCCCGCTCAAGGGCCTGCGCGACGAGGGCGCTGATGGTGGTCAGCAGCGAACGCTCGTCGTCGGTGAGCCGACGGGGACGGTCGAAGGACACGACGCACACACCGAACGTGCGCCCGGACGCCGTCAGCGGCAGGAAGGCCCACGCCTGCTTGTCGGCGATGGCCGGCAGATCGGCGTGGTCGGGCGCGTACGCGGCGTACTCCTGCCGCGAGGACAGGAATGCCGGTACCCCGGACGAGACCACCTGCCAGGACGGGCTGGTGCCCGCCGCCACGCGGTCGTTCACGACATCCAGGAAGTCGTCCGCGTATCCGACGGACCCGACATTGAGGAGCCGGTTCCCCTCGATGGCCTGCACCATCAGCCCGACGGCGTCGAACGGCGGCAGCACACGCCGGGCCACCGCGTCCACCACGTCCCGTGAGGTAGTCGCCTTGGCGAGCGCCGCGGTCAGCTCCATGATCTGGGCGGCTCGCTCGGACGCGGCCCGCTCGGCCGCCCGGCGTTCCTCCTGCATGCGCAGCTTCTCGGTGACGTCAGACAGGTAAAGGGCGCAGCCCACCGGCCCGGGTACGAGCCGTAGCCGGTAACGACGCCCCGTATCTGGCATGAGCACATCAAAACTGACGGGTTTCTTCTCGGCGGCGGCCTTCCGGCAGCGGCGCTCCAGGCCCTTGATCCGCCGTGCGGCGGGCAGATCCCACAGCACACGCCCGAAGGTCTCGTCCTGGGAGAGTCCCATCGCGTGCTCCGCCTCCAGGTTGGTGAAGATGACGCGCCACTTGGCGTCCACCGCCAGGAATCCGTCGCCCATCTGGCGAAGGGCCCGGCTGAGCGCGTCCCGGGCGGAAAGCGACTCGCTGTTCTCCCATCTCACGCCGACCATCCGGAGCGGCCGGCCGCTGTCGTCGTACGTCGGCATGCCGCGGGCCCGCGACCAGCCGTACGTGCCGTCCAGGCGCCGCACCCGGTACACGGCCTCGTACACGGAGTGTTCGCGGATCGCCCGCTGCGCTTCCGCCATGGTCGGTGCCAGGTCATCGGGGTGGAGGACGTGCATCCAGTCCTGGACCTTGCCGGTGAAATCGGCCGGCTTGCTGCCGTAGAGCTCCATGACCGCCGCGTCCCAAATCAGTTCGTCGGTCTGGAGGTTCCAGTCCCACCAGCCGACTCTGAGGCCGGGCACATTCTGTCGGGACCGGTCACCGTCGGGATCCTTCGGTACGAATTCCGACATCTTCGGAGCCCGAGCCATGCGCTCCTCGGCCCATGCGACGACGGCCCGCAGGAAGTCCCACTGCTCCGGGGTGGGCTCGCTCCGGTCTCCCGTCAGGACGGTGAGGGTGCCCATGATCCGTCCGCCGCCGGACACCGGCAGGGCGGCCATGCCGGTGGTTGGCTCCGGGCTGTCGGCGGCTTCGGCGGGGAGCGGGGGCAGCCACAGGGCGGCGCCCCGGCGCAGGGCGCGCGCCGGGGCCAGCGGGCTCTTCTCGTCGATGATCTCCCAGGAGCCGGTGAGGGCGGACGGCAGGCCGACCGCCGACGCCAGGCACAACCCGGACGTGGGACCACAGAGGTGGATCATTCCCCCCAGGGCGCACAGCTCCCCAGCGGCGTGCTGGAGCGCCAGCCGGAAGACTTCGCTCTCCGGAGTGCCGGAAGCCACCGTACTGAGCAGGGCCAGTCGCGGGTTCACACTGCAAATTTTACGCTCGGCGGCCCGCATCCTCCGGGGCGGACCGTTCGTCGCGCCGGCCGGTCCCCCTCCCCGGCGGGAAAGCCGCGGAGACCGGGTGGGGGTCCGCGAGCACGGCAAGATCCGGAGGACAGCCCCAAGAATCCCGGTGCGCGCCGGCCGAGGATGCTGAGAGACTGCCGACACGCCGACATGCCGATCGTCGACGTCTCACCCAAAGTATCCATCGCCTACGAGACGTTCGGTGACCCCGCCGACGCGCCAGTCCTGCTCGTGATGGGGCTCGGCGCCCAGATGATCGCGTGGCACGAGGACTTCTGTCGCGCACTCGCCGATCGTGGCCGCTACGTGATCCGCTTCGACAACCGCGACTGCGGACTGTCCACCACGTTCGAGGACCGTCCCGTCGACATCGGGCGGCTCATGGCCGCCGTGAGCTCAGGAGACATGCCGTCCGCCCTCGCGATGGCGCCCTACTCGCTCCAGGACATGGCCGACGACGGCTTCGGCCTGCTCAGCGCGCTCGGCATCGAAGGTGCTCACGTGGTCGGATCCTCGATGGGCGGAATGATCGCCCAGACCATGGCCGTCACCAGGCCGGAGCGGGTACTGACCCTGACCTCGATGATGTCCTCGACCGGTGAACCCGCGTACGGCCGGTCCACCCCCCAGGCCCAGGCGGTGGTCTCCACTCCGAAACCGGCGGACCGTGCGGGATACATCGCCGCAGCGGAGCAGGAACTGGTGTGGGCCTCCGAACGCCACGGCGACCCCGCGGTCCTTCACGAGCTGGCAGCCCACAGTTACGACCATGCCTACCACCGTCGGGAGCAGGACGCCAGCTCGCGGCGATGATCCTCGACGGCTCACGTGCCGACGCGCTCCGAGGGCCCCGCGTCCCCACCCTGGTGATCCACGGCCTGAACGACACACTGATCGACCCGAGCGGCGGGAAACGCACCGCGGAGCTCGTGCCCGGAGCACATCGCACGCGGTGAACGACCGCGTCCTGTGGGGCGTTGTCGCCCTGACCGGCAGCCTCGTCGTGCTGGTGTCGGGCATCCTGTACGCGTGGGCGGGCCGCCCCGAACGGGACCTGCCCGCACCGCACGTACCGGTGGACGCGGAACAGGCGTACACCTACGCCTGTTACTGCTCCCGCAGCCCGGTCCTCGTTACCATCCCCGCGCCCTGGACCCGCCACCGCCGTGGCTACGGCCGGCGTCCCGGGTGCCGGTGACGCCGGGCGCGTGTGCCAGGAGTCCCACAGCGCGGGAACCTCGGTACGGTCCTGGGCGTGTGCTGACCCGGGGAGCCCGGGCACCGGCTCGCCGCGCCCGGCCGGCCCGGCCACCGAGTCGGACACGAACCTGCCTCAGCACTTCTGACGAGGACAGGACTACGGGCTCGTTCGGGCGTGCCCCTCCACCAGGGCGGCGAAGCCGTCGAGATGGCGGGCAAGGCTGTACTCGAACAATCCGTCCACGTCCGACACCGCTTCCCCGGTCACCGCGGCCAGCAGCGGAAATCGTCCGGAGTGGAGGAGCTCGTCGGCCCGGGCCCGCTGTGTCAGCCACCACCGGTCGAGCGTCACACCGGTCTCCTGCTCGGCTTCGACCTCATTCGCCATGGACAGCGCGACGGTGAGGACCAGTGCGTGCAGCGTGAGTGCCTCTCGAATCTGTGTCGTCATGGGCAGTCCAAGCCCGTCGAGTGCGCGCAGGGTCCACTCGGTGTGCGCCATCATGTTGGGCACGAGCAGCGGGCGAGTGAACGAGACGGCCCTGGGCAGCCAGAGGTGTCGCCGGCACATCTGCCATTGCCGGCGGGAGATCAGTTCGAGCTTGGCCCGCCACCCTTCCGGCCCCGGGACGGGCAGCTCCGGTTCACCGAAGACCTCGTCGGTCATCTGCGTCACCAGTTCGTCCTTGGTCGCCACATGCCGGTACAGCGACATGGGGCCGACGCCGAGCTCGGCCGCGAGCCGCCGCATGGATACGGCGTCGAATCCCTCGTTGTCGGCGATCGCGATGGCGGCGCGAAGAACGTGCTGCCGGTTCAGTGACCGCTTGGGGGCGCCGACCCGCCGTGGTCCCTGTGGTGCGGTGAGGCCGACCGGCCGCTTCTGACCCGTGCGGGTGCTGACCACCGTGCCGGCGCCGACCTTCGTTTCAACAAGCCCGTCGTCGCGGAGAGTGGCCATGACTCTGGTCGCGGTCGCGACCGCGACACCCCATCGCTGGGCGATCTGCCGGATGGAAGGCACTCGATCGCCGGGCCGCAGGTCGCCGGTCAGGATCCGGGCACGGATCTCCGCGGCGATCTGCCGGTACGGCGGTTCCGGTCGCTGTGCTGACGTCGGCACAGGAATCCCCGATCTCTTGGTGCGGTCGCCGTCTACCAAAGAATGTACTAGTGCACTAGCTCCGGCACTAGTTCACTTTAGCGCGCTGGGACCCAGAATTTCTGCCAATAGTGCTGCTACTTCAAGAACAACATCATTACGGTGTACGCATGGCTGTTGATACAACGTACGCATCCGTGCGGCGGGCGGAAGACACAGACCAGCAGGCGGTGCTGGACGTCCTGACCGAGGCGTTCATGAACGATCCCCTTGCCTGCTGGCTCTTCCCTGACGCACACCGACGAGGTCGTCTCCAGGCGCACTTCTACCGCCCCTTGCTCACCCATCCGGTCGCCGAGGCATACCTGGCCGGCCGTCGCGAGGGCGCCTCGGTATGGCTGAACCTGGCCGCGGGCCGGACGCCCTATGAGGAGCACCCGGACGCGCCGGAGGCGGGCCAGGAGACGGTCTTCGGCGAGAACGGCGCGCGGTTGCTCGCCCTGGGCCAGGCGCTGGCCCCACGGCACCCCGCCCGCGAACCGCACCTCTACCTCCCGTGCATGGGGGTGCTCAGCGGGCGGCAGGGCGCTGGACTCGGCTCTGCGATGTTGCGGCACCGGCTGGAGCGAGCGGACGCCGACGGGGCGGCCGCGTATCTGGAGGCGAGTTCGCCCCGCAGCCGCGCCCTCTACCAGCGGCACGGATTCGAGGACCTCGGCGAGCCGGTCCGCGTGGCGGACAGCCCGCCCCTGTGGCCGATGTGGCGCCCACCGCACCGTTGACCGCACACTCACGCCACCCGTCCAACGGACATAGGAGAGAACGTCCATGACAACGAACCGCAACGCCGATCGGCGACCGCCGACCCTGGTGTTCGTCCACGGCACCAACTCCTCGTCGGCCTGGGCTTCGGGCCTGACCGGCGAACTCACCCTGCGCGGGCACCGGTGTATCGCCGTCGACCTTCCGGGACACGGCCGGGAGGCGTTCTACCCCCGTTCGTACCAGGCCCCGCAGAACCTCGAAGAGCTGGCGACCGAGCCGTCGCCACTCGCCAAGATCACCATCGACGACTACGTCGAGCACGTCGTGAAGGTGGTGCGCCGTGCCCGCCGCCAGGGGCCCGTGATCCTGGTCGGCATGAGCCAGGGCGGCGTCACCCTGAGCAGGGTCGGCAACGCCATCCCCGACCTGCTCGATCGGGTCGTCTACGTCGCCGCCTACTGCTGCGTGGACCTGCCGAACCTGGCCGCCTATCTCGAAACCCCGGAGAACAGCGAGAGCCTGGTCGGCCAGGTGACCGCCGCCATGGTCGCCGACCCAGCGGCCCTCGGGGTGAGCCGGCTCAACTGGCGCTCGGCCGACCCCGCGGTGTTCCACGGCGTCAAGAACGCCCTTGCCGCAGACTTCACCGACGAAGGCGTGAGCCGGCTGCTCGCCACACTCGAACCGGACGAGACCGCCGGCATCCCCACGGCTGAAGCCCGGGGCGAAGCACACACCTGGGGCCGGATACCCCGGACTTACGTACGCTTCACCCTCGACCGGCTGATTCCGCCGGCGCTGCAGGACCGATTCATCAAAGAGGCCGACCGCCTCACTCCGGACAACCCGACCGACGTGCGAAGCGTCGCCGCACCCCATGTCGGCCCGCTCGACCGGCCCGAACTGGTGGAGATCTTCTCAGAGCTCGCCAGCCACTGACCCGGCGCGGCACGCTCCTGGGGAAGAGTCGTGATCGGTCGGTGGGGTTCGCCTTCGGGAGGGGGCGATGATCTGGATCAAAGACCTCACCCGGACCACTCCTTGATCACGACTCGATACGCGCCCTAGCCGACCACGACCGCAGGCACGTCCTCCGGGTTGTCGAGGAAGGTTCCCAGGTAGCGGACGGTCCCGAGCTGGACGGCGAGGCCGATCCGGTTCCGCGTGCCCCTGGCGGCCATCGCCCGGCGCCGCGCGGTCCGGTCCAGGAGGAACGACCCGCGAGCTGGCCCTCGTCGGGCTCATCGGCGAACCGCCGGCGCTGCTCCTCGGTCAGAAAGCTGGTGGGCACCTGCGCGCTCCTCGATCTTTGGGCCTGCTCTCGCGCGCGACGCTCCCAGCCGCCTGGACGTGTGGTGCGGCGATCTCCTGTTCCGGCCCGGCCGGGTGGTGCCTTCTGGTAAAGGACGGGCCCGCGGGGGGGGGCCACGTGGTGGAGGTCCGCGAACCGGTCGGGTGACCGCACCACCGTGCGGGCGGTCGGCCGATCTGTCCCGTCGGGAGCATGGACAGCAGTCTGGTTGCCGAGGGACGGCGGATCTGTCGTGAAGGTGTCCGGGACGCGGTCTCTGGTGCGCAGGATGTGGGTGGTCAACCCGCCGATGGTCGCGACGGTGGTGGTCGCGGGCGCGTTCCTGGTGGCCGCGCTGGTGGGGCTGGTGGTGGACGGGCGGGAGATCACCGGGCAGCCTGCGTGGGCGAAGCCCGCCCGGTTCGCGTTCTCCTTCGGTCTGTTCGCCGTCACGCTCATCTGGCTGATGTCCTTCGTCCGGGGCCACGCCCGTCTGGTGGGTGTGATGGCCTGGACGACGGTGGTCTGCGTGGCCGTCGAGGGAGCGGGAGGCACCTGGGCGGCGGTAGAGGGGACCACCAGTCACTTCAACTTCACCAGCGTCGTCACCGGCACCAGGATCATGGTCATGCTGGCGGCCTCGCTGGTCATGCTGGCGATCGGCCTGGTGACCGTGTTCTGGCTTGCTGCTGCGGGGGAGGGTCGAGCCGCCCGCGCTGGCCTGGTCCCTGCGGCTGGGAATGGTGGTGGTCACCGTGAGTACGGTCGCCGTCTACCTCATGGTGCAGTCCACCCCGGCGCAGGAGACGGCGGCGGACCCCCGGCCCGATTCGCCCTACCTCGGCGGGATGCCGTACATCGGCGCGCACACCGTGGGCCCGCCCGACGGCGGCCCCGGGATGGTGGTCACCAACTTCAGCACCGTCGGCGGGGACTGGCGCGTGGCGCACTTCGTCGGCGTCCACTCCCTCCAGGCCCTGATCCTGCTGGGCCTGCTCCTCACCCTTGGCCCCCGGATCCTCGGCCCCCGCCACCGCACCGCGCTGGTCTGGATCGCCGCCGCCTTCTGCCTCGGCCTGACCGGGATCCTCACTTGGCAGGCCCACCGCGGGCAGCCCTTCACCTCCCCCGACGCCGCGACCGGCCTCGCGCTGACCGCCTTGGCCGTCGCCACCACCGTGTCCACCGCCGCTGTCTTCCTCCTGAGGGCGGGCGTGTTCTGCGTCCCGCCCGCGCGGATTCCGCGCGCCCTCGGCGCAACGGTCCCCGACACGGATCACGGGGCGGCAGGACTGCCGTGCCCAAGGCTCCGGGAACCAGGTCACTGGTGTGGCGGTGCGGGGAGAGTGGGCGTTACCCGGCAGTCTCCGGTGCGCCGAGCTGTTCCAGGAGACCCTGGTAGTCCCAGTTGAGCCAGGTCTCGGCGACTTTGCTGCCCCGGAACCTGAAGGTGATCTGGCCGGACACCTCGAAAGTTCGGCCGCTCGGAGGGAATCCCTGGTACTCGCCGATGTGGCGGCCCCGCACGGTAAACGGCGCACACCAGGTCGTCCTCGGCGACCATGCTCTCGGCGGTGTGCCTGAGCTCGAAAGCTGTCACCAGTTCCCGGTAGATCTCGCGGGCCTCGGCCAGGCCCACGGTCTCCTGCGGCATCGCCGGATCGTGCTCGCGGTAGTCCCCCGTGCACAGATGGTCGTACGCGGGGATACGGTCCCGCTCCTCCGTCTCCTCCAGGAAGCGGGAGGCCACGTCCTTGCTGCGCGATTCCATGCCCGCCTTCCTAGCGGGATCCGCAGTCCGGGACGGGGACCGTCACGCCCACGCGGCGGGTTCCGCCTTGGCTTGTCGTTTAACGTCCAGCTTCGAACAGGAAGGTCTGACGATCACCCGTCCGTGCGGCCTGCTTGAGGAAGCGCCGGCCTCGCGTTCGCCCCGCGGCGCGAGGGCAGAGCCGCGACAGTGACGTCGGTGCGCTCGGGCATGATCTACTCCGATCGGACTCAGCGGTGGGGCGGCGTGACGTGGGCGAGTGGCGAACTGATCCGACGTTCGCGATGTGCCGAGCGTTGGCGGACGGGGCGGCCCTGTCCTCATTCGTGGGCGGGCCGTTCGATGTGCGTGCGGTGGTGGCCGCCATGCAGCCCAAGGTCAAGGACGGATTCCTGCTCGACGAGGTCCCCTGGGAGAACTTCCCGCAGGGGAATCACGTCAGGGAGGCCATCGCCCTGCTCCGTAACGGCAGTTCATCCGTTAGTGTCGGAACGGGTGTTGTGAGCGGTATGTGCGCCAACGACATGCGGGCCGCCGCTGTGCTCGCCGTACCGTTCCTGATCCGGATCGCTGCGGACCCCCGCAGCCCATACCGTGCCGACGCGCTCGCTGAAGTCTCCTCCCCGGCCCGCGCCCGCTACTTCGGCGTCGCCTCCCGCGGCGAACTGCTGCTCCACCGCGCCGACACCCAGTACGAGGACCTCTACGACGACTACGGGGTCGAGGTGACCGGCTACCCGGCGGGCTGGTCGGTTGCCGCCGCCCGGGCCGCGGTCACCGCCGACGCCACCCTCCTGAAACCCCTTCTGCACGACCCCGAGCCTGCGATCCGGATCCGCGCCGCCTACGCCCTGGCCGCCGCTACCGACCTCGATCGCGCGGTCCGTACTGCCTTCCGCGCACAGCTCGACGCCGAGCAGGACCCGATTGTGCGCGCCGCCCTGGTCTTCGCCACGGCCGAAAGCACCCGTGCCCACCCCCATCCGCCGACCACCGTGTGGATGCGAGAACGCTGGCGGGACCGGGCGCAAGCTCCCGAGGACCGGCTGGCCGCTGCGATCGGCTGGCTTTGCCTCACGGACGAACCCGCCCCCGACTACCTGCGCGCCGTCGTCGACAACCTCTCCACCGACGAGCGCGCCCACGCCATGGACGACCTGCCCTGGATGGCCGCCGCCGGCGGGTCGAACGAGACCGGACTGCGGCGCTGCGTCCGAGGAATGCTCCACCCCGAACAGTCTGATCCGACGGCGCACGACGACCCATGGGCCCCGCGATCCTGACGGCGACAGCAGACCTCGCGTACGTTCGGCTTCGAACGGGCGGACCCGATGATCACTCGTCCGGGTGTTCCGGGGACGCCGGTACGGCCTTCGCGTGATCCTGAACTCAACCAAGACGTGCAGATCAAGCTGAGGGCGGTCATGGCCAGGCGGAGGAGTGGATTCGCGCCCAGTTCGCGGGCGAAGGCCGGGTCGGGCGGGCCCGCGACGCTGATGGCCGTGCCGCCGGGCTTGAGTACGCGCAGGGATTTGGCGAGGGTCTCGCCGCCGAGGCTGTCGAGGACGACGTCGTAGCCGTCGAGGACCTCTTCGAAGTCCTGGGTGCGGTAGTCGACGACGACGTCCGCGCCGAGGTCCCTGGCCAGGTCGACCTTGGTGGTACTCACGGTGCTGGCGACGTGTGCGCCGAGCGCCTTCGCCAGTTGGACGGCGATGGAGCCGAGGCCGCCGGCGCCCCCGTGGATGAGGACCTTCTGTCCCGGCTGCGCGCGGGCCCGCTCGACCAGTGCCTGCCATGCGGTGAGGGCGACCAGGGGGAGGGACGCGGCCTCGGTCATGGTGAGCGTGGCCGGTTTGGGTGCCAGGTCATCCTGGGGGACGGCGATGAGTTCGGCGAAGGTACCGATGCGGTCCTTGTCAGGCCGGGCGTAGACGTCGTCGCCCACCGAGAAGCGGGTGACGGACGGGCCGACCCGGACGACCGTCCCGGCGAGGTCGTTGCCCAGAATGAGCGGGAGACGGTAGGGCATGAACGCCTTGAAGTCTCCGTTGAGGATCCTGAGGTCCAGCGGGTTGACGCCCGCCGCGTGGATCTTGACCAGGACGTCGTCGGCACCTACCTGGGGGGCGGGGATTTCGGCGGCGCGCATCCCGGCCTGGTCGCCGTACTTCTCGACCATGAAAGCCTTCATCGTCGTCTCCGTTCCGTGTCCCGTCCGTGGAAGGTCGGAGTCTCCGCTCACCCAGGCTTCTCCCAGTACGAACTAGTTTGTGTTGTCTTTCTGGGTGCGGCGCGGGCGCACCGCGTCCTCAGAGGCGTTCACCCGTCAGGCCACCGGCACGACCGGGGTGGTGACGTGGTCGGCGGCGCCTCCCTGGAGGCGGTTCAGTGAGGCGGCGATCCCCTCGTGGGGCACGCCGAGCGGCACCGCGCTGACCTCGGCGAGGCGTGTGTAGTGCTCGTCGGTCAGCTGGACATCGAGGGCGCCGAGGTAGCTGTCGAGCTGGGAGAGACTGCGCGGGCCGATGATCGGGACGAGCGTGGCCACGGAACGGGCGGCGCGCTCGCGCACCCACGCCACCGCCACCTGGGCGGGCGTCACGCCGCTCTCCTCGGCGATCGCCAGGACGGTGTCGACGACGGCGGTCTTCTGGCCGGTGCTCTCGGTGTGGATGACCATGCCCAGGTCGCTCAGGCGCCCCTCGGCGGAGCCGCGGTATTTGCCGGTGAGCAGTCCGCCACCGAGCGGGGACCACAGGGCTGCGCCGAGCCCGAGGCTCTCGGCCATGGGCAGGAGCTCACGGTCGGCGGTGCGCTCGACGAGGCTGTACTCGTGCTGGATGCCCACGATCGGGGCCCAGTTCTTCAGGTCCGCGAGGGTTACCGCGCGCGAGACGCGCCAGGCGGGGAAGTTGGACAGCGCGGCGTGGTGGATCTTGCCGGCGCTCACCAGGTCGTCGAGTCCGCGAAGGAGTTCCTCCATCGGCGTGAGCTCGTCGGGGAAGTGCACCCACAGCAGGTCGATGTAGTCGGTCCCCAAGCGCTTCAGACTGGCCTCGACCGAGGCGACCATGTTCTTGCGACTGTTGCCGGTCTTGGAGATGTCCGGCTGCGGGGCGGCACCGAGGGTGAACTTCGTAGCCAGGACGAAGTGGTCGCGGTCGGCGGAGATCAGCTTTCCGGTCAGTTCCTCCGACTCGCCGAACTGGTAGCCGTCCGCGCTGTCGAGAAAGGTGCCGCCGGCCTCGGCGAACCGGTCGAAGATCCGCCGGGCCTCGTCGGGCTCGGCGCCTGCGCCCCAGCCGGTGCCGAAGTTCGCGGTGCCGAGCGCGTACTCGGAGACGCGCAGTCCGGTCCGGTGGCCGAAGGTCGTGTAGCGCATGAGATGTCCTTGTCTGAGGGGTGTGGAGGTGGTCGCGCCGGGGGGCGTCAGCCTGCGTTCGGCTGGGGTGCCGCGGACAGGCTCTGCTTGACGTACCGGCTGGCCTCGTCCGCGAGGATCTCGGGCAGGCCAGTCTCAATGCCGTGCAGGGCCTGGGCCGCGACGTCGGCGGCGGCGACCTTCTGATCGGCGGGCACGCCGGCGGCCATGTCGGTGTCCATGTAGCCGACGTGCAGCGCCGAGACGGTGATCCCGCGCGGTGCCAATTCCTCACGGGTCGCGTCGCTCAGCGCCCAGGCGGCGGCCTTGGACGCGGCGTAGGAGCCGAGTCCTGCCGGGTGGAACCAGGACAGGGCGGACAGGACGTTGAGCACGGCGCCGCCGCCGTTGCCCTCGATCACGGGGGCGAAGGCGCGGGTCGCGGCGAGCGGGCCGAAGAAGTTGGTCTCCATCTCCAGGCGCACCTCGGCCAGGTCGCCTCCGATCAGCGCCGCGCCGGTGGAGATGCCCGCGTTGTTGATCAGCAGTGTCGCGTCGGACGCCACGCAGGCGGCCTCCTGCACCGACGTCTCGTCCGTGACGTCCAACCGCAGCGGGATGACGCCCGGCACGTCGACCGTCTCGGGCCGCCGGGCCGCCGCGTACACCTTCGCGCCACGCTCGACGAGCTGGGCAGCCAGATGCCGTCCGAGCCCCCGGTTGGCGCCGGTGACCACCGCGACCGCGTCCTTCAGTTCCATGCCCACTCCCAGTGTTACGGCCGCCGGCGAGCGACCGACGCCTAAATTAGATTACATACACAATCTAAGCACTGGTCTAGGATAGATGCCAGTCGACATCCAATCGGGAGGTGGCCCATGGGCCGCGCATCACAGGCGCAGGCAGAGGAGAACCGCCGGCGGGTCGTGGAGACCGCGTCTCGCCTGTTCCGGGAACAGGGAACTCACGCCAGCGTCGCCGACATCATGAAGGCGGCCGGACTGACCCACGGCGGCTTCTACAAGCAGTTCGCCTCCAAAGAGGCACTCATCGACGAAGCCACCGCCCACACCTTCAACGAACTCACCCGGCATCACAAGGAGGAATTCGAGCAGCACGGCGGACAGCGCGCCGCCGCCCAGCGGGCAACGATCGACGCCTACCTCTCCCCTGCACACCGCGACAGCCCGGCGGACGGGTGTCCCGTCGCCGCACTCGTCACCGACATCGCGCGCGAAGGCGAAGGCCGGGAAGCCCGCCGGATCTACACCGAAGGCGTGGGCGACTTCGCCGAGTGGCTCACCACTGAGAACCAGGACGGCATCACCCGGCTGTGCACCATGCTCGGTGCACTCGTCCTGGCCCGGGCCACCAACGGCTCCCCGCTCTCCGAGGAGATCCTCACCACCGCGCGCGCGGTGTTGACGGCATCCGGCTGATCCGTTCCACAGTCCGCCCCGCACAACCGGATGGCGCGGCAATGCACCCCACCGGATCCAGCCCTCCGGGCGACGTCGCAGGTACCGGCTTTCAGGTTGCCGACCTGGCCGAGCCGCCCGCCGCCGACCGGGCGGTTCCCGTCTCGGGCGGGGTTCGGGGGCCGGGCACCATGGACGCCGCGGCGGCGCGGGCGAGGTGTGAGTTCATGTCCAGCTCGAACCCGCCGTAGGGGTTCGCGTGGGGCCAGAACAGTGGGGACGGGCCCGCCGGTCGGCGTCTGTGAGGGTGTCGGCCCACTTCGGGTCGGCGGGGACCCGCTGCATCAGCAGCGTGTTGGCGTGGACCAGGGCGGACTGGAGCAGGTGCAGCGCAAGGATGCTCACCTCCTAGGACTCCTTGTCCTCACCAGCCAGGTCGCGTCCTTGCCGTAGAAGAGGTCCTTGTTCGCGGAGTTCCAGCTCTCCACGACCTGGAGCCCTTCGTGGATCTCCTGGCGCACCTCGACGTCGGCGAGGTAGTCGCGAACGCCGTGCGCACCGCCCGCCCGAATTCCTCGATCGCCCGATAGCGGTGCGTGGGGCCGCCGCGGGTGAAGCGCCGCAGCACCTACCCAGCCTCGGCGGCACCCAGGCGCAGGGCGGTGGTGTACTCCACGATCTGGTCGCACCTCTGGGCGATCAGGTCCCAGTTGATCGTCTTGGTGGACAGCACCGGCGCGAGGTGTGGCCACTTCTCGTCCTGCCCGGCCGCCTGCCAGTACAGCATCGCGGAGCCGACGTTCTTCAGCCTCGGCATCAGCTTGAAGTCCAGCACGTGAGCGAAGGCGAAGCCGACCATGGACACACCGTGGGTGTCGGTGTACTGGCGGTCCACCTCCATGTCGGTGCGGTGCCGCAGCACGCCCTCGATCATCGAGGCGACCTCGGAGGCCGAACAGGACTTCAGCTACGAGTAGACGCACACCGACTTCCGCTCCACATGGCCATGTACCGATGCTGCTGGCTACCCGAGCCAGTGACAGATACCTCGTCTAGGTGACAACTATCTCGATCAATCACAAATGACCTCTCGCAGCCTCGCGGCACCCGCTGACGATGATGGCGACCGTTACGACCCGCTCATCACGGCTTCCGGACCGCTGGTGGCCAAGGAGTGGGCGGATGGATGCGAAGGCGCGACGGTCCTTCGGGGCTCTGGCCGATGCGCAACTCGAGCGCTCCGTGCTGGGCGGGGGGGTGCCGGCTGACAATCGTGGTCCCCCACCGGCAGCGGTCCGAACTTCCCTTGCTGCGGTCCCGTCTTGCGGAGCGCCCGGACTATGAGGTGATGACCGGCAAGAACCTCGTGGCCGAGCTTCTCCGGTGGTGGGTCGTGAAAACCGGTCCGCCCGAGGCGAGACCGGCCGAGGCGAGGCTGCCTGCGTCGCCCCGCTGGGGCCCCGTGACCGATCCACGTGGCCGAGCCGAGTGTCACCCGCCCGACGGATCTGCGGGTGCCGCCGTGCGGCCTGCCCACTGCCCGCGCGGGCTCGCCGCGACCGCCGCGGTGAACCACTCCCAAGCCGCCTCCTCGCTCGCCGGATCCACCTGCGGTGTCCCGTTGATCGTGGACACCAGCGACATGTACCGGCCGAACAGTCCCTGGAACATGTCCTGGAACCCGGACACGGCGTTCTCGACGGCTTCGCCCGCCGGGTCGGCGCGGCCCGTGGCGAGGACCCACTCCCGCATCCCGGCGCCGTCCCGCTCCCCGGCCCGCTCCCCGACCGGCACCCCGCTCAACTCGGCCTCGAACTCGGCGATCGAGGCCAGCAGGCGGGCAGCAATGTCCTGGGCCTGCGGAGACTCCGGGGCCAGCCCGAACCGCTGCGCCTCGTCGGCCTCCTGGAGGATCTTCGCGTGTGTCTCGATCACCCGCTGCACGGCCGGTGTCGTCACGTGGCGTGCCCTGGCACTACGGGAAAAGGTGTCGTGGAAGAAGCGGTGCACGGACCGGCGGAACTCCCCGTCCCGCACCAGATCGGCCAGTTCGATCCAGGCTTCGAGCTGTTCGGCGGAGGGCTCCTCCGGCAGCTTCGGCCGCCACCCGCGCAACTGCTCGACATACGAGGGGTGCACGTCGAGACCGTCGCTGATCTCGTTCCAGAACCCGTCGATGAGCTGGTCGCGGTCGTCGTCGGACATGGAGACCAACTTGTGCATGAGACCCACCTGTTCTGTCGTGGTGTGCTGTCCGGTAATGGTCCGCAGGACGGCCCTGCGGGCTTGCAGACGGCGCATCTGCCCATCGACCAGCGCGAGATGCGCCGTGGCGAGATCGCCCAAGGCCATCTCGCCGGCCAGCAGCCGGCGGATGTCGTCCAGGCCCGCGCCGAGTTCCCGCAGGGTGCGGACGAGCTCCAGCCGGGCGATGGCGCCGATGCCGTAGAGCCGGTACCCGGCGGCCGTACGACCGCTGGGCGCGATGACCCCGGCGTCGGCGTAGTACCTGATGGCGCTGACACTCAGCCCGGTACGGCGCGCCACGTCCCCGATCACGTACAACTCGTCGTCCACGTCGGCCACTATGGAGTCTCAAGCGGCTGGAGAGTCAACAACCTCCACGCCCCTCCGGGACACCGACGACTGAACTGCCGCGTCAGTCTGCTGTGCTGCGGGCTCGTCGCGGTCCCAGAGCATCACGGCGGTCGAGCAGGCTCGCCTGCTACGCCACAGCGGACCGCGTGGGGGGACCATGGTCGTGCCGACCGGTGAGAGCGTGCGGAAGGACCGCCGCTTCCTGTGAAGCGGCGGTCACACTCGCGTCATCCCGCCCCGGATGGGATCAGTTCGAAGCCGGAGTCCGGCTCAGCGCCTTGAGGACTTCGCGGGCGAGCGGGACGGCGGAGGCCGGGTTCTGACCGGTGTAGAGGTTGCGGTCGGTCTCGGTGTGCGGCTGGTACTCGGGACCTTCGCGGTAGTCCGCGCCGAGGTCGCCGACCAGGCGGTCCTGCAGCAGCCACCGGGCCTTGTCAGCCAGCCCTCCGATGGCCTCCTCGGCGTTGCTCAGGGCGGTGAGCCGGTATCCGGTGAACGGCGATCTGCCTGCAGCATCGACGGTGGCCAGCAGTGCGGCCGGGCCGTGGCAGACCAGAGCGAGGATCTTGCCAGCGGCCAGGGCGTCGGCAAGCAGCCCTGCGGAGGCCGCGTCGGCGGACAGGTCCTCCATTGGACCCCAGCCACCGGGGTAGAACACGGCGTCGTACTCCTCGGGAGCGGCGTCCTCGATACGCACAGGGCTGGCCAGTTCGCTCGCCGTGGCGAGCGCGGCGCGCATTCTCGCCACGCCCTCTTCCCCGCCGCAGTACTCGGGGGTCAGGCTCACCGCGTCGGCGGTCGGGGGCACGCCGCCCGGGGTGGCCACCGCGATCTCGTAGCCGGCCGCCTTGAACTCCTCATAGGGGCCGATCACCTCCTCGGCCCAGAAGCCGGCGGGCCGGCGGGTGCCGTCCTTGAGAGTCCAGTGGTCGGCAGCGCTGATCACGAACAGGATCTTCTTCGCCATGATGAGTTGTCCCAACCGTTCAGCTCAGCGTGTTCCGAGGATGTCCAGGACGAGGCGCACGGCCTCGGGCAGATCGATGTGGTCGTCGGGAGCGGCGCCGAAATGGCCACCGGTGGGGGTGATCGTGGCGGTGGCGCGCAGGTTGGTGACGAGTGCGGCGACATGCCCGAACGGATCGGGTATCAGCACGGGGTCATCGGCGGCGGCCAGAACGTGAAAACGCCGGGCGGCAGGACGGATGGCACCCCAGTCGAAGGGCTTGGCGAAGAACTCTGCGAGCGCTTCGTAGCCGACTTCGTGCGCGGGGGCCGCTACCAGGACGGCGCCGGCGAAGGCGCCGCCGCGGTCGGGGTCGTACCTTTCGAGGAAACGCAGAATGTTGACGGCGCCGATGCTGTGGCCGACCAGCACGGTCTCCCCGGCAGGGGCGGCGAGCGCCCGTTCGGCGAAGGCGGTCTGCCACTGCTCCAGCCCCGGGGCGTGAGCGTCAGGGAGGTTCGGGACCTCGACCGTATGGCCGCGTGACTGGAGTTGGTCGCGCAGGTAGGGATACCACACGCTGCGCTCGTCTGTGTTGTAGGCGTGCGAGACGACGATGGTGCTCAATTCTCTCCCCAAATCAGAACGCTACGTTTCGTTTCGAATGACTGTAGCATTCGACCGACAGTCGGCACGGACGTCAAGGCGAAAGGGAGGACGGGGCCTCATGGCACGCACAGGTGGGCGCATCCGGAACGCGGAGGCACACAAGGCGGTGCTGACCGCCACGACGGAACTGCTGGAGGAGTGTGGCTACCAGGCGATCACCATCGAGGGTGTCGCCGAACGGTCGGGGGTGGCAAAAAGCACCATCTACCGCTGGTGGCGGTCCAAACCCGACCTGGTGATGGAGGCCTATACCGCCCTCGTCGCCCGCATCGTGCCCGAGCCGGACACCGGCTCCCTGGCCACCGATCTGACCGAGTTCGCGCAGCACCTCCACACGGGGGTCCGTCATCCTCCACGCATGCGCGCCCTGCGGGGACTGATGGCGGAGGCCCAGCTGGATCCAGCGTTCGAGGGCCCCTTCCGGGCCTGGGCGGAGTCGCGGAGGGAGGTGGTCCTGCGCATCCTGCTGCGTGCCCGGGAGCGAGGCGAGATCCGGCCCGGCGCGGACCTGGATCTCGCCGTGGACCAGATCTTCGGCGTGTTCTGGTACCGGCTCCTCGTCGGCCATCTCCCCCTGGACCCCGAGACCGCCGCCGGCCACATGGACCAGCTCCTGCGCGGCCTCACCGTATAAAGGGCCCCATGAGCGTTCCACGACGTCGTGGTGCCTGTTCGCCTCGCGGCCGAAGGCCGGCGGACGGCCTTCGCAGCTGCTGCACCACTGGCGTTTACGGATCCGGCCGGCCCGCTCGACGGGACGCCGAACGGATGATGCATGAGGGCTCAGAACATCCTTCAAACCCCTCCGCCCGCCCCGGGCGGCGACGGTCAGCCGGCGGGAACGAACCGGGCCGCCGGCCGCCGGCCCGGACGTGGTGGGCGGGAACGTGGCGGGACTCTGCACGAGGATCCTCCTCCTGGCCGGCCGGGCCCCGGACAGCCGCAGCCGCGAACACCACCGGTACAGTCACCACGCCGGTGTTCTCTCTCTGGCTGCTGTGCTCGGCACGGCGGCGCCGGGGCCTGCTCTCGCTGCTTCCTCCGCTGCGGCTGTTCCTGCCGCGGTGTCCTTCCGGATGCCGGAGCCCGCGTCCGCCGACGCGGCGCGCGCCCAACTCGCCGAGCTGACCGTCGCCACGCCGCAGCCGATGACCAGTTACTCGCGGTCCAAGTTCCCGCAGCGAGCGTGCGTTCCGGGCGTCGCGAGTCAGGTGGGACTCTGAAGACAGGGCCTAGGGCCTGTTGCGAAAGTGGATCTTGGTCGTGAATGATCACGTGTCGTGGAGCGTGGTGGAGATCTGACAAGTAGCCAGTGGGCCCGGCTGGA